>DATJWY010000001.1:0-2923 GCA_035500775.1 Acetobacteraceae bacterium
TGGGCAAGGGTGCCGAACTGCTCGGCGATGACGAGTGGGGCGTGGTTCGGCAGCATGATGCCGCCGGCGCCGACGCGGATGTGGCGCGTGCCGGCGGCGACATGGCCGATGACGACGGCGGTGGCGGCGCTGGCGATGCCCGGCATGTTGTGATGCTCGGCCAGCCAGTAGCGGCGGTAGCCGAGGCGCTCGGCGTGGCGGGCGAGGTCAAGCGTGTTGGCGAGCGCCCGCGCGGCGTCGCCGCCGGCGATGATCGGCGAGAGGTCGAGGACGGAAAAGGGGATCATGCGGCTAATTGCTCCTGGATGCCACGCCTCGTTCCGATATAGGCGGTCTGCGGCCGCGATGCATCTTGTCAGGAGACGGCAGGACGCTCCGGCCGGCACCTTGCACTGCGCGGAAGAGACCGCATCTGTGCAGGAACCCCGCCGCGCGCCGGGCGTTTGAAGGGCATGATGACCAATCGGGAGATCGAGCGCTGCGCCCGCGAGCTGATCGAGCGGCACGGCCCCACGGCCGCGGCGAGGGCGGAGGCGCGTGCCGGCGAAGCCGCGAGCGCCGGCGATGACGCGGCGCAGGCGGAGTGGCAGAAGGTCGCCGCCCGCATCCGCGACCTCCGGGCCGGGACGATTCCGAAGTCGTTCTGCTGACGCACCCCCTTTATTGATTCTCCCGCGGAAGGGGGGGACCAGGGCAAGCGACGTGCGGTGGCCCCTGGACCCCCGCTTTCGCGCTAGGGCATCTACACATCTCGGTGCGACATAGTGACTCGATGTAGCGACTAGAGATTCCAGAAGCGCTGCGTGTTGTGATTCAGTCAGGGGCACTTTGGGCAAACCGGAGTGTCGCCATGGGAGAGATCGATTGGTCGCTGGGACGGTTCGGGGACCGGCGTCTCGATAAAGGGGGGCGGCGCTTCTCGGGCGTATGGTGGCGTGCCGGACTGTATGCCTGCGGCGGCTGGCGCAAGGATGCTGGTCGGTGCAGATGCGCTTTTGGCGGTTCTTGGCCAATGAGAGCGTGACGGTCGAGAAGCTGACGGAGGGCTGGAGCGAGCAGACGCGGCCGGCGGCGTCGGGCCGGCATGTTCTGGCCCTCGAGGACACCTGCGAGATCAAGTTCGCGACCACGGAAGAAGACCGGCGCGGGCTGGGCAAGATCAAGAAAGGCAATGTGTTTGGCGTGCTGTTGCATCCGCTGCTCGCCGTGGATGCCGACAGCGGGGCCGTGCTGGGCCTGGCCGGCGGCCGAGTGTGGACGCGCCAGGGTGAGGTGACCACGCCGCACGCCCGACGGCGGTTGGCGGAAAAGGAGTCCGGCCGCTGGATTGCCGGCGCCGAGGAAGCCAAGGAGACGTTGGCGGCGGCGCGGCTGATCACGATCGTCGGGGATCGGGAGGCGGACTTCTATGCGCACTGGGTGTTGACGCCGACCGACAGCGTCCATCTGCTCACCCGGCTGATGAACGATCACGCCCTGGTCGAGGGCGGCACGGTGCGCGCCGCCATGGCCGGCCTGCCGGCCGCCGCTATGGCGACGATCGAGTTGCGCGAACGCGCCAACCGCCGCCCGCGCAAAGCGCATCTCTCGCTTCGCTTCGCCTCGCTGAGGCTCAAGCGGCCAGCGACCACAGGGGAAGAGGGGTTGCCCGATAGCCTCCAGGTCAATGCGGTGGAGGTCATCGAACACAATCCCCCGCGCGATGCCGAGCCCGTGCATTGGATTCTGCTGACCACCCACGCGGTCGACAGCGTCGACGCCGCCTGGCAGATCGTCGAGTGGTATCGGCAGCGCTGGCTCATCGAGCAGTTCTTCCGCACCCTGAAGCTCCAGGGCCTGCGCCTCGAAGACAGTCAGCTCGCCACCGCCGACCGGCTGCTCAAGCTGGTCGCCATCGCCGCCAAGGCGGCGGCCATCATCTTGCAACTCGTCCAGGCCCGCGACGGCCGCGATCAGCGGCCGGCCAGCCTTACCTTCACAGGCCGCGAGATCGCCGCCATTGCGGCCCTCAATGCCCGTCTTCAGGGCAACACAGCGCGGCAGAAGAACCCCCATCCGAAGGACACCCTCGCCTGGGCCGCCTGGGTCATCGCCAAGCTCGGCGGCTGGCACGAATACGAAGCCAAACCGCCCGGTCCGATCACCTTCCACAACGGCCTCACCTACTTCCGCGCCTTCGCCGCGGGCTGGACCCTCAAAAATGTGTAGATGCCCTAGCGCTTTCGCGGGGGAATCACATTGGAGGGAAACGGGGCGGGTGCGCTACTTCGACTTGTCGGGCTTCTGCGGGTTCAGGCTGTCGAGGCGGCGCTGGAGGGAGTCGAGCTGGCTCTTGAGGTCGGCGAGCGAGGCCGTATCGGGGGTGGCGGGGGGCGCTTCACCGGTCTCGGAATTGCCGGGAACGCCTTGGAAGGGGGCGAACATCTTGAGGGCGCGCTCGAAGAAGGCGATGTTCTGCTTGCCCAGGTCCTCGAAACGGCCGAACGGGAACATGCCGCCGAAGGTGTCGCGCATGTAGGTGCGCATCTGCTCCTGGTTATTGGCGAAGTACTGCATGGTGTGCTCGAGGTAGCGGGGCACCAGGAACTGCAGGTTGTCGCCGTAGAAGCTGATGAGCTGGCGCAGGAAGTTGATCGGCAGCAGGTTCTGGCCCTTGGCCTCCTCCTCGACGATGATCTGGGTCAGGACAGAGCGGGTGATGTCCTCGCCGGACTTGGCGTCGTAGACCGCGAATTCGACGCCGTCCTTTACCATCTGGCAGAGATGGTCGAGCGTCACGTAGCTGCTGGTGGCCGTATTGTAGAGCCGTCGATTGGCGTATTTCTTGATGACGACGGTGGCTTTCTCGGCGGTTTCCGCCATAGGGTCCTGTTCCCGGCTCGTGTTCCCACCCCGCAGCATAGCAGGAAATCCGGCCCTTTGT
>DATJWY010000002.1:0-10507 GCA_035500775.1 Acetobacteraceae bacterium
CTCGCCGCCATGGGCGCGGCGCCGCTCGGCTATCTGATGACCGTGGCGGCGCCGCGCGCGACGCCGGATGCCTGGTTCGCCGGCTTCGCCGCGGGGCTGGCGGAGGATCAGGCGACCTATGGCATTCCCCTGCTCGGCGGCGACACCACCGGCACGCCGGGACCGATCACCCTGTCGCTGACCGTACTCGGCCATGTCGCGCCCGGCACCGCGCTGCGCCGCGCCGGCGCGCGGGACGGGGATGCGCTCTGGGTGACGGGCACGATCGGCGATGGCGCGCTGGGCCTCCGGGCATTGCGCGGCGAGATCGCGGACTCTGAGGGGTTTCTCGCGATGCGCTACCGCCTGCCGCAGCCGCGTCTCGCGCTCGGGCAGGCCTTGGCCGGCATCGCCGTGGCGGCGATAGATGTGTCGGATGGGCTGGTGCAGGATTGCGGCCATCTCTGCCGGACCGCGGGGCTCGGCGCGGTGATCGAGGCCGACCGGGTGCCGCTCTCGCCGGCGGCCCGGGAGGCGGGGCCGGACTGGCTCGCCACCTGCCTGACCGGCGGCGATGACTACGAATTGCTGCTCGCGGTGCCGCCGGAGCGCGAGCCGGCCTTGCGCGCCGCCGCGGCACGAGTCTGCGTGCCCGTGACGCGGATCGGCCGCTTCGTCGCGGGCACGAACGGGGTGCGCGTGGTGCGGGCGGATGGCGCGGAGATGGCGCTGGCGCGGACCGGCTGGAGTCATTTTTAGAGAGTGATAGGTTTGGGTTGATCTGAAGGAAGGCCAGGGACGCTGCCCCTGGACCCCGCCGGGGCCGGACGGCCCCGGACCCCATTACTTCATTTCCTGTAATAACATATCGGGGGCCTGGGGCCTCAAAGCCCCAAGTCTCCGCGCTTCAATCTCAGGCAATCATCCTCTAAGGTGTTGGATTGCAAAGGCTTTGCCTTTGCTGGGGTCCAGGGGCAACGCCCCTGGCCTTACTCCCTCCCGCCGCCGCCCTGGTTGACCGCATGGGCGGGAACCGCCTTACATCGCCGCATACCCATCAGTTTCACGGCGAGGCTCCCGCGAGAATGGATCAAGCTGCGTTCCGCCTGCTGGCGGAGGACGAACCCTCACCCGTGCAGGTTCTGGCCGAGGGCGCGGCCTCCGATTTCTTCCTGACCGCCGATCACGCCGGTCGCCTCATTCCCCGCCGACTCGGCACGCTCGGCTTGCCGGAGAGCGAGCGCGGACGTCATATCGCCTGGGATATCGGCATCGCCGGCGTCACCCGGCTGCTCGCGGAGGCGCTGGAAGCGGAAGCGGTGCTCCAGGCCTATTCCCGCCTCGTCATCGACTGCAACCGCGATCCGCGTGTCGAGAGTTCCATGCCGGTGATCAGCGAGCATACCCGCATCCCGGGCAATGCCGGGATCTCGGCGGCGGAGAAGGAGGCGCGCCGGACGGAGATTTTTGTCCCCTACCATCAGCGGATCGCGGCGTTTCTCGATGCGCGGCATGCCGCCGGGCGCCGGACGGTGCTGGTGGCGATGCACAGCTTCACCCCGGTGTTCAAGGGCGAATCGCGGGCCATGCAGGTCGGCGTGCTCTACAACCGGGACGACCGGCTGGCCCGGCTCATGCTCGATCTGCTGCGGGCCGAGGGCGATCTGGTGGTGGGAGACAACGCGCCCTACGCGGTCAGCGATGTCACCGACTACACCGTGCCGGTGCATGCCGAGCGGCGGGGCCTGCCGCATGTGGAGCTTGAGATCCGCCAGGATCTGATCGCCGACGCGGCGGGGCAGGCGGCCTGGGCCGGGCGACTCGCCCGTCTGCTCCGGGCGGCGGATGAGGAACTGCGCGGCGCCGGGCACTGACGTCGTTGAGGCGCGGGTTGATGTGCCTGCGCTAATGCTCTGTTTTTGAAATAATTTTTAGCAGTCGAGCGGCGGGGCGGCCCGGCTTTCAAGCCGGGACCGGGCGGCTCCGCCATGCGGTCAGGTGTCATGCCAGCCGCCGCCCTGAGCCAACCCGCCCTGCAATACCGGCCGCCGCGCCCCGTCCGGGGACGGCGGATCAGGGAAGGGTGTTGCCGGTCGAACCGCCGCCCATGCCGCCGCCCGTGGGCGAGAACCGCCCGACATTGCCCAGCAATTGCTGCAGGAACGAGGCCTCGCTGCCCGGCGAGGGCGTGCTCCGGCTCACCATGGCGACGGCGATCGAATCGTCGTCGTTGAACTGGCGCACATCCTTCAGCACCCCGTTCGGGGTGAAGGCGAGGACGACCACTTTCTGCGAGTCCACGCCCTCGGTGCGCCCGACCCGGGTCTCGGTCACCTGGCTGACATAGATCCAGGTGTTGTCGTCGAAGGTGGCATGGGCGGTCGGGGAGCCGATCAGCGCGGTGACGTCGGCGCGGGAGGTGACACCCGGCACCAATTGCTTCATCGCGTCCTGATCGATGGCGTTGCCACGGTTGAACTTTTGCGGCGCGACCACGCTGCAGCCTGGGAGCAGGCAGAGAACCGTGAGGGCCACGCGGGCTGTTTTGAAGAAGCGCACGCTCTTGTCTTCCCGGCATGAGATGCCGGCGGGGACCGCCCTCCGGCTTGGACACGCCACCGGGGCCGGCCGCCCGCCGGTCATTGGTTGACCATCGCGGTTGACCGGCCCTTGCGGCACGCTATGTCTGGCGTGTCATGTCCGGGCCGGGGCTGTCAATGTGCGGCGTGTGTTCGCGGACCGGTCAGGTTGTTTCGGGGTGGGATGGCATTCTTCGGTCTCTTCGGTCGCGCCCGGCATGAGCGGGTCGGTTTCGTGCTTTACGGCGCCGCGGTGCGGGCAGGGCGCGATCCGTTCTGGTATCGCGACCTCGGCGTGCCGGACACGCTCGACGGCCGCTTCGACATGATCGGCCTCCATGTGTGCCTGCTGATCCGCCGCCTGCGCGCGCTGCCGTCGCCCGGGCCGGACCTCGCGCAGGCGGTGTTCGACGCCATGTTTTCCGACATGGACCAGGCGCTCCGCGAACTCGGCGTCGGCGATCTTTCGGTCGGCAAGCGGGTGCGGGCGATGTGGGAGGCGCTGCACGGGCGCGCGCGCGCCTATGAAGCGGCGTTGGCGGCGGACGACGAGGCGGCGCTCGCCGTGGCGCTGGCGCGCAATGTCTGGCGCGGCGCGGCGCCCGAGGGGGCCGCGCCGCGGCTGGCCCGGCTGGTGGCCGGGTTCGACGCCGATCTTCGGCATCAGGATCCCGCCGGGCTTTGCGCCGGGCGGGTTGTGTTTCCTCAGGCTTGTACGGTGGCTGCATGAAGCCCGAATTGTCTCGTCCTTTCTCGTTGGATCGGCTCGGTTCGACCGGCGCCGTCGAGGTGCCGGTGGAGTCCAATGCCGAGGAGCGCGCGGCGCTCGCCAGCCGATTCGGCGTGCCCGCCGTTGGCGCCCTGCGTTGCCGCTTCGTCCTGCGCCCGGTGCCGGGCGGCAGCGTCGCGGCGGAAGGTGAGTTGCGGGCGCGTGTGACGCAGGTTTGCGTCGTGTCCCTCGACCCGTTCGAGGCCGAAATCGTGGAGCGATTCGCGGTCCGCTTCGTGCCCGAGGGGCTGGAGAGCGAGGATGAGGACCCCGAATCCGTGGACGAGATCCCGTTCGCCAATGCCACGATCGATCTCGGCGAGGCGGCGGCGGAGCAGTTGGCCCTGGCGCTGGAGCCGTATCCGCGCAAGCCGGGCGCCGTGCTGCCGCAATTCAGCGAGGAGCCGGGTGGGCCGTTCGGTGCCCTGGCGCATTTCCGCCGTCCCGGCGGCACCTGAAAAGGAGAACCAGTTTCCGCCGCGCGGGTCGCGGTTTTCCGCGGCGGATGAGTGGCCGGCAATGAATGCCTGGGATATGCCAAGCATGCACAGGACCACGCTAAAACCGTATCTTGCCGCGCCCCCGCTTGGTCTGCTAGACGGCGCGGCTCTCGTACTGCCTGTTCGCGCGTCACACCCGTTGTCGCCGGGCCGGCGCGACAGAATAACCCGGAGACGCTTTTCCATGGCCGTTCCCAAGAGAAAGACCTCGCCGTCGCGGCGGGGCATGCGCCGTTCTCATGAGGCGCTGACCACCGAGGCCCATGCCGAGTGCGCGAATTGCGGCGAGCTGAAGCGCCCGCATCATGTTTGCGGTCACTGCGGCCATTATGACGGCCGTGAGGTGGTGCAGGCCGGCAAGGCGCTGAAGGGCGCGGTCCGGATCTGATCGCGCCGTATCGCGCCATGTTGCATGAGGCCGTTCGGTGAGCGAGCCATACACCCTGGCGATTGACGCCATGGGCGGCGATCACGCCCCGGACGTGGTGGTGGATGGCCTTGCCATCGCCGCCGAGCGCCATCCGGGGGCACGCTTCCTTCTGGTCGGCGACGAGGCTCGGCTCGCTCCGCTGCTTGCCCGGCGCAAGCGGGCCGCCGCCGCCTGTACGGTGCGCCACGCGCCGCAGGTGATCGGCGGCGATCTCAAGCCGACCGTGGCACTGCGGATGCGCGGCGCGTCCATGCGCATGGCCATCGACGCGGTGGCGACTGGCGAGGCGAGCGGTGTCGTGTCCGCCGGCAATACCGGGGCGCTGCTGGCGCTGGCGAAGATCGTGATCAAGACCCTGCCGGGCATCGACCGGCCGGCCATGGCCGCGATCATGCCCTCGGCACGGGGCGATGTCGTTATGCTCGACCTCGGTGCCAACGTGGCCTGCGACGCGCGCAACCTGGTGGAGTTCTCGGTGCTTGGCGACATGTTCGCCCGCACCGTGCTCGGCCTGCCGGCGCCGACGATCGGCCTGCTCAATGTCGGCGCCGAGGAACTGAAGGGCGACGAGCGGGTGCGGCAGGCGGCGGAGATCATCCGCCTCAGCCATATCGGCCCGCAATTCCACGGCTTCGTCGAAGGGCACGACATCGCGGCCGGGACCACGGATGTGGTGGTCACGGACGGGTTCACCGGCAACGTGGCGCTGAAGACCGGCGAGGGGGCCTTCAAGCTGGTCGGTAGCCTGCTGCGTCAGGTGTTCACCAGCAGCCTCGGCGCGCGACTCGGCTATTTGCTGGCCCGGCCGGGACTCGACCAGCTGCGGCTCTGGCTCGATCCGCGCCGCTATAACGGCGCCGTGATGCTCGGGCTGAACGGCATGGTTGTGAAGTCGCATGGCGGCACGGATGCCGAGGGTTTCGCCCATGCGGTGGACGTCGCCATGGACATGGTGGTGCATCGCTTCAACGAACGCATTCGCGAAGGGCTGGCCCGCATCGTGACGCTGATGGCCGCCAAGGATGACGCTGACCGGGATGGTTCCGGCAGCGGCCCCACTCTCGCCACGGCCTGAACCAAGCGGATTCCAATGACAGTACGTTCCATCCTGGCCGGCATCGGCGGTTACCTGCCCGAGCGCCTCGTCACCAATGACGAGCTGGCGCAGCGCTTGGAAACCTCCGACGCCTGGATTCAGGAGCGGACCGGCATCCGTCAGCGTCACATCGCCGGGCCGCACGAAACCGCGACCTTCATGGGCGCGCAGGCGGCGCGCGCGGCGCTCGCGCATGCCGAGGCCGACCCGGCGGAGGTGGACGCGGTCATTCTCGCCACCAGCACGCCGGACCAGGCTTTCCCGGCCACGGCGGTCAGGGTTCAGGCGGAGCTCGGTATCCCGCGCGGCTTCGGATTCGATCTCGCCGCGGCGTGCAGCGGCTTCGTCTATGGCCTCTCGGTCGCGGACGCGATGATCCGGACCGGTCAGGTGCGGACGGCGCTCGTCATTGGCAGCGAGGTCTATTCCCGGATTCTGGACTGGAACGACCGCACCACCTGCGTGCTGTTCGGCGACGGCGCGGGCGCGGTGCTGCTGCGGGCGAGTGGTGCGCTGGCGGATGAGGGCAGGGGCATCCTCTCCACCCATCTGCACGCGCAGGGCTCGCTCGGCGACCTCCTCTATGTCGATGGCGCGGTCGGGCGGCGGGACCGGCCGGGGCACCTGGTCATGAACGGCCGGGAAGTGTTTCGCCACGCCGTGACCAAGCTGGCTCAGGCGGTGGACGAGGCGCTGGAGAAGAATGGGCTTACCCAGGAAGATGTCGATTGGCTGGTGCCGCACCAGGCCAATCGCCGCATCATCGATGCCATGGGGCGCAAGCTCGGCCTGCCGCCGGAGCGGGTGGTGGTAACGGTCGATCGGCATGCCAATACCTCGGCCGCCTCGATTCCCCTGGCCCTGTCCGAGGCCAGCCGCGACGGCCGGATCAAGCGCGGCGACCTGGTGCTGATGGAGGCCCTGGGGGGCGGTTTGACCTGGGGATCGGCGCTCGTCCGCATGTAGCGGCTCCTGTGACCGTCCGGCGAAGATTGCTTGGTATAAATCCCTGATCCTTCGTGATTTGTTGACTGGACGTGCGGGGCTGCGTAGCCTGTCCGCATGAACACGGTGACACGCGCCCATCTTGCCGAGCGGATTTATACCGAGGTCGGTCTCTCCCGGAACGAATCGGCGGATTTGCTGGAGACGGTGCTGGAGCGGGTAGCGGCCGCTCTGGAATCGGGAGAATCGGTCAAGATCAGCGGCTTCGGCACGTTCTCGGTGCGGCAGAAGGGACGCCGTATCGGCCGCAACCCGAAAACCGGCGTCGAGGTGCCGATCCTGCCGCGGCGGGTTCTGGTGTTCCGGCCGAGTCAGGTGCTCAAGGCACAGATCAACGGCCAGACGGCGGAGCCGGAGGGAGACGAGTAAGCCATGCTCGGGGCCTCGCACGACGACGTGAGCGGTGAGGGCCTGGATCAGGGCCGCACAAAGCCGCGCAAGGCGCCCAACGCCTTCCGCACCATCAGCGAGGTGGCGGATGAGCTTCACATTCCGCAGCATGTGCTGCGGTTCTGGGAGACGAAATTTCCCCAGGTGAAGCCGCTCAAGCGCGGCGGCGGCCGGCGCTATTACCGGCCGGACGATATCCAGCTGCTCCGCCGCATCTCTGATCTGCTCTATATTCAGGGCTATACGATCAAGGGCGTGCAGCGTCTGCTGCGAGAGGGCGGCGGCAAGCTGTCCGACGACATCCCGCCGCCGACTGCCGCGGAGCGCGCGGAAGCCGAGGCCGAGCAGGCCGCCGCCGTGGAGCCGGCCGCGGCCGTCGACGTGCCCGAGGACGAGAAGGAACCAAGGGCCGAGGCGCGCGGCCGGGCCGACGAAATGGCACTGCGGCTCCGCGCCGCGCTGGAGCAGACGCTCCATCATTTGGAGCAATTGCGGGCGCTGCTGCCCTGAGATGTGCCGTGAGATGCGGCGAAGTGTTTCCAAGCGGTTGCGGGATCGGTCTTCCGCTGCTACACCGCTCGGACCCGCACGGCTCGGTCGGAGCGTAGCGCAGCCTGGTAGCGCATCAGTCTGGGGGACTGGGGGTCGTGGGTTCGAATCCCGCCGCTCCGACCAATAATTTCAATGGCTTGTGGGTAATCTTGCTTCCAGTCTCGCGGAACTGGAAGCGCAATGGAAGCAAGTCGGCCTGAAAGAGGCCAACTAACCTTCCTCGTAACATCTTCCGCGATGCCCAGGGTGACACTCGAAAGCCGCCGTGAAGCGATGGCTTTTGCCGTCCAGTCCCTGCCTACCAGTTCGATTCGGGGGCCGTCGTCGCACCTCGGCCGGCTCCGATCTGCGGGCCGGACTGTCGCACTGGATCGGCTACTACAATACCCGGCGGCCCCACTCGAGCCTCGCCGGGCGCACGCCCGACTGGGCAAGCGGGATGGAGAGCATGGCGGCCTGACGACCCGCAGACGCGAGCTTATCTGGGCCGCAAACTGTCCAAAGAGATGGGACCACCTCAATCTCCGGGTGGATACACTAGATAAACTGACTCTGACTGAGATCCCCAGTGTAATTTTGGATGACTACGTGGAGATTAGTTCCGAACGAAGTCAAATCGATATTCGTCTGGCCACCGCTTTGCGTCACATGGCCAGAAAGGGTGGCAGCGCTCGTCAGCCCGGAAATGCCATCAAATACGAGCATGTCGCCAGCTGATGGCATGAAATCCTGGATGGTAATTGTGCCGGCTGCAGGGGTGATGACGAACTCGGCGGCGCCGGCACCGCCTATCAAGGTGTCATTGCCGCCGCCGCCGACCAGGACATCGTTTCCGGAGCCAGCAGAAATTATGTTGGGCTGTGTATTGCCGATCAGAAGAGCGTTGCCACTGCCGCCAACGAGATTATAGATTGAAGACGAGATCTGATTGGCAATGCCGCCTGGCGTTCCGCCATTGGCGGGCTGCTGCGCCAGAATGGCGGAATGCCAGTCTTGCGCCATCAGCGCGTAGCCGGTGGCCGATGGGTGGGTACCGTCGGAGGAAAGATCCGCGGTAGTGAAATTGCTCATGTTCACCAAGCTGACATTGAGGCCGCTGGCCTGGGCCTGTTGGACCATGCTCGTGATCGCCGTATCGACCGGCGCGACGTCCGCGGAAAAGCTGTTGGCCATAGGCAGCAACGTCGCGACATAAACATGGATGGACGGGCTGAAGCTCGCCACCGTGTTCAGCATCCCAAGGATATTCGCTGAGATCGTGCTCGGCGCGACGCCTTCAAAGATGTCGTTCGTCCCGGCCATCAGCAGGATCGCGTTCGGGTGCTCAGCAGCCAGCAACCCGGGAAGCCGCACCGCGATCTGGTTGGTCATCAAACCGGGATAGCCGGCATTGGCCTGGTCCAGCAGCGTGGGTGGGCCGTCGTTGTGGTCTCCGACCAAGTTGACCAGCATGTTATTGTTGACGAAATCGGACCAGAGCGGGCCGCGGTAACCCTCCGAGAGATTGTTCTGCGTCTGAAGGTTTTGCGCGTTCCAGCCGTAGGTTATGGAATCGCCAAGCGGCATGACATTCAATGCGTAAGACCACTGCCCGGTCGCGAGATCCGCTACCACCGCCTGGGTCGAGTTCTGGAAATCGAGAGCAGGCCCGAGTTTGCCGGTATCGCTGCCTGACACGGAGACCGTGAGGGCCGAGCCGATCGTGGGGGTACTGGTCACGGATGTCGTGACCGTGGCCGGGCTGCCGGTTGTCGGCACGTAATTATCCGCCACGGTACCGGGATTGAGTTGGGCACCCCAGAACTCGAATGTGCCGCTCGTCGACTGGCTTGGGCCATGCATCAGCGCGACATTCGAATACGCGCTGCCGTCGCCACTGAAGGCGAATGTCAGTCGCTGCCAGGCCGATGTGGCGACGGTGCTCTGAATATAATTTACTCCAAGGGAGCCGCTATAATAATTGAAACTGAAATCTCCGTCGCCGCTGATGAGTCTTACCCAAACGCTGAAGATGTATTGGCCAGGAACATTGGTTTGGTAACAGATGCCGGAATTGGCTCCTGCGAGCGTCACCTCGTCCGCAGTGCTCGCTCCGCCATTGGGGCCGGGAGCGACATTGGCGACGATCGTCGGCAATGTCCCTGAGCTCGCGAATGTCACCCACGAGGCGCTATTGAATGCCTCGGATTGCACGATCAGGTTTTGATCAATCTTCGATGTAACCTGCGTGTACACCTGTCCGTCGGAAAGCGTGTAGCTGAAACTGTCCGCGACCGTCTGGCCGCCGACAAGCGCTTGCACATTCGCCTGGCTATTGGTCAGCGTATAGGTGTATTGCCCGTTTGCCTGGATGACGAGCATGCCATAGATGCCGGCGATCGTTGTCGTGCCGCTCGCGCTCACCGTGGTCCCATTGACCGCGACGATGCTAAGCGGCAAGCCGTGCGGAGCGGTATCGTTGGACAGCACATTGCCGGTTGCCACCTGCGTGCCACCCACACTCACCGCCGCCGAGTCCGGCGTCCCGACTGGCGTGTCGCCAGTCACGTTCACCGTCAGCGTGGCGCCGACACTGGTGGTCGTGGATGTCGTAGTAGTGGCTGGTGTGCCGGTGGTCGCGAGATAGGGCTCGGGTGCGGCTCCGCCATTGAGTTGCGCGCCCCATAGCTCGAGGACGCCATTCGCGGCCTGATAGGGGCTGTGCAGCACCCCGACCCAGGAATTTGCACTTCCGTCGCCGGAGAAGGTGATGCTGATGCGCTGCCAGTTACTGGTGGCGAGAGCAGCCTGATAGACGATCGTGTTCGTCGAGGCATCGTAGTATCCAAGACTGAAATCCTCGGCGCCGCTGATCAACCTCACCCAGACGCTGAACGTATATTGTCCTGAGACGTTGGTCTTATAGTAGATTGCCGCGCTGGGGCCCATGAGGTTCACTTGATCCGCAGTGTTCGCCCCGCCCATCGGGCCGGGACCGACATTGCTGCTGATCGTGAGCGGTAAATTGAGGGCGGGCGGAGTGCTCGGAATGCCAGCAGGCAATGTGGAAACCCAACTGGCATCGTTGAAGGCTTCCGATTGCGGGATCAGGTTCTCGATGGTCTGCGTGGTCGTCTGGGTATAGGTCTGCCCGTCGGAGACCGTGTAGGCGAACGCATCCGGCGCGACCTGGCCGTTGGCCAGGGCGCGTACGTTCGCCTGGTTATC
>DATJWY010000003.1:0-22342 GCA_035500775.1 Acetobacteraceae bacterium
TGGGGCCTTGAGGCCCCAGACCCCCGATCACTTAGGGCATTTTCCGTTCGCCTTGGCTTGCGGATATTGCTCTAACTAATGGATTCCAAAGGCTAAGCCTTTGGCGGGGTCCAGGGGCGGAGCCCCTGGCCTTATCGTTCCAGGCAGCGCGCGCAAAAACCAAGGCGCGGCGCCGGCTACCAAGGATAATCGACGTATGAGCGTGACCACCCGCCTGGTGACCGAGGATGAGCAGGAGATCCGGCTCGATCGCTGGTTCCGCCGCCACTATCCCGGGCTGACCCAGGCCGCGATCCAGAAGCTTTGCCGCACCGGCCAGGTGCGCGTGGACGGCAAGCGCGTCGAGGCGGCGACCCGGCTCTCGCCCGGCCAGGCGGTGCGCGTGCCGCCGCTGCCGGCCGCGCCGGCCGAACCTTCCGCCCCGCCGGCGCTCGACCCGCGGGAGCAGAAGGACCTGGAGCGGATGGTGATCTACCGCGACGACCAGGTGATTGCGCTGAACAAGCCGTCCGGCCTGCCGGTGCAGGGCGGCCCCGGCATCGTGCGGCACCTGGACGCGATGCTGGACGGGCTCCGCTTCGGCGCCCCCGATCGCCCGCGCCTCGTGCACCGGCTTGACCGTGACACCTCCGGCGTGCTGCTGCTGGCCCGCACCCCCGGCACCGCCGCCAAGCTTGCCGCCGCCTTCCGCGGCCGGGCTGTGCACAAGACCTATTGGGCCGTGACCGCCGGCCGGCCGGTGCCGGTGGAAGGCCGCATCGACCTGCCGCTCCGCCGCATCGGCGGCCTGCGCGGCGAACGCACCGAGCCCGCCGAGCGAGGCGACGAGGACGCGGCCCGCGCCATCACCGATTTCCGCACCCTCGACAACGCGGCGCAGAAACTCGCCTGGCTGGAACTGATGCCGCTGACCGGCCGCACCCATCAGCTCCGCGTGCATTGCGCCGCCATCGGCGCACCGATCCTGGGCGACATGAAATACGGCGCGGAACAGGCGCTGGTGGACGGCCTGCCGGAAGGGCTGCACCTGCACGCGCGCGCGCTGGTCCTGCCGCATCCGGCCGGCGGCACGCTGGAACTGGCGGCGGACCTGCCGCCGCATATGCGGGAGACGTTCCGTATGCTCGGCTTCAGCGCCCCGGCCGCCCCGGCGCCGCGGCGGCGGTAGCGGGAGCAAAGCAAAGGCCAGGGGCTCCACCCCTGGCTCCCGCCAAAGGCGTAGCCTTTAGAATCCGATACTTATAGCGCTCAGTTCGCAATCGCCTTGAATTATTTATTCCGATTGGCGCGCGGCTCCGTGTCGGCGAGACTTGGCATAATGGCCTCCCCCGAGTCGGCCAACGGCTCCAAATCGCTTCTCGACGAGACATAACCCGTGCATTCGTCCTTCGACCTGCTGGCCCTTCTGCTCGTCACATCGGCCGGCCTCGCCTATCTGAATTATCGGGTCTGGAAGCTGCCCCTGACCGTGGGCCTGCTTGTCGGCGCCGCCGCCGGTGCCTCGATCCTGATCGCGCTGGATGCCGTCCTGCCAGGCCTCGGCCTCAAGCTGGTGATCCGCAATCTCGTCGGCAGCATCGACTTCCCAGCGACGCTGCTCAACGGCTTCCTGGCCTTTCTCCTCTTCGCCGGCGCTCTCCATGTCAATTCCAGGGATATGTTCGAGCGTAAGTGGACGATCCTGGCGCTCGCCACTCTCGCTACGGTGCTTTCGACCGGATTGGTCGCGGCGGCGCTGCTTGCCGTTTCGCGTTTGCTCGGGCTCGGCATACCGCTCTCCTGGTGCCTTGTATTGGGCGCTTTAATCTCGCCCACCGACCCGGTCTCGGTCCTCGATGTGCTGAAGCGGGTCGGTATCCCCCGGGACCTTCAGGCGACCGTCGCGGGAGAGAGCCTGTTCAACGACGGGGTCGGCGTGGTCCTGTTCATGCTCATGCTGTCGCTGGCGACCGGCACTCAGATCGACCACTTCGGTCCAGCCACAATCGCCAGCCTTTTTCTGCTCGAGGCGGTCGGCGGCGCGCTTCTCGGACTGGGGCTTGGCTATTTCACGTTCCTGATGATCCGGCAGGTCGACGATTACAACGTAGAGTTGATCATCTCGCTGGCGCTTGCGTCCGGCACCTATAGCCTGGCCGGAATGCTCGGGGTCTCCGGCCCCATTGCCGTTGTCGTTGCCGGCATTCTGATCGGCAATCATGGCATGGGCGGCGCGATGAGCGAGACGACCCGACAGCACCTGATGACCTTCTGGCGCCTCATCGAGGAAACCCTGAATGCCTTGCTGTTCCTGATGATCGGGCTTGAAATCGCGGCGATCGACCTGGAATGGTGGAATTTCATCGCCACAGCGGCCATGATCCCCCTGGTGCTCCTCATCCGCGGGCTCAGCGTCGCCGTTTCGGCTTTGCCTCTCAACCTGCATCTTCCGCGCCGGTATGCTTCCTTACTGATCCTCACCTGGGGCGGTTTGCGGGGAGGACTCTCCGTCGCCATGGCCCTGTCTCTGCCGGACGGCCCAAACAAGGCTCCGATTCTGACCATCGCCTATGGGATCGTCGTCTTTTCGATCGTGGTCCAGGGCCTGACCCTCGAACCGGTCGCCCGGCATGCTCTGTCAGGGCAGGCTGACGGATAATCGAGGGTTGATATTGCCGTCTTTATACCTTCTGTATTTCGACGGCTTCGCTGCGATATGGATTTCTTATGCGCTAATCGCCACCTTCGGGCCATGGTTTATACAACCACATGTGGTGTTCGGGGCATGTTGACGCGCGTCCTTCGCGTGCTTCATCCGGAGCGAGCAAACCGCCGCCCTGCATTGTTCATCCTGGAGGTTGCGGCGGCCCTCCTGTCGGTGCTGGCTCTTCGCGATGGGATCTTGGGCGGCCCGGCCGTGTCGCTCGAAGCGCTCTCCGCGGTGGGATTATGGGGGATCCTGCTGGCGGTCGCGTGCCGCCTCACGATCCGAAAACAGCGCTCCAGACCTGTCGTCCAACGTCCTCTCTGAAATTCGACGCCAACGAGCCCTTCTATCCAGCAATGGCGGCTGATATTATTGGGTTAGTCTATGTGCAGGCCGTCTCCTGGGCCGCGAGCAGCGCGGTGATGCGGGCGGCGAGCAGGGCGCCTGACATGGGCTTGTGCAGCAACGAAAACCTGCCGCCCTGCAAGCCGCCAAGCGCCAGGTCTGTTTCCCTCCCATCGCCCGCGTAGCCGGTCAGCAACACTGCCGGTAGATCGGGATGACGCGCCTGCGCCTCGCGAATCAGGGCGATGCCGTCCATCCCGCCCGGCATGGACAAGTCCGACACCAGTACCCGGATGGATGGTTCCACGTCCAAACAAGCCAACGCCTCGGCCGCATTGGAGGCGCACAGGACCGTGAAGCCCGCGTCCGCCAACTGCTCCTCGAGCGTGCTGCGCACCAACGTGTCGTCGTCCACCAGCAGCACCTGACCGCCCCCTGGCTCACCGGACACGGGTGACGCTGATGCCTGCGTACGCACGGCGCTGGCGTCCGCCTGGGGGAGCCACAGCGAAACCGTCGTGCCTTGTCCCGGCACGCTGTCCAGGAGCAGCGTGCCGCCAGACTGCTCGGCAAATCCTCGTGCCATGGACAAGCCAAGCCCGGTGCCCTTGCCCTGGGGCTTTGTGGTGAAGAACGGCTCCATCGCCCGCGCGAGGGTCGCTTGATCCATGCCGCTGCCGGTATCGCTCATACGCAGGCAGACATAATGACCCATTGCCAGGCTCGCCGGATGCCCATCAGCGTGGCTGGACGTGATCGCCTCGGCCGTGATCGTGAGTGTACCGCCGCCGTCCATCGCATCGCGCGCGTTGGTGGCCAGATTCACCAGCGCGGTTTCCAATTGCGCCTTGTCGGCGACGATGGGCGCCAGGCCCGGTTCAACCACCACCCGCACCTCGATACCGGCGCCCAGGGAATGGGAGAGGATTTCGCGCAGGCACTCCAGCAACGCGGCGACATCGATCACCTCGGCATGCAGATCGCTTTGCCGGGAAAACGCGAGCAGGCGGTGCGTGACGGCGCCGCCGCGCGTGGCGGCTTCCAGCACCACGTCCACCAGGCGCTGGATGTCCGCGTTGTCGCGCGCGCGCCTGCCGATCAGTTGCGTGGCGCCCTGCACGGCCTGCAGCACGTTGTTGAGGTCATGCGCGATACCGCCGGCGAGCTGGCCGAGTGCTTGCATGCGTTCGGCCTGGGCCGCGCGCATTTGCGCCACCTCCCTGGCCGCGACTTCGGTGCGCACGCGCGCTTCCAGCGATTCGTTTGCTAGCTCAATCTGCCTCGTCCGCTCTTTCACGCGTTCTTCAAGCTCATCGACGAGCCGGTTCAGATGTGCGTTCGCTTCCGCCAGGGATCGGACATTATCGCGGTTTTCCAATATGCTGGCGATCATGCCGCCGATATTGGTGACAAAGGGCTTGTAAGGCAGAAACTGCGCCTCGTTGCTCACGGCCAGGAGCAGGCAGCCGAATTCTTGGCGCGGTGTGCGCAAGGGGACGCATTTGAGGGCCGGCTGATTCTCCAGCGCGCAGCTTACGGCGGAAACAGGTTGATCGCCTGCTCTGGGGCACCGAAAGTCGAGCGTCGGCATGGTGGCCGGATCGGCATGCAGGAGCTTTCTGGGCAGACAGGCCAACGCGTCGGTAATACCCGGAATGTCTCTCAGCGCCGAACGCAAGAACGCGGCCATCCCTTCCACATCTGGAAACATGTCGAGTGTTTGCAGCGTGACGAGGAGGCTTCCGAGAATTTCAGCAGACGGGCGGGTATCGGGCGTTTGCGATCGGGAGCCTGCGGCCCTGTTTGCCAGGAATACTTCCGGCTCTATGTAGTAGGGATTCCGGACCACCAACCCATGCACAATCATCATCGGATGCACAGTCAGGATGCTGTAGAGCGTCGCCCCGTCGAAACACCGCGCATCGTACTGGCAGATCGCCGTGACTGGCACGGTGCGCTGGAGGATGTTGATGCGGGATTCATATTCTACCAGGTCCTCTGACCCGGGAATGCCCTTTCTCGACCAGGTCATCTCGCCGGTAACACGGGCGCCGGCATATCCCTCCCGTATGCTGCGATGGTGGGCTTGCGTCAGGACGTCAAGCATGCGATCAATTTTAAATCGGCCGTCCGGACAATATATTTTCTCAGCCTCGGTGAAGCTGTATTGTCTGCCATCCTGTTCAGCGGGAAGATTAACCCCCAACTCACGTAGCGCCTTCTTCATGTCTTCAGGCGCCAGCGTGTCAACGTAATAACCAACCTGCTCGTTGCCTTCGAGGCCGCTCTGAACGTATTTCGCCATCACCTGCCGACGCTCGTCGTCGTCGTTGAAGATGAAGCACATATGTGTTCCGGCGGGGTAGAGTTCCGGGTCGAATCCCAGGGAAATCATTCGCTCACAGTTGCACATCGCTTTCTCCAGCGTGCGATGTGGCCGCGCGCATCGCACAGAGGTGCCTGACGTCGTCGAGACAGCGTTTCGATTTGTATAGGTGGAGCCACTTCTGAAGGTGGCATCACTTCTGATTGGGTATGATCGCGGTTGGCAGGGCGTCGCCCGACCACGCCGATGCCCCGGCGGCCACACGGAAATTCATCCCGTCACGCGCAGGCGTGCCCTCGCACGACGGGGCCGTCGGCCCCAGCCCCCTTTTCGTGAATGGTTCTAAAACTTGTGCGGGTCTGGAGGGCGGAGTGGCCCAAGGTTCCATCGGCCGGAACGGCCGATGGAATGGCCACGGAGGGGCTGCCCCCAGCGGGTCCAGGGCAGAGCCCTGGCCTTCCTCACCCCCGCAGCCGCACCCCCGCCAGCACCCGCAGCGCCATCTGCGTCAACCGCCCATGCGGTGGCGTCAGGGTCATGAACCCGCTGAACCGCCCCGGCCGATACACGGCCCGGGCATGGGAAAAGCGCAGGAATCCGTCCCGCCCGTGATAGGCGCCGAGTCCGCTGGGCCCAATACCGCCGAACGGCAGATCCTCCTGCGCCACATGCAGCAACGTGCCGTTCACGGTGACGCCGCCGGAAACGGTATGGGCCAGGATCTCTCTTTCGGTTTTGCGGTCGCGGGTGAAGGCATAGAGCGCGAGTGGACGTGGCCTCGCATTCACATAGGCGATCGCCGCGTCCAGGCTCTCATAGCCGACGACCGGCAGGATCGGCCCGAAGATCTCCTCCTGCATCAGCGCGCAATCCGCTGGAGGGTTCAGCACCACGGTCGGCGGGAATTTCCGGCTCGCCTCGTCGCCGGGGGCGTCATGCTGCGTCACCCGCGCGCCCTTGCCGGCGGCTTCCTCCAGCAAGGCGGAGAGGCGCCGGTAATGCCGCTCCGAGATGATCGCGGTGTAGTCGGGATTGCCGGCGAGCGTCGGGTAGAAGGCACGCGTGGCGGCGATGATGGCATCGCCGAGCGTCTCGGCCATGCTCGCCGGCGCCAGCACGTAATCGGCGGCTATGCAGGTCTGCCCGGCGCTGAAGAACTTGCCGGCGGCGATGATCCGGGCGGTTTCGACCGGATCGGCGTCGGGCGCCACCAGCGCCGGTGATTTGCCGCCGAGTTCGAGCGTGACCGGGGTAAGGTTATCCGCCGCCGCGCGCATCACCTGCCGGCCGATCGCGGTGGAGCCGGTGAAGAGCAGATGATCGAAGGGCAGGGCGGAGAAGGCCCGCGCCACCGCCGCGTCGCCTTCCACCACCGCGACCTCCTCCGCCGGGAATGTCTCGGCGATCATCCGCCGGATCAGCCCGGACGTGGCGGGGGTGAGTTCGGAGGGCTTGATCAGCACCCGGTTGCCGGCGGCGAGCGCGTCCACGAGCGGCGCCAGGCTGAGCAGGATCGGATAGTTCCAGGGCGCCACGATGCCGACGCAGCCGAGCGGCTGATATTCCACCCAGGCCTTGCCGGGCTGGAAGGTGAGGCCGACATGGCGCCGGCTCGGCCGCATCCAGCGGGCGAGGTGGCGCCGTGCGTGGCGCGCCCCGGTCAGGAGCGGCATCATCTCGGCCAGCGCCGTTTCCGGCGGGCTGCGCGTGCCGAAATCGGCCGAGACCGCGGCGAGCAGCGCCGCCTGATGCCGGCGCAGCATCGCTTCCAGGGCCTGTAGCTGGCGCGTGCGCTGCGCCGCCGCCGGCGGCGGCAGTCTCCGGGCCGCCTCGCGTTGCAGGGTCAGCAGGCGGCGCGCCTCGGCGCCCGGGTCGATCCCGCCGAGTCCAATGTCCATTTTCTGATCCTCCCGCCGCGCCCGGTTCGGGAGCGGCCGGAGGAAATATAGAGCGGGCGGCCGCGTTTAGAGCGGTTTCACTGGGTGCCCCCAGTGAAACCGCTTTATCCCTTTGATTTTGAGGCAATTGCATCAGCCAGACCGGTGCCGGTCTGGCTGATATTGCCCTGGCCGCCGGATTGCGCGCGCCCGAAACGCTCAGGCCGGGAGTGGCGTCGTCAGCTCCCCGGCCTCGCCCGGCTCCCGTTGCAGCACAAGGTGGCGGTCATGCAGTTGCGCCACCGCCGGCCGGTGCGCGATGGAGACGATGGTCGTGTGCGGCAGCCGCCGGCGCAGCGTTGCATAGAGCTGCGTTTCCGACTCCGGGTCGAGGTTGGAGGTCGCCTCGTCCAGGAACAGCCAGTCCGGCCGGGCGAGCAGGGCGCGGGCCAGGGCCAGGCGCTGCTGCTCGCCGCCGGAAAGGCGATGTTGCCAGCCGCCATTCTCGTCCAGGTGCGCGATGAATTGCCCGAGCCCGGCATCGCGCAGCGCCGCCTCCACCGTCTCCTGGCCGTAGCTTTCCGTATCGGCGGGGTAGGTGACGGCGCGGCGCAGCGTGCCGAGCGGCAAATAGGGGCGCTGCGGCAGGAACAGGTAGGTGCCGGCCGGCCGCCGCACCCGCCCCTCGCCGAACGGCCAGATGCCGGCGATTGCCCGGAACAGGGTGGACTTGCCGCTGCCGGAGCGGCCGGTGATCACCGTCGTGGAGCCACGCGGGAAGGCGACATGCGCGTGGTTCAGCAGCACGCTGCCGTCCGGCAGGGTCAGGGACAGGTCCTCCAGGGCGAGCGCCTGATCCTGCGCCGGTTCCAGCCGCGCGCCCTGCGCCTTCGCGGCGCGCGCGGCGATGATGGCGCGGTGGAAGGTCTCAAGTCGTCCGACCGTGGCGCGCCAGCTCGCGAGGCTCGGATACTGGTTGACGACCCAGGAGAGCGAGCTTTGCACGTTGCTGAAGCTATCGGCGATCTGCATCAGCGTGCCAAGCGTGATCGCGCCCGCGAAGTAGCGCGGCGCCGCCACCACGAACGGGAAAACCACCGCGATCTGGTTGTAGGACCCGGTCAGCGCGCCGACGATCTTGGTCCGGTTCATCAGGTCGCGGAAATTATGCAGCACCCGGCCGAAGCGGTTGAGCAGCACGTGCCGCTCCTCGGTTTCGCCACCATAAAGGGCGATGCCTTCCGTGTTCTCGCGCACGCGCACCAGGCCAAAGCGGAAATCCGCTTCCAGCCGCTGCTGCCAGAAGCGCAGCCCGACGAGTTGCCGCCCCACCCAGTGCGTCAGCCCCGTGCCAAGCACCGCGTAGATCAGGGCCGCGAACACCATGTAGCCGGGGATGGTGACGCCGAAGAGGGTCAATGGGCCGGAGATGCCCCACAGCACGGTCACGTAGCTGATCAGCGAGACGACGTTGGAGATCAGGTCGAGACCGAGGGAGAGCGTGTCGGCGGTGTAGTCCCGCAGGTCGTCGGCGATACGCTGGTCCGGGTTATCGGTGCCCGGGCTGTCCGGATCGGCGGTGAGGCTGATGCGGTAATAGGCGCGGTCCGACATCCATTCATCGATGAGATGGGTGGTCAGCCAGCGCCGCCAGTGCATTTGCAGCCATTGCTGCAGCCAGACGCTGTACACCGCGAGCACGACGAAGACGGCCGCGATGCCGCAGAACCCGGGCATGATGGGGAGCGTGCTGCCGCTCGGCTCCACGCGCCAGGTGAAGATCAGCTGGATGAAGGCGTGCCAGTCCTTCTGCTGCAACGAGTTGTACCATTGCGCGCGCCAGAAGGTCAGCAGCACGCCGAGGCCCACCTGCAGCAGATTGAGGACGATCAGCAGGACCAGAACCCCGATCGCCCCCCAGCGCTCTTCCGATCTCAGGAAGTACGGCTTGAACAGGTGCCAGGCGTCGCGGAATACGGGGCCGAGTCGTTGCATCGCGTCTTGGTCCGGGGCTAGGGCGTCGTGGCAAAGGAGGGTGGGCGCGGGCGGTGTTCAGCCCGACGGCGTCCCGGATGGCGCCGGGGTCGGGCGCCGCTTCGCGCCTTGCGCGACCCAGGTCTGTAAAGATGTCGTGGACAGGTGTCCAGCAAACGGCCGGCGGCGCTCATTCCTCCTGCCGCCGCAACCGCAACCGGATGACACCGCGAACATCCTCCGGTGCGACCGGCCGGCCCTTGCGCAGGATGTCGATGCGCCCCTCCCGGGCCAGGCGGATGGCGACGCGGCGCACCGGGCCGAGCAGGCGTCGCCACTCAGGATCGAGCGCGCGCGCCGCCTCGCTCGGACAGATCGACCCCGCGCCACGTTCGGTGACGAGGCGTAGGATCGTGGCTTCTATGCTGGTATCGCCGGGTTGGCCCGGTCCGGAGGCGGTGGTCATGGGACGGAGGCTCGCGCGGATGCGCGTCCGGCGCAAGGAGCGGGGCGCCGGAAGCACCGGGACGCGTCGCGCCGGAAGGCGCGCCTGAGGATATGTCCGGGGATGCGTCCGAAGAACGCGCCGGGGTTTTCAGCCGGCGAGCCGCGCCCGCAACGGCTCCGCCGCCATGGGCCGGCAGAACAGGTAACCCTGCCCCTCGTCGCAGCCGATGGCGCGCAAGGCCTGCAATTCGGCCTCGGTTTCGATGCCCGCGCCGAGAACGCTCAGGCCCAGCGCGTGCCCGGTCTCGACGATGGCGCGCGCGATCGCCAGATCCTCCGGGTCGCGCGGCAGGCCGCGCGTCAGCGTTCGGCCCAGTTTCAGCGCGGTGAGCGGCAGGCGTCTCAGCGGCAGCAGGCTGGCAAGGCCGTCGCCGAAATCGTCCAGCACCAGGCCGACTCCCTGGTCGCGTAGCGCGGCGAGCGCGAGGAACGTTTCCTCATCCGTCTCCGCGAGCAGCGCCTCGGTGAATTCGAGTTCCAACCGCTCCGGCGGCAGGCCGGTGATTTCGAGCGCCGCGGCGACATCGCGCAGCACCGCCCCATCCTCGAACTGTGCCGCCGCGATATTGACCGAGATGCGGGGCGCCACTGCGCCTCCGGGCCATTGCGCCGCCTCGGTGCAGGCGGTGCGCAGCACCCAGGCGCCGATCTCGTGGATCAGGCCACTCCGCTCCGCGACGGGCAGGAAGGTGGCGGGCGGCGTGTTGCCACGCCTTCCATGCGGCCAGCGGAGCAGCGCCTCCACGCCGCGGATCGCACCGTCGCGCAGGCAGATTCGCGGCTGGTAATGTAGCAGGAACTCGCCGGCCGACACCGCCGCCCGCAACTCCGCTTCCAGCCGCCGCCCCTCCGCCATCTCCGACCGTGCACGGAGCCCCGCACCCGCCCGGGACCGGCGGCCTGGATCCGTCGCGAGTGTGTCGTGCAGATTGGCGTTGATCGACATGATGAGACAAATCCACCTAACAGATTTCAGTCTCATTTCACGATACGCGCCCTGAATCGGGTCTTAAGCGCCGGGGCGAGGCCAGGCGGTTGCGCGCCGGGACATCACGTTCCGATCTCGCCCATGGTTCCGCTTCCCGCGTTGCCGATCGCGTCTTACATCCAGAAGACAAGACGATCTGGAGGACGCGGATGATCGAGGTCTGGAGCTGGCCCACGCCCAACGGGCACAAGGTCCATATCGCACTGGAGGAACTCGGGCTGCCCTACACGGTCATCCCGGTCGATATCGGCGCCGGCGACCAGTTCAAGCCGGAATTCCTGGCGATCACGCCCAATCACCGCATCCCCGCGATCGTCGATCCGGACGGGCCGGATGGCGAGCCGATCACCTTGTTCGAATCGGGTGCGATCCTGATCTATCTGGCGGAGAAGGCGGCGCGTCTGATCCCCAACAGCGCCGCCGCCCGCTACCGTTGCCTGCAATGGCTGATGTTCCAGATGGGCGGGATCGGGCCGATGTTCGGCCAGTACAATCATTTCGCGAGTTACGCGCCGGAAAAGATCCCCTACGCCATCGAGCGTTACGGCAAGGAAGTCCGGCGGCTGCACGGCGTGCTGGAGAAGCGTCTCTCCCGGAGCGAGTATCTCGCCGGCTCCGGCTATTCCATCGCCGACATCGCGACCTTCCCCTGGCTGCGCAATCCGGAATCGCGCGGCATCGATCTCGCCGAGTTCCCGTCGGTGAAGCGCTGGTTCGACGCCATCGCCGCCCGTGCGGCGGTGCAGCGCGGCCTCACCGTGCTGAGCGACAAGCAGCGCAAGGGCCCGATAACCGACGAGCAGCGCGAGAACATGTTCGGCACGAAGCAGTTCGCGCCGCGCTGACCGGGTGATGGAGGTTTCCTGTCTCGCGCCGGCCGCGCCGGCCGGGGGGGCGTCCGGCATGGCCAACGGCGCGGGGGCCGAGGCCCTCGCCCCCGGCGGCCCCTGGGTGCGTGAGATTGTCTGGCGTGAGCCGGAAGCGGCCTTCCACGCCGTGCGCGCCGAGCCCTGGCTGGCCTGGCTGGACAGTGGCGGCATACCGGATGAGCGCGGCCGCTTCAGCTATCTCTGCGTCGCGCCGTTCCGCCGTATCGAGGCGCGGCAGGGGCGGGTATCGGTGGACGGGGCAGCGGTGGACGGCGATCCGTTCACGGTGCTTGCCGCCGAGCTGACCCGCTGGCGCCAGCCGGCCGTGGCGGGGCCGGCGCCCTTTCTCGGCGGCGCCGTCGGCTTCCTCGGCTACGAGCTTGGCACCGCGCTGGAGCATCTGACCACGCGGCATCCCGCCCCGCCGGATGTGCCGGACATGGCGGTCGGGCTCTACGACCTGCTGCTGGTGTTCGACCGCGCGCGGCGCCGCGCCTGGATCGTCGCCTCCGGCCTGCCGGAAACCGATCTCCCGGCGCGCCGCGCCCGGGCGGAACGCCGGATCGCCGCATTGCACGCCCGGCTCGCCGCGGCCAGCCCTCCCGCGCCCGTTCCACCGCCAGCCCCGGCCCACGCCGATCCCGGCTGGCGGCCCGATCTTGCGCGGCAGGACTACGAGGCGCGGGTGCGGCGGGTGCTCGACTACATCGTCGCCGGCGACATCTATCAGGCCAATTTCACCATGGCGCATCGCGCGCCGCGCCCGCCCGGTCTCGACGCGGCCGACCTCCATCTGGCGCTGCGGGCGGAAAGCCCGGCCCCGTTCGGCGCCTTTCTCGCCTGCGGTCCGGACCTCGCGCTCGCCAGCGTCTCGCCGGAGCGTTTCCTCAGTCTCGACCCGTCCGGCCGGGTGGAGACGCGGCCGATCAAGGGCACGCGCCCGCGCGCGGCCGATCCCGCCGCCGATGCCGCCCTGCGCGCGGCGCTGGCCGAGAGCCGAAAGGACCGGGCGGAAAACCTGATGATCGTCGATCTGCTGCGCAACGATATCAGCCGCGTGGCCGAGATCGGCAGCGTCCGGGTGCCGGCGCTCTGCGCGGTGGAGAGCTTCGCCTCCGTGCATCACCTGGTCTCGGTGGTGGAGGGGCGGCTCTGCCCCGGATGCGGGCCGGTCGATCTGCTGCGCGCCACCTTCCCGGGCGGCTCGGTCACCGGCGCGCCGAAGATCCGCGCCATGCAGATCATCGACGAACTGGAAGCCGCGCGGCGCGGCCCCTATTGCGGCAGCATCGCCTGGATCGGCTTCGACGGCACCATGGACAGCAACATCGTCATCCGCACCTTGGTCGTCACCCGGGACGCGGTCGTGGCACAGGCCGGTGGGGGGATCGTCGCCGATTCCGACCCTGCCGCCGAATACGAGGAAATGCTGGTGAAGGTGGCGCCGCTGCTGCGGGCGCTGGCGCGGGCCGGTGGGGCAGGGGAGCGGCCATGATTGTCTGGCTCAACGGCGCCCTGTTGCCCGCGGCGGAGGCCCGGATCGATCCGGCCGATCGCGGCTTCACCCTGGGCGACGGGCTGTTCGAGACGATCCGCATCGCCGCCGGCCGGCCGCGCCATCTGTCGCGGCATCTGGCGCGGCTGTGCGCCGGGGCGGAATTGCTCGACATGCCTCTGCCCTGGCCGGACGATGCGATCGGGGCGGCGCTGATCGAGCTGGCCGCCGCCACCAGGCTCGCCGAGGCGGCGGCGCGGCTGACCCTGTCACGCGGGCCGGGGCCGCGCGGCCTCGTCCCGCCGCCGGCGCCGACGCCGACCGTGCTGATCACCGTGGCGCCGTTGCCGCCGCCCTCCGGCCCGGTGCGGGCCGTGTTCTGCGGCGTGACCCGGCGCAACGAGGCCTCCCCGCTCAGCCGGATCAAATCCACCAACACCCTGGATGCGATCCTGGCGCGGCAAGAGGCCGAGAGACGCGGCGCCGGGGAGGCGATCCTGCTCAATACGCGCGGGCTGGTCGCCGAGGCGACGGCCGCCAACATCTTCGTCCGCCAGGGCGGGCGTTGGCTGACCCCGCCGGTCGCGGATGGCGCCTTGCCGGGGATCACGCGCGGATTGCTGCTGGAGCGCGCCGATGTCGCCGAGGCGTCTCTTGCCCCGGCGGATCTGATGGACTCGGAGGGGGTGGTGCTGACCAGCAGCCTGGGCGTGCGAATGGTCGCGGCGCTGGAGGGGCAGGCGCTTCCGGTGGCGGCGGCCGAGGCGCTGCGGCTCTGGTGGAGCCTGGAATGAAGACCAGGGGGCTTCGCCTCCTGGTCCCCGACTGGGGCCTTGATGCCCCAGACCCCCAATCACTTAAGTAAAGGATTCCAAAGGCTAAGCCTTTGGCGGGGTCCAGGGGCAGAGCCCCTGGCCTTGGATTTAACCCGGCGCGTAGCGCCAGAGGCTGGCCGGCGGGAAGTTCAGCGGCGTCCATGCCTCGCGCCGCGCGGTGAGGCCATGCCGTTTCCACGGCAGCGGCGAGGTCACGCAATAGCTGAAATGCAGGAAGCCGCGGCCGGGCGCCACGCTCTCGATCGCATCGATGAACCGGCGCTGTTCCGCTACCGGCAGGAGCACGAGCGGGATGCCGCAGACGACGGTGCCGATTCGCCCGTGCCATTGCGGCGGGATCAGATCCGAAAGGCTCCGCGCGTCGCCCTCGATCACCTGTGCGCCGGGCAGGATCTTGCGCAGATGCGCCGCCATGCTCGGCACGATCTCGACCACGAACAGGCGGTCGGGGGGGATGCCGCTATCCAGCAGCGCGCGGGAGACGACGCCGGTGCCGGCGCCAAGCTCCAGCACCGCCTCATCCGGGGCGCGGCGCGTATGCGCCACCACCCGCCGGCAAAGATGCGGGGAGGAGGGGACGATCGACCCCATCTGCAGCGGATTCGCGAGCCAGCGCCGGAAAAAGAGGCTGGCATTGGAAATGGTTTTTGGCAGGTCGTTTTGCTGAACGCCTGCGACATTCATGCCGCTATGCACAGAACCCCCATTAGATCGTCTTGGGAGGCCCTGCCGCTATCCGGCCAGACCGGCCGGACCAAAATGGAACGGCGGGACCTGGCCGGGATGGCGAACTTACTTAATTTTGGCTTCCTTGAACGGCACGTGCTTGCGCACAACCGGGTCGTACTTCTTGAGTTCCAGCTTGCCGGTCTGGCTGCGGGCGTTCTTCTTGGTCACGTAGAAATAGCCGGTGTCCGCAGTGGACACGAGCCGGATCTGGACGGTGTTCGTCTTGGCCATGCTTACCTCGCGATGGGATATCCCCCACCGCCTTGGGGCGGACTCCCGGGGAAAGGCCGGGAACATGCTCAGAGAGGGCCGCGCGGTCAAGTCCGAGCTGCATTGAAGCGAGGCAAAAGCCGCTATTCTGGCCCGAGGCGACGGGTTGGCGGACGAGCGACCAGCCCCGCCCGGCGTCCAGCCGAAACGTCGGCGGCGGGCGACCTGCTATGGCCGCTATATTCCCCGGCCTGTCGATCCGCCTCGAAATTATACGGCTCCTCCGGTGATCCTTGTCGTGGCCCATACGCGATCGGGGATGGAGGGGCGTGACGGTGAAAGCGTTTTCCGCCCGGGACGGGGGGGCGGTTCAGGGCCGGCCGCTCAGGGAGACCCGCTCAGGGCAGGGCCGCCAATCAACGCCGCCCGGTACGCCGGCGGATGCTCCACGAGGAAGCGTGCCGCCTCGACGTCGTCATCGCCGCCCTCCGCCGCCGGGCAGGCATCGCGCAACGCCAGCACCCGCTCCGGATCGAGCGGCGCCCGCGCCTCGCGGGAAGCTTGCAGCGGCGCGGCCATATCGACGATGCCGTGCAGCAGGTCATGCAACTGCCGCTTGGTTTCGGCGTGTCCGAGGCTGGTGCAGACCTGCGGCATCACCCCGAGCCCTTGCAGCGGCCAGCCGAGCGGCGCCAGCACGCGGCTCCAGGTGACGAACAGCTCCCCGCCATCCGGCAATTGCGTGATGGTCTGCACCAGCCCCTTGCCGAGCGTCACGCTGCCGACCACCACGGCCCGCCCGCGATCGGCCAGCGCCGCCGCCATGATCTCGGCGGCGCTGGCGGAGTGCCCGTCCACCAGCACGACGAGGGGCAGTCCGTTGGTCAGGTCCCCGCCTTCCACCCGCCATTCATGCACGGATTGCGGATGCCGCCCGGCGGTGGTCACCACCAGCCCCTCGTTCTGCACCAGCGCCACAGCCGTCACCGCCTGGCGCAGCAATCCGCCCCGATCGCCGCGCAAATCGATCACCACGCCATGCGGTGCGACCGGCCCGTGCAGCCCGGCTTCCAGCGCCTGGCTCAGCCGCTGCGCCGTGTTGCTGCTGAAGGCGGTGATGCGGATGACGAGCAGCGCTCCGTCGCCATTGGCGAACACGGTTTCCGGCGGTACCAGGGCGCGGACGATATCGGCGGTGCGCACCGATCCGTCCCGGCCGCGTACCCGCAGCACGACATGGGTGTCGCGCGGGCCGTTGAGCTGGTTCATCACCTCGTCCGCGGTCTGGCCGCGGACCGGGACGCCGTCCACCGAAAGGATACGGTCGCCGACCCGCAGTCCGGCATCCTGCGCAGGGCCGTCCGGCACGATGTCGCTGATCACCACCCGCCCGTTGCCGACAAGGCTGATTCCGGCGCCGCCCTGGCCGGCCAGCCGGTCCCGCTCCAGCACCGCGCCGCGCGGCGCGATGTAGCGCGAGTAGGGGTCGAAATGGTTGAACATCTCGTTGAAGAAGCCCTGAATCACCCCCTGGGTGCCGGCCTGGCGCAGCGCCGGGGAGGTGGTCCAGGCGGAAGCCGCCATGTCGGCGGCGGCCTGGCCCCAGGCGGTCGCGTCATTCCCTGGCGGGGCAGGGCGCTGGAACAGCAGCCGCGTTCCGGCCGAGAGCCGCAATTCGTCGCCCTGCTCGTCGGCGACCAGTTGCGGGTCGATGCTGCTCAGCCCGTGCAGGCCCCAGAGGGTGAGCTGCGGCGGGGTCACGGGCGCCAGGGCGCGCGGCGTGATGAAGGCGACGGCCGTGCCGAACACCGCCGCCGCCAGGGTGGTGTCGAATCCACCGGGCAGGGTGCCGCAGCGCGCGCCGCTGGGCGCGACCAGGAGCAGCAGCAGGAAGACGGCGCGGATGATCACCGTCGCTTGGGCCGCCGTCCTCCCGAGGGGGCGGCGTCGGCGCGGCCACGCGGCCGGCCACGCACGTCCCCGACCGGACGCCCGGCGCCGGGCTCGCCGGGGCGGTCGCGGATCAGCTCGAACACCAGGCCCCCCGTCACCGGACTCGCCTCGGCCAGCCGGACATCCACCGCCTGGGTCAGACGGTAGCACAGGCGGGTGCGCCGGCCGGTCAGCATCTGTGCCGTTTCGTCGTGCATCCAGTAATCATCAGGCAGGGAGGAGAGGGGGACGAGGCCGTTCGCGCCGGTCTCGAGCAGGGTTACGAATAGCCCGAAACGCGTGACCCCGGAAATGCGCGCTGCGAAGACCGACCCTACTTTATCCGCCATGTATGCAGCGAGGTAACGGTCGATCGCGTCCCGCTCGGCCAGCGCCGCCCGCCGCTCGGTGGCGGTGATGTGTTCGGCGGTATCCTCGAATCCGGCCACTTCCTCCTGCGCGAGCGGGCCCAGCCCGAGCTTCAGCCCACGGATCAGGGCGCGGTGCACGAGCAGGTCGGCATAGCGGCGAATCGGGCTGGTGAAATGCGCGTAGCGGCTCAGTCCGAGGCCGAAATGTCCTATATTATCAGGGTCATAGGCGGCTTGGCTCTGGCTCCGTAGCATCACCTCGTTGACCAGCGGCGCCTGCTCGGTGCCGGCGACGCGCTTGAGGATCGCATCGAGGTCGGCGGGCCGGATCTCGCCCGCCGGCTTGAGGCTGATGCCAAGGGTGGAGAGCACGCCGCGCAGCCCTTCGAGCTTCTGGTCGGAGGGCGGGGCATGCACGCGATACATGCACGGCATGCGCCGCCGTTCCAGCTCCTCGGCCGCGGCGACATTGGCGAGAACCATGAATTCCTCGATCAGCCGGTGGCTGTCGAGTCGCGGGCGCGGCGCGATGCTGGCGACCCGGCCGTTCTCGTCCAGCACCACCTTGCGTTCCGGCAGGTCGAGATCGAGCGTGCCGCGCGCCTGGCGGGCGCCGAGCAGGGCGCGGAAGGCGGCATAGAGCGAGGCGAGCAGCCCGGATGGCAGGCCGAGATCCTCGCCCTTGTCCACCGCCTCCTGCACCTGCGTGTAGGTCAGCCGTGCCGCGCTGCGCATCAGGCCGCGACCGAAGCGGTGCGAGGTCTTCCGCCCGTCGGCGTCGATCCACATCTCCACGAACAGGCAGCCGCGCTCCTCGCCCGGCCGCAGGCTGCACCAGCCATTGGAGAGCGCCTCCGGCAGCATCGGCACCACCCGGTCGGGGAAGTAGCAGCTATTGCCGCGCAGCCGCGCGTCGCGGTCGAGCGCCGAGTCGGGGCGGACGTAATGGGCGACATCGGCGATGGCGACGATCAGCCGCCAGCCCGCGCCGTCCGGCTCGGCATAGACGGCGTCGTCGAAATCCCGCGCATCCTCGCCATCGATGGTGACGAGCGGCACCTCGCGCAGATCGGTGCGCTTGCCGAGTCCGACGGCGCGCGCCCGCTTCGCCTCCCCGAGCGCACCCTCGGAGAAATCCTGCGGGATGTCATGCGTATGGATGCAGATCAGGCTGACTGACCGGGCATCGCCCATGCGCCCGAGCCGCTCGACCACCTGTGCCGGCTTCAGCCCGTATCCGCCGCCGGGCAGCGGCACGGCGAGCACGATCTCGCCCGACTCGGCCCCGGCGCTCTCGCCCGGCGGCACGCGCCATTCCGCCTTGGAGCGGCGATCGGTGGGCACGATCCGGTCCGGGGCGCGGAACACGCCGAGGACGCGGCCCGGCGCCTCGGAAAGGCGCTTGAGCGTGCGGCCCTGATATTTGCCGTTGCCGATCGGCTTCAGCCGCGCGAGCACCCGCTCGCCCGGGGCCAGCGCCGGCTGGCCACGCGCCTCCGGCAGCATCAGCACCATCGGCGGCGGGCCGTCGCCCTCCCAGCCGACCGGGCGCGCGACCGGGTCGCCATCCGGGTCGGTGCCGGTGACCTGCACCACCATCGCATCCGGCAGGCGGCCGGGCGCGGTGAAGCGGCGGTGCCCGGCCGGCGCCACCGCGCCGCCGCCCGCGAGGTCCTTCAGCAGCGCGCGCAGGGCGACGCGGTGCTCCGGCCCGAGGCCGAAGGCACGGCTGATCTCCCGCTTGCCGACGCGGCCATTGCTCTCCTGGATGAAGCGGCGGATCTCCTCCCGCGAGGGGAAGGGTTGCGCCGCCTTCGGGCGGGCCGGCGCCGTCGCCTTGGCGGTTGCCTTGCCCTTGGTCGCACGCTTGCCTTTCCGGCCCGGCGCGTCGGAGGGCGCGCTGAGCCGTCGCGCCATCTCAGCCTGCCTTCCGCGTCGCGGATCGGGTGCCCGCCGCTGTGCCCGAGGCCTTCTTCGCCTTTGCCGGGGCCGCCTTCGCCGTGGCCGTCTTCGCCGAGGCCGCCTTGGCCGGCGCCTTGGTCCCCGTCTCGGCGGCGCTCTTGCGCGGCGTCTTCACGGGGGCGTCCCCGCTCTCCTCCGCGGTGGCGGCCTTCCGGCTGGCGGTTTTCTTGCCGGCCTTCGCGGTCTCCGCCTTCGCGTCGCCCTTCTTGCCCGCCTTGCCGCCCGCGCGCGGCTTCAGCGGCTTGCCCTTCTCGGCGAGCAGGCCCACCGCCTCCTCCAGCGTCACAGCCTCCATGTCGAGGCCGCGCGGCAGGTTGGCGACCATCTGCCCGTGCTGCAGATACGGCCCGAACCGCCCCTTCTTCACCACCACCGGCGCCTTGTCCTTCGGGTGGTCGCCGAGGCTGCGCACGCTCGCCAGCTTCTTCGCCAGCACATCGACCGCGCGGTTGAGCCCGACCGTCAGCACGTCGTCATCGCGGTCGAGCGAGGCGAAGATGCTGCCCATCTTCACATAGGGCCCGAACCGGCCGAGCCCGGCCTCGATCGTCTGCTTCGTCTCCGGATGGATGCCGACGACGCGCGGCAGGGAGAGCAGGCCGGTCGCCTGTTCGAGCGTGATGCTCTCGCCTTCCAGCCCGCGCGGCAGGGAGGTGCGCTTCGGCTTGGCCTTCTTGTCCTCGGGATCGGGCTCGCCCTGCTGCACATAAAGGCCGTACGGCCCGCGCCGCACGGTGATCTCCTCGCCGGTCTCCGGATGCGTGCCGAGCAGGCGCATCCCGTCCTTCAGCGTCTCGCCGCCGGATTCGCCGTTCTCGATGCCGAGCCGCCGCGTGTACTGGCAGGTCGGATAGTTGGAGCAGCCGATGAAGCTGCCGTAGCGGCCGAGCCGGAGGCCGAGCCGCCCCTGATGGCAGGCCGGGCATTCGCGCGGCTCCGAGCCATCCGGGCGCGGCGGGAAGAAATGCGGCCCGAGATCCCGGTCGAGCGCGTCGATGACGTCGGAGATCTTGAGATCCTGCGTCTGCGCCACGGCGCGGGAGAATTCCTCCCAGAACACGCGCATCAGCTCGCGCCAGTCGAGCCGCCCGTCCGAGACCTCGTCGAGCTTCGTCTCCAGATCGGCGGTGAAGCCGGTATCGACGTAGCGCTCGAAGAAACTGGTCAGGAAGGCGGTGACGAGCCGGCCGCGATCCTCCGGCACGAAGCGCCGGTTCTCCAGGCGCACATAGTCGCGGTCGCGCAGCACGGAGAGGATGGAGGCATAGGTGGAGGGCCGGCCGATGCCGAGTTCCTCCATCTTCTTGACCAGCGACGCCTCGGAATAGCGCGGCGGCGGCTGGGTGAAATGCTGGCTGGCCGCGACCGCGCCGCGGGTCAGCGGGTCGCGCTCCGCCATCGGCGGCAGCATGCGGCCTTCTTCCTCCTCGTCCTCGTCGGTGCCTTCCCGGTAGAGCTTGAGGAAGCCGTCGAAGGCGATGATCGAGCCGGTGGCGCGCAGCCGCGTGCCGTTCGCGGCGACATCCACCGCCACCTGGTCCAGCTCGGCCGACTGCATCTGGCTGGCGATGGCCCGCTTCCAGATCAGCTCGTAGAGCTTGCGCTGCTCCGGGGTGAGGAAGGGCGCCACCTCCTCTGGCGTGCGGCTGACATCGGTGGGCCGCACCGCCTCGTGCGCTTCCTGCGCGTTCTTCGCCTTGGTGCTGTACAGGCGCGGCGTGTCCGGCACGTAGCGGTCACCGAACGCCTCGCCGACATGGGCGCGGATCGCGTCGATCGCCTCGCGCGCCATCTGCACGCCGTCGGTTCGCATATAGGTGATCAGGCCGACCGTCTCGCCGGCCAGGTCCGCGCCCTCGTAGAGTTGCTGCGCGGTGCGCATCGTCTGCTGCGCGCCCATGCCGAGCTTGCGGCTGGCTTCCTGCTGCAGGGTCGAGGTGGTGAAGGGCGGCGGCGGATTGCGCTTGACCCGGCGCCGCTCGACCGAGGCGACGGAGAAAGCCCCGGCCTCGACCGCCGCCTTGGCGCGCATCGCCGCCGCCTCGTCCGGCAGGTCGAACTGGTCGAGTTTCTTGCCGTCGAGATGGGTCAGGCGGGTGGTGAAGGGCGCGCCGCCGGGGGTGAGGAAATGCGCCTCCACCGTCCAGTATTCGCGGGCGCGGAAGGCCTCGATCTCGGCCTCGCGCTCGCAGACGAGGCGCAGCGCCACCGACTGCACCCGCCCGGCGCTGCGGCTGCCCGGCAATTTGCGCCAGAGCACCGGCGAGAGGGTGAAGCCGACCAGGTAATCGAGCGCGCGGCGGGCGAGATAGGCCTCGATCAGCGGCTCGTCGAGATCGCGCGGATGCTCGATCGCGTGCCGGACGGCGTTGCGGGTGATCTCGTTGAAGGTGATGCGATGGACCTCGATCCCCTTCAGCGCATGCTTGTCGTTCAGCATGGCGCGGACATGCCAGGAGATCGCCTCGCCCTCGCGATCCGGGTCGGTGGCGAGATAGAGGCGGTCCGCGCCCTTCAGGGCCTTGGCGATGGCGGCGACCTGCCGCTCGCCGCGCTCATCCGCCGCCCAGTCCATGGCGAAGTCCTGGTCCGGCCGCACCGAGCCGTCCTTGGGCGGCAGGTCGCGCACATGGCCGAAACTCGCCAGCACGGTGTAGTTGCCGCCGAGGTATTTGTTGATGGTCTTTGCCTTGGCGGGCGATTCGACAACGACGACGTCCGGCATGGAAACCCTTGGGAAATCAGGCGGAGATGGCGCGGGGCAGGGAGCGAGGCCAGGGCCTTTCGGAACCCCGCGCGGCGGCGGCGCGCCGATGACCGGCGCTCGGTGGGCAGGCAAGGCGCGGGAGCCCGACGACCCTGCGGTGATCCACCCCGGAAAAGCAGCGGCCTTCCTGCACGCGCGCACCTCTTGGAGGGTGGATCAGGGCATCCCCGCATCCACCATCAGGCAGACCCGGTCACCCGGCAGAAACTCGACACGCCCCGCAACCGACAATTGCATCAGCACGGAAATGACGGCTGGGGCGGAGAAGTGGCAGCGCCGCACCAGATCGTCAACCGGCACCGGCGACGGACCGAGCAAGGCGACCACCGCACGCCGCGCCGCGTCAAGGTCCTCATCCGGGGCGCCGACCCCGTCGTCCCAGGGGTCGAGCGGCAGCATGTCCTCGGCCAGACCGGAGCCTGCGAACAGCGGATCACGCCCCAGACCGCGGTGTGACGGGTGTTCCGG
>DATJWY010000004.1:0-12467 GCA_035500775.1 Acetobacteraceae bacterium
GCGCCAGCGCCGCCAGGGCCGACGCCGTCATGGCGGGCAGACCAAAGAACCGGGCCTCGACCCCGTCATTCATCTTCTGGTCCGTCAGCATGGCGAGATAGCCGCCGCGCGCCAGATGCGCGAGCGCCCCGCGCGCGCCGGCCGCGCCCTTGGGGAACATCGGCACGTCGGCGCCGATCGCCTGCCGGCGCAGCGCGCCGATCATCTCGTCGATCAGCGGGTTGGCGGCGGCACGATACATGCCGGAAACCGGCATGCCATAGGCGGCGGCCGCCGGCGGCAGCATCTCCCAATTGCCGATATGGCCGGAGACGAAGATCACCGGCCCACCCTTGGCGGCCAGTTCGATCAGCGTCTCCTCACCCACCATCTCCCAACCAGGGCCGGAGGGCGTGTTTTGCCGCAAGGACGGGATATGCGGCATCTCGCCCACCGTGCGCCCGAGATTCTCCCACACGCCGCGCACGATGCGCCGGCGTGCAACCGCGTCCAGCTCCGGCATGGCGCGGCGCAGATTGGCGTCGGCGACGCGGGAAACCGGCAGCAACGCCCCGATGGTCCGCGCCACCGCGCCGCCGAGATTGGAGGCCCGCTCCGGCCCCAGGGCCCGCAGCAGGGCCAGCGCCCCCCGCGCCAGGGCGGCTTCCAGCCGCATGCCCAGGCTCACCTTCATGGCAGGATCTCCGATAGCAGGGCTTCGATCGCGTCCGGCTGCTCCCACTCCAGCGACACGCCGGCAACCCCGACCGCGCCGCGCGCGTCCGGCGGCAGGCGCACCGCGTCCTTGGGCGTCGTCACCGGCAGCGCCGCCGCCTGCCGCGCCTCGCGCAGCACGGCCTCGATCTCGGCGGGGGTGAAGGGATGGTGGTCGGGAAAGCGCCGCCTCCCGACGAGCACCGCGCCCGCCTGCTCCAGCGTGGCGAAGAACTTGTCCGGATGGGCGATGCCGGCGAAAGCCAGCACGGGCCGCCCGGCGAGCGCCCGGCAGGCATCATCCGGGCGCAGCCGGGCCCGCAGCACCGGGAACCCGGCCGGCAGGGCGGCGAGCGCCCCGGCCCGGTCCTCCCCGATCAGCACCGCCGCCCGGCAGCGCGCCGCGCCGCGCACCACGCTCTCGCGCAACGGCCCGGCGGGGATCACGCGGCCATTGCCGAATCCGGTGGCGCCGTCGATCACCAGCAGCGAGAGATCCTTGACCAGGTCCGGGTTCTGCAACCCGTCATCCATGAGCAGCGCCCCGGCCCCGGCAGCGCAGGCGGCGCGCGCCCCGGCAGCGCGGTCCGCCGCTACGAAGCAGGGAGCGGAAGCCGCCAGCAAAAGCGGCTCATCGCCGACCAGCGCCGCCGTGTCGCGCAGAGGATCGACGCGATGCACCCCGCGCACCCGCCCGCCATAGCCGCGCGTCAGGCAATGCACGGCGACACCGCGCGCGGCGAGCCGGGCGGCGAGATCGAGCGCCAACGTGGTCTTGCCGGCGCCGCCGGCCGTGACGTTGCCGCAGCAGATCACCGGCACCGGGGCACGCCAGCCGGGCCGGGCGACCCGGCGCGCGGTCGCCCGCGCCACCAGGGCGGCGAGTGGCGACAGCAGCAACGGCGGCAGCCGGGCCCCGCCCCGCGCCCAGAAGGCGGGGGGGCGCATCAGCCGGGCGACCGGTCGCCCAAGGACGCACTCATGGGCGCGCCCATGCCCGCGCCTTGGGCCGCGCCCGGGCGGCGGTCGCCAGAGCGGCCGCCAGTGTGGTCGCCGGTCGGGGAACGGGTCAGCATGTCCATGAGGAGGGCGGCGATCCGTGCCGGGAGGTCGGCGGCTTGCGTGGCGATACGCGCACCGTTCTCCCCGGCGCGGCGGCATGCCTGCGGGTCGCGTAGCATGCCCTCCACCCAGCGCGCCAGCGCCGCCCCGTCCGGCACCATGGCGAGCGCCCTGGCCTCGGTCAGCGCCGCCACCGGGCCGGCGAAATTCTCCACCCCCGGCCCCACCGCCACGGCACAGCCGAGCCTTGCCGCCTCCAGCGGATTCTGTCCGCCGCGCGGCGCGAGGCTGCCGCCGATGAAGGCAAGCGGCGCCAGACGATAGAACAGGCCCAGCTCGCCCAGCGTATCCGCAAGCCAGAGGCCGGAAGCGGCAGGCGGGTCCTCCCCGGCAGCGCGCCGGGGCACCGGGCCAGCGCCCGCCCCGGCCAGTTCGGCAGCGAGCGCCGCGCCCCGCTCCGGGTGACGCGGCACGATCACGGTCAGCAGGCCGGGCCAGCGCGGCGCCAGCGTGACATGCACCTCGGCCGCGATCGCTTCCTCGCCGGGATGGGTGCTGGCCGCGAGCCAGACCGGGCGATCGCCGAGCAGCGCCCGCAGCCGCGCAAGCTCCGCCGGATCGGCGGGCAAGGAAGGCGCGGCGAATTTCAGATTGCCGGGCATGCCAACGGCGCCCCCGGCAAGCTCGGCAAGGCGGCGCGCATCCTCCGGCGATTGCGCCTCGATGCGGTCGAACGCCCCGAGCACCACCCGCGCGAGGCCCGGGAAATGCCGCCAGCGCGCCTGGCTGCGCGCCGAGAGCCGCGCGTTCAGCAGCGCGAGCGGGACGCCCCGCCGCCGGCAGGCCAGCAGCAGGTTCGGCCACAACTCGCTTTCCAGGAAGGCGGCGGCGTCCGGCCGCCAGTGATCGAGGAACCGCGCCGCCCAGCGCGGCACGTCGAGCGGCACGAAGCGGTGCCGCACCCGTCCGGCGAGGCCCAGCTCCGGCAGGCGGCGCGCGAGCAGGGCGGCGGAGGTCACCGTGCCGGTGGTCAGCAGCACCGACACCGCCTCCGGCAACGCGGCGAGCACGGGCAGGACCGAAACCGCTTCACCAACGCTCGCGGCATGCACCCAGATCAACGTCCCCGGCGGACGCGGCGTCGCGTCGATGCCGCGCCGCTCCGGCAGGCGCCCGGGGATCTCCCGCCCGCGCGCCGCGCGCCGCCGCAGCGTCAGCCGCAGCACCGGGCCGGCGAGCGTGCCGGCGACGTGCCAGGCGAGCGCGGCGCCCCGCATCGCCGAGTCGGTCATGGGCGGCAGAGCGCGTCGGCGCGGTCCACGGCCGCGGTCAGCGCCGCCTCGATCTCCGGCAGCGCCGCCTCCGCGCCATGCCGGGGGACGGTGATCGCCGGCCGGCAGACGATCGCACCGCGCCCGAATGGCAGCGGCAGCACCATCCGGTCCCAGGTACCGAGCGTCAGCCGCCGCGTGGTCTGCACCGCCGTGGCGAGCACGGGCACGCCAGCCAGGGCGGCGAGTTGCGCCACCCCCAGCGCCGCCTGCCGACGTGGTCCGCGCGGCCCATCCGGCGTGATCGCGATCAGATGCTGCTGGCGGAGCAAACCGAGCAGCGCCCGCACCCCGGCCGCGCCGCCCTTATCCTTGCCGTCCCGGGAGGATGAGCCGTGGACCACCCCCGCGCCGAACCGGCCGATGGCCTCGCCAATGAAGCGTCCGTCCCGATGCCGGCTGACCAGCACGAAGACCTGCCGCTCCGGCTTCACGCGCCGCGCCCAGGCCCGGAGCGAGGGCGTCAACAACAGCCGCTCATGCCAGAACGCGACCACCGCCGGCGCCCCCGCGGCATGCGGCGCCAGGTGCTCGGCCCCCTCGAAAGTCCAGCGCGTGGTGCGGAGGGCGAAGGCGAGATAGGCGCCGACCAGCCGGGCCAGGGCGGTCTGCGCCGCGGCGCTTTGGGTCAGGCGCTTCAGCATGGCCGGGCGCGTAACATGGCGCCGAGACGAGCGCAAAGGCGTAAGCCCAGGGGCGCTGCCCCTGGACCCCGCTGGGGCCTAGAGGCCCCAGACCCCCGAACATTTAAGTAAATGATTCCAAAGGCTTAGCCTTTGGTGGGGTCCAGGGGCAAAGCCCCTGGCCTAGGTCGCGGTTCAATCGGGAGCGATTCGCCGCGTGATCCTGCTGTAAGGTTTCGTCTCGTGCCTGCCGTTATATGGGAGGACATCGCCTATGAACGAAACCGGGCTGATCACGCTCGCGAGCGAGCACGGCTTTACCATGACGCTCGAGCGGCTTCAGGAGGCCCTGCGCACCAAAGGTGTCACAGTCTTCGCGCTCTTCGATCATGCGGCGGGCGCGGCGGATGCCGGGCTGTCGCTGCTTCCGACGACGGTGGTCGTATTTGGCAACCCGGCGGCGGGGACGCCGCTGATGCAGGAGAGTCGAATCGCGGGGATCGACCTGCCGCTCAAGGTGCTCGTGTGGGAGGAGGGCGGCCGGGTATGGCTCACCTATAATGACCCGCACTGGATCGCCGCGCGCCACCGCTTGGTCTCGGCGGCGCCGGCGGTCGCGGCCATGGCGAAGCTGCTTGCGGCGGTTGTGGGGCAGGCAGTGGCCGCTTGAGCCGCGCCTCTTCCCGGCGGATCCGCCCGTTTGCATCCTGGCCGGGGCTGCTCTAGGCTGCGCCCGGCTCCCGCGGGCGCCCCTCGTGATTTGACCGGCCGGCTTGCGGCGAGGTGAAACAAGCGCGCTAAAGAGGCCAGCGGTTCTCCGCCCATGCGGGGAGTCGCCGGCATCGACGGCCGGGCCCCAGTTCTGGTCCAGGCGGAGGATGCCCCGGATGACTGACCCCATTTCCTATCGTCCCGCCACCCGCCTGATCCATGGCGGCACCGTGCGCACCCCCTTCGGCGAGACGACGGAAGCCCTCTTCCTCACCTCCGGCTTTGTCTATGACAGCGCGGAGCAGGCCGAAGGTACGTTCGACGGCTCGATCCAGCACTATCAGTATTCCCGGTTCGGCAACCCGACGGTGGCGATGCTGGAGGAGCGTCTCGCCGATATGGAAGGCGCTGAGGCCTGTCGCTGCACGGCCAGCGGCATGGCGGCGGTGAACGCGGCGCTGCTCTCGCATCTCAAGGCCGGGGACCGCGTTGTCGCCTCCCGCGCCCTGTTCGGCTCATGCCACTGGATCGTCTCGTCGCTGCTGCCGAAATTCGGCATCGAGACCGAGTTCGTGGATAGCTGGGATCTCGATCAATGGCAGGCCGCTTTCTCCCGTCCGGCCAATTTGGTCCTGCTGGAGACGCCGTCCAACCCGATGCTGGAGATCGTCGATCTGCGGACGGTGTCGAAACTCGCGCATGCGGCCGGGGCGATCGTGGTGGTGGACAACGTGTTCGCGACGCCGCTGCTCCAGCGCCCGCTGGAACTGGGCGCCGATGTCGTCGTCTATTCCTGCACCAAGCATATCGACGGCCAGGGACGGGTGCTCGGGGGCGCCGTGCTTGGGCGGAAGCAGTGGATCGAGGAGGTGTTGCAGCCCTTCACCCGCAATACCGGGCCGGCGCTTTCGCCGTTCAGCGCCTGGATACTGCTCAAGGGGCTGGAGACGCTGCAACTTCGGGTGGAGGCAAGCTGCGCCCGCGCCGCCGCGCTCGCCGATTTTCTCGCCGGGCACAAGGCGGTGAGCCGGGTCTGGTATCCGACGCGCGCCGATCACCCGCAGCGCGCGCTCGCGGAAACGCAGATGTCGGCCGGTGGCACGATCGTGACCTTCGAGGTGGCCGACAAGCAGGCGGCGTTCCGGCTGATGAACGCGCTGACTCTGATCGCCCTTTCCAACAATCTCGGCGACAGCCGCTCCCTCGTCACCCATCCGGCGACGACCACGCATATGCGCATCGGCGCCGAGGAACGGGCGCGGCTCGGCATCAGCGACGGGGTGATCCGGCTCTCCGTCGGGCTCGAGGATGTGCAGGATCTGCGCGACGACCTGGCGCGCGGCCTGTGCGCCGCGCTGGGCTAAGACCGGCGGCCGGGCCGCGCGCGGCCCGGCGCTTTCCCGGGGGGCACCCTGTCCAGGGCGTTTCTCCGTCATCCTGGACAGAATACCTCCACCTCGTGTTGTATGTCTGCCGGGAGACTCACTCATGGCACAGGATGTGAATAAGCCGGTGCGTGGTCGGGTGGTGACGCCCGAGCCGATCTCGCGCGGCCGCAACGACTACGCCGAGATGACCCGCGGCATCCGGGTCAGCGTCCGGCCCTTCTATCTGGAAGACCAGTCGCAGCCGGACGAGGGCCACTACATCTGGGCCTATCGCGTGCGCATCGAGAATCGCGGGTGCGAAACCGTGCAATTGCTGCGCCGGACGTGGCACATCACCGATGCGCGCGGCAGGACAATGCATGTGAATGGCGACGGGGTGGTCGGCGAGCAGCCGTTGCTCGAACCCGGCGAGACGTTCGAATACACCTCCGGCACGCCGCTGGAGACGCCCTCCGGCTTCATGACCGGCGCCTACCACATGCTGGCGACGGATTCCGGCGAGCCGTTCGACGTCGCCATTCCGGCCTTCAGCCTGGACAGCCCGCACCAGGACAGCCGGATTCACTGACTGGCCTCCGGGTTCGCCCTTGGGCGCGATCCCTTGAGGCTGACAGTCGGAAAGCGTGAATCGCGCTCTCGCAACAATGCGCACGACCATGATCGGATCAGTCAACCTGATCCGGTCACGGTCTTGGCCGGCCCATTCCCCGGATGCCAGAGCGTTCCCGCCGCGTGCGGTCGCGGCAGGAACGCTTTATTTTATTGATAAGACAGGTGTTTTTGCTGGCGGGCCAGGCTTGGTCCAGGCACCGCGCGGGCGCGGGGTGAAGAGGGAAATCGATCGGCATGATGCCCTATCTCTGGGTCGCGCTGGGCGGCGCGATCGGCAGCGTGGCCCGCTTCTGGATGACGCTCGCCATGGTGCGGCTCACCGGCCCGGCCTTTCCCTGGGGCACGCTGCTCATCAACGTCCTGGGGTCGTTCGTAATCGGCCTGTTCGCCGCGCTGACCGGGCCGCACGGCCGGCTGCCAGCCGCCGCGGATTTCCGTATCTTCGTGATGGGCGGCATTTGCGGCGGCTTCACCACCTTCTCGTCATTCAGCCTGCAAACCCTGGAGTTGCTGCGGGAAGGGCGGCCGCTGCCGGCGTTGGTCTATGCCGGGGTCTCGGTGCTGCTGTGCCTTGCCGCCGTCGCCGCCGGTTATGGGCTGGCGCTGGCGCAGCGGGGGTGAAAGCCTCGGGGCTCCGCCCCGAACCCCGCCAAAGGCAAGCCTTTGGAATCCATTACTTTTGGGGGTCTGGGGCCTCAAGGCCCCGTCGTGCGCAGGCACGCCTTCGCGTGACGGGTCCAGGGGCGGCGCCCCTGGCCTTATCAGTCGATCTGGCGAGCCTCGTCCGGCAGCATGATGGGGATGCCGTCCCGGATCGGGTAGGCGAGGCCGGCTTTGCGGCTGATCAGCTCGCCTGCCTCCCGGTCATAGACCAGCGGTTCCTTGGTCACGGGGCAGACCAGGATTTCAAGCAGGCGCGGGTCGATCGGAGCGGGGCGGGGCGGCGGGGGCGTGTCGGTCACGGCAGGGGCTTCCAAGGGCTTGGGGACGCGCCGGGTCAGCTCGGGTGGCGCGGGACGGAGGGTCTGTGCACCGCCATGCGCAGCAGCGCAAGCAGGTCGGCCGCCCGCTCGCCGGGGGTCAGCGCCTCCAGCAGCGCCTGTTTCTCGGCCGGATCGAGCGGGCAGACCATGCACAATGTCACCACCAGCATATGGTCCGGGATCTGTTCGATCGCATCCCAGTTCACCTCGATGCCTTGCTGGCGGAAGAATACCCGCACGGCCGCGAGCAACTCGGCGCGTTCCACTGCCGGCTCTGCCGGGGGCGGGTCCAGGTCGGCCAGATAGGGCGTGAAATCCCCGGCGACCCGGCGATAGCCGCGTTGCCCGGGCAATTCCTCCCGCACCGCGAAGCGGGCGACCCCGGTCAGGGTGATGAGGAAGCGCCCGTCCTCCGTCTCGCTGAAGGAGGAGATGCGGCCAAGGCAGCCGACGTGGAACAGAGCCGGGCCGTGCGGCACCGGCGGCAGGTGGCTGTCCGGCTGGATCATGCCGAACATCCGGCCCGCCGCCAGCGCATCCTCGGTCATCGCCAGGTAGCGCGGCTCGAAGATGTTGAGCGGCAGCTTGCCCCGCGGCAGCAGGAGCGCCCCGGTCAGCGGGAAGACCGGGAATGCCGCGGGGAGATCCTCCGGAACGGGATTCGTCCAGCCCATCCCGTTAGCGGAACAGGAGCGCCGAGAGCTTCCGCCGTGCCGCCATCGTCGCCGGGTCGTCGAAGCCCCAAGCCTCGAAGAATTTCAGCAATTGCAGCCGGGCGCCGTCGTCGTTCCAGCTCCGGTCCTGGCGCACGATCTCCAGCAGGGCATCGGCGGCCTCGGCGCGGCGGCCCGACGCGTTCAGCGCGGTCGCGAGGTCGTAGCGCGCCTGGTGGTCGGCCGGGTTCTCGAACAGGCGCGCTTCCAGGGCCTGGAGCTGCGAGCTGGCGCGGCGGCCTTCCTCGGCGAGGACGAGGGCGCTGCGGGCGCCGGCGATCTCGGCATGGCCCGCGATCTTGGCCGGCACCTGGGCCAGCGCGTCATGCGCCTGCTCCTCCGTCCCGAGCGCGAGCAGGGCGCGGATCAGCCCGCCCCAGGCCTCCGGATTTTCCGGGTCCTGCTGCAACAGGGCGCTGAACGCGTCCGCCGCCGCCTCCGGCTGGTGCGCTTCCATCGCGGCGCGCGCCTCGGCCAGCAGGTCGGCGGTCGGCATCGAGCCGCCGGCGATCTTGAGCAGCGCCTCGACGAAGCGCTTGATCTCGGATTCCGGCAGCGCGCCCTGGAACAGGTCGGCGATCTGGCCCTGCCAGAAGGCGGCGACCGTCGGCACCGATTGCAGCGGCAGGCCGAGGCTGGTGAGCTGCTGCACCAGCGCCCGGTTCTTGTCGATGTCGATCTTGACCAGCTTCACCCGGCCGCCGGCGGCCGTAACGACCCGCTCCAGCGCCGGCGTGAGCTGCTTGCAGGGGCCGCACCAGGTGGCCCAGAAATCGACGATGACCGGCATTGCGCGGGACGCCTCGATCACGTCCTGCATGAAGGTGCGCTGATCGCCCTCGACAATGAGGGCCGAGGGAGCCGCGCCAGCCGGCTGGCCGCGTTGGGGGCCGGGCTGTCCGGCGCCGGGCTTCTGACCGATGATGAAATCCATGGTCGCCGTCCTGTTCGTCTGGCGTAAGAGGGGTGCCACCGAGATATTGCAGCCGTACTCCGGCGCAAGCGCGGTGACGTTCCGCTTAGCATGCGCTCTCCGGGAAATCGCGTCCAGCCGACGAGATTGCCTCTTGCCAAGCGTCACGAACCCGCATAGAAGCCCCCTCCACGGAACGCGGGCGTAGCTCAGGGGTAGAGCACAACCTTGCCAAGGTTGGGGTCGAGGGTTCGAATCCCTTCGCCCGCTCCAGTGATCAAATGAAAATCAAGTGATCAAAAGCGCCCTTCGGGGCGCTTTTTGCTTGTGGCCCGTCCGGAGGCGCGCTGGCGCGGATTGGGCGCGCGCGGCCTTTTCCTGCGGATACCTCACGGCGGTGTTTCGTCAGATCGCGAGCGATCTGACGATGTCTGCCGCCGGAGCGGCCCGCGCGAGGGGGTAGGCCTGCCCGGCCCAGAGCGACATCCATTCCGCGTCGCCGCGCCCGGCCGCGGCCTTCCGCAGGTCGCGGGTCAACGCATTCATATCGTCAAATGCCGGGGTGGCGCCTTCCAGGAAGGCCATGTCGTCAGCGAAACGGTTGTGGATTCCGCGGGCGGGCCTCCCGGTATAGACCGATGTGACGATTGTCGGCCGGGGATGCGGATCCGCGATCATGCGCCGGTGCGGCTCGGGGGTGCCGGCCTCCGGGCAAAGCAGGAACGCCGTGCCGAGTTGCGCCGCCGCGGCGCCGGCCGCCAGCACGGCGCGCACGGCCCGCGCATCCATGATGCCGCCCGACGCGACGACCGGGCGCTGGATCCTGGCCGTCAGCAGCGACACGAGCGGCAAGGTGCCGATCATCGCCTCCCGCCATGGAACGGTGAACGTGCCGCGATGCCCTCCCGCCTCCGCGCCCTGGGCGACGATGATGTCAACGCCAAGCGCGTCGAGCAGTACGCCCTCCTCGGGGGTCGTCGCGGTGCCCGCGATCAGGATGCCGCGCGCGCGGCAGGCGGCGATCATGGCGGGCGTGGGTGGTCCGAACGTCGTGGAGAACAGGGCGGGCCTGGCATCCAGGACGGCCTCGACCTGCCGGTCGAGCGGCAGCCGGGCGGGCAGGGACGGATGGGCCGGCAGCCCGGCGGCGGTTCGTACCGCGCTCAGTGCCTCAAGGGCGGCTTTCAAGGCGCCCGGACTCGAACGCTCGTCCGGGTGGACGAAGAGGTTCATCCCGAACGGCCGATCGGTCACGTCGCGCACCGAGGCGGCCGCCTGACGGATGTCATCGGGGTTCATGTACGCGCATCCGAACGATCCGAGCGCGCCCGCCCGGCTGACGGCGGCGACAAGGGCGGCCGGCGTGAAGCCGCCGGCCATTGGGGCCTGGATGACGGGAACGTCCAGGCCGAGGCGTGCGATGGGGTCCATGGCGTTTCCTCCTGCGCGGTGCAGTCTCTCCCGTTCAGTCCATCACTTGAAATGAAAAAAATCGCTGATATCGTTCATATTTAATGATCGACGTTCGGGACATGGCCTTCCTTGAGGCCGTCGTGGAGACTGGCAGTGTCACGCGCGCCGCGGAGCGGCTCGGCTGCGTGCAGTCCAACGTCACGGCGCGCTTGAAGAAACTGGAGGCACGGCTCGGCCGGCGTCTGGTCGAGCGCATCGACTCACGCATGATGCCGACGGCGGCCGGCATGGTTCTCCTGGATTATGGCCGGCGCGTCCGTTCCCTGATGGAGGAAGCGGAATGGCATGTGCGCGCGAGCGGAACCAAATGGCCGCCGCTCCGCCTCGGGGCGATGGAAACCACGGCCGCGATCCGTCTTCCCCCGCTCCTGCGGGCGATCCGCGAGCACATGCCCGACATGCGGCTCTCATTGCGGACCGGAACGAGCACCGATCTCGCCGAAGGCATCAAGACGGGCGCCCTGGATCTTGCGTTCGTTGCCGAGGATGTCCTCGACCCGGGATGCGACTCCGCCCGGCTTTGGGAGGAGAGGCTGGTCGAGGTCCGTCCCGCGCGCCGCGCGCCGGAGGACGCGGTGATCGTGTTCCGCGAGGGGTGTGTGTACCGCCAGCGAACCGCGAGGGCCTTCGGGGATGCCAGGATTCTGGAACTCGGGACGCTTGACGGCATCATCGGCTGCGTCTCCGCGGGGCTCGGGCGCACCCTCTTGCCCGCGGCGGCGGTCGAACGCTGGTGTGGGGCCGGGGATATCGAGACGCGTGCCGCCGATCCCGCGATCGCGCGTGTGGCGACGCTTGCCGTCTGGCGTCACGGCTCGGCCTCGGAGACCTCGATCCGCGAGGTCGTCCGGATCGCGATGATGCAGACCTGAGTCATCTGGGCCGGTTCGTCGCGATCGGCTATTTTCCATCGATGTCCGAACCGCTTTCCCTCCCCGACAATCCCGACCCGACCGCCGCCGAGCTGATCGCCGCGCGGCCCTTCCTCACCCGCGACACGCTGGACGGGTTGACGCTGGAAGGCGTCCCCCTCGCGCGCATCGCCGCCGTTTGCGGCACCCCGTGCTGGGTCTATGGCGCCGGCGTGCTGCGTGGCCGGTTCCGCGCCCTGCGCGCCGCGCTCGACGCGGCGGGGCTCACCGCCCATATCCATTACGCGGTCAAGGCTAACGGCAATCTCGCCATCCTCCGCGTGCTCGCCGCCGAGGGGGCGGGGGCGGATGTGGTCAGCGGCGGCGAACTCGGCCGCGCCCGTGCCGCCGGCATCGACGCGACAGGGATCGTCTTCTCCGGCGTCGGCAAGACCGAGGCGGAACTCAGCCTCGCCCTCGCCGAGGGGGTCGGCCAGATCAACGTAGAGAGCGCCGAGGAACTGGATCAGCTTTCCGCCATCGCCAGCCGGCTCGGCCGCGTCGCGCCGGTGGCGCTGCGGGTCAATCCGGACGTGGATGCCGGCACCCACGCCAAGATCACCACCGGCCGCGCCGAGAACAAGTTCGGCATCGCCTGGGCGGATGCCGCCGAATTCTATGCCCGCGCCGCCAGCCTGCCCGGCATCGCGCCGGTGGGGCTGGCCGTGCATATCGGCAGCCAGATCCTCTCCGCCGCGCCCTACCGCGCCGCCTTCACCCGTATCGCCGAGCTGGTGGGCGGACTCCGGGCGCGGGGCCTGACGGTGCGGGTCGTCGATTGCGGCGGCGGGCTTGGCATCGGCTATCGCGACGAGCCGACCTGCCCGCCCACGGCGCTGGCCGGGGCGATGCGGGAGACGCTCGGCGATCTCGGCGTGACGCTCGCGCTGGAGCCCGGCCGCTGGTTGATCGGCCCGGCCGGGGTGTTGCTGACCAAGGTGATCCGGGTGAAGCGGCAAGGCACGATCCGCCCCTTCGTGGTGCTGGACGCGGCGATGAACGATCTCGTGCGCCCGGCCATGTATGAGGCCTGGCACGGCATCGTCCCGGTCGC
>DATJWY010000005.1:0-31468 GCA_035500775.1 Acetobacteraceae bacterium
GACCCCATTACTTCATCGTTGCAATAAGATATCGGGGGTCTGGGGCCTCAAGGCCCCAGTGGGGCTTGGGGCAAAGCCCCAAGTCCTTACGCTTCAATCTCAGACAATCACGCCCTAATAAGCCTCAGGCCGTTGATCAACAAACCGCCGCGGGCTCAGCGCTTGCCGGACGTCCCGAGCCACCATTTCACCGGCTGCGGCTCACGCTGCTTCGGCGTGGCGGGCTTGCGCGTCTTCCTGGGCACGGCGGCGGCAGGCTCGCGGGGGGCGGGCGCCACCGCGTCCCGCGGAGCGGAGGCGGACCGCATCTCCAAGGCCGCCTGCCGCCCCTCTTCGGTGCGTCCGCGGGCGGCAAGCGCTTTATGCAGGGCGCTTTCCGCGGCCATGCGCGCGGCGCGCTCGGCCGCGAGCGCCTCCGCCAGCCCGGACTCCTGTTTCTGGAACGCGGCCCGCAGAGCCTCCGCGGCCTCCCGCTCCGTCCGCGCCGCCTCGACCGCCTCCTGCCGCGCCAGATCCGCATGACCCAGCTTCGTCCGGAGATCGTGGATCGCCGCCAGTGCCTGCTGCAGCGACCGCTCGGCCTGCCGCCGCGCGGCCTGCTCGTTCGCCAGCGCGGCATCCGTGCCGCCGAGGCGATTGACCGAGGGCCTGGCGGGCGCATCGGGTTCATGCTGCCGGTTCACCACCGTGACCGGAACCTCCCCGTCCTGCACGAAGCGTTGCCGGGGGCGTGCTCCCGCAGGCCGGTCAGACGAGGGAGCGTCCGCCCTCGGCCGGGGTTGCTCGGGTCGCGGCCGCGCGGCCGGGGCCGTGCCATCGGCAAGACCCAGCGCCCGGCGCATGCGCGCCTCGACGGATTCGCGATTGGGGGATTCAGGGGGGAGCGGATTGGAGGACAGTGGCTTCATTCTTTCGGACAGATTTCGATGTGAGATCGCGCTGAGATTGTGGGCGAAAGATCGCAACGGCGTTTGTGGAGGCGTTCCGGCAGCGGACCTTTGCGACCAAATCGTGAAGGTAACCGCGACCGGAGAGCGAAACCGGATGATTTAACGCGCCGGGGTAGTCGGCAACTTAATTCTGCTATCGGGCCATGTATGGCCGTATTCCAAAGGGCGACGGCAAGTTTACACCGCCATCCGGGCGTATGTCTCCTGCCACTAAAACCGGGTGAGCCTGACGCGAGCATCCCAGTAATGAGCGGTGGCCATGAGGTGCCGGCGCGGCTTCCAGACATAGGCCGGACCGAACATTGAGGCGCCACCAGCGGATGCTCTCGTGCGTAACCATAACACCCCGTTCGGCGAGGGTTAGCCCTCCATCTCGCTGGCCCAGGCGGACAACATGGCGGAACCAGACAACGTGGCCTCACGCCGGGAAGCGAGGCCCATGGGACGGTTGCGAGACGCAAGTTCCACCCGGACTCTTCGCGGGAGCGGACGAGATCGCGGCCAGCATTCAATCCAAGCACCACGAAGCGAGGCCATGCCACGCCCGGTCAATCGTGTTCAATAATTTTGGGGCGCGCACCCCTGCGAACCGCCGCGTCTGCTAGGCGACAGACAGCAAACAAAATATATCCGATGCTAATGACCCGGGCAAGCAGCGTTCCGTTCGTCCGCCCACGAAACTCCCGACAGTTCCGGCGCGACTCGATTGCCAGCCATGCCGCGCTCGTCGGGCCCGCCGCACGATGTTTGGCATTCTCCTCGATCTCGGCCAGCCGCCGGCGATGTTCTTGCCCCCTATTCCCCGGCGAATGCCCTCGCCACACAACACGCACAAGCCGCGCTTCCAAACGGCCCCTCAAGTCAGTGGCTGATACGAACGCCGCTCAGTGAGCCCAACACCCCAAATACCTGCAGAAGCCATAGAACAACCATAATGACGACAACGACGTTCAGGATCGATTTAATTTTTCCGTCCATGGGGATGTAGGTATTGACGAGCCAAAGCAGCACGCCCACCACAATCAAGACGATCACCACGTTGATAAGCGGCATCGGAATTCTCCTATTAGAGTCCGTTGGAAAATGCTCTCCTTCCACAAGCTACGACATCCAAGCCAACCCCGCCGTCACAATCAGATGTGGTCAATCCACGCTTTCCATTGGACTTTACAATTTAATGAATTGAAATAAATAAATATTAAATAATTCAGAACAAATAAATTATGTCATAGAAATTGGCTACGATTGTATTATATATTAAATAAAAGCATCGGATTTTATTTTACTTTTGGCGTGATCCGATGCGGCGATCGACAGGATTTTTCGCCACCAGATGAGTATTCACAGGCATTCATAAGACCTCGAAGCTCCCCGGCGATTACCCGGGTGAACAGCGCGCCTCCAGCCGCGGCACACGGACGACACGCATGATCCGGCCGGCACGGCCGGATCGGACGTTTGCAGAAGCGCCCCTGAAACGGCTAGAAAAGGCCGGCGGTGGGGTTGGTCACGCGCGCGTCGCATGACGCAGGTGGAAGCACCTCACTCCGAACGATCAGGACCAACGGCGTCACGCCGATTCGCCGGGTTAGCACAGCGGTAGTGCAGCGGTTTTGTAAACCGAAGGTCGGGGGTTCAAATCCCTCACCCGGCACCATTCCCCGGACGCGGGGCGGAAACGCCCAGCCGCGCCGGCTTTATCGCCGCGCCAGCGCCGGCAACGCCGCGAGCGCGCAGGCCGCGCCAGCCAGGAACGTCCCCGGCGCCCCCGCCACATCCCAGAGCAAGCCCGCGAGCACGCTCGCCAGCAACAACATCACCCCCTGCACCAGGTTGAACAGGCCGAAGGCGCTGCCCCGCAGATCCTCCGGCGCGGCATCCGCCACCATCGCCGAGAGCAGCCCCGAGGTTGCCGCCAGGTGCAGCCCCCAGAGCCCGGCGCCGACGAGCACCACCGGCCAGGACGGCGCGACGGCCAGCACCCCATCCGCCACCACCAGCACGCCGATGCCGAGGATCAGCAACCGCCGCCGGCCCAGCCTGTCGGACAGCGCCCCGAGCGGATAGGCGGCCGCCGCATAGACGCAATTCATCGCCACGTACACCACCGGCACCCAGCCCACCGGCAATCCCCTCCCCCGCGCCGCGAGCACGAGAAAGGCCTCGCTGAACCGGGCCAGCATGAACACGGCGACGGCGCCGAGCATCCGCCAGTACGCGGCGGGCAGACGCCGCAGCCCGGCGCGGCGCAGCGGAAACGCCTGCCATCCCCGGGCCGGATCGGCGCGCCGGGGCGGCTCGCGCACGGCGAACACCACCAGCGCCACCGCCGCGCAGGCCGGCACGGCGGCGCACCAGAACACCAGCCGGATAGTGTCCCCGGTCGCCAGCAGCAGCGCCATCGCCAGCAGCGGCCCGACGAAGGCGCCGACCGTATCCAGCGCCTGACGCAGCCCGTACGCCGCGCCGCGCTGGTCGGGGGCAGTCACGTCGGCGATCAGCGCGTCGCGCGGGGCCTCGCGGATGCCCTTGCCGATCCGGTCGAGGAAGCGCGCGCCGAGCACCGCGCCGACCCCGTGCGCCAGCGGGAACAGCGGCTTGCTCAACGCCGCGAGCCCGTAGCCCAGCAGCACCAGGCGCTTGCGCTGCCGCACCCAGTCGGACACCACGCCGGAGAACAGGCGGGAGATCGAGGCGGTCGCCTCGGCAATGCCCTCGATCAGCCCGACCGATGCCACCGACGCACCGAGCGTGCTGACCATGAAGACCGGCAGCAGCACGTGGATCATCTCCGACGAGACATCCATTAGCATCGAAACCAGGCCGAGAGCGACGACGGTGCGTGGCAAGGCCGGACGGGAAGACGCCTGTTCTCCTGCCGCTGGAAAAGGGCTGGACATCGAAACAGCCTGCGCGTTTCCGGCGCGTTCGCCTAGGGGCAGGACTCACTCAGCCAGCCAGAAGGGGTTCTGTCAGGGCTCGCGCCAAACCTGACGACGAGAGGTGGAGGTCGGGTTCCGCCTATGCCGCCATGAGCGAGCCCTGACAGATCCGGTTGCAGCAGAGTCATGAACTCTTTGCTGGACGCACCGGGGCGCCCCCTATCCGGATGGTTAGATCGGAGCCGGACCAGATAGCATTCCCATTCAGGACCCGCGCCCGGAGATGAAAGCTTGTCGGTGCCGGACGGCTGCACAGGCCGAGGTTAAGCAGCGTGAAGGTATCAAGCGGGAGCTTATAGCTCTGCCTCGTCGCTGTGGATGGCTCCGAGGTCACGCCCTCGGGGAGCACTATCCGCTTGGTCCGGTAGGCCTCTTCAATCGGGGTGCCGTCGCATCCTGCGGTATAGGAGGTCGTGTATATCAGCAGAGCACGTACGCCCGTTTGATCCGTCCCCACCGTCCGGATCACGACGTTGAACGGTATAGGGAAGTTCACTGTTTGCCCGGTCTGACTGATCACCGAGGAAGGGTGATACGTGTTGCTGAGGTCGGTCACCTCGAACTTAATCTGCGATGGCCCTGCACTCGGCTTTGCGCCGGTTGCGCAGCCGGCGAGTACTGCAGCGGCAATCACAAGCTGTAACGTGGTGCTGGAACAGGCGGCCATGCGACGTACTCCCTGAAGTCGAACAACCTGGATGACGTATGAAACTTAGCCCTCCATCAGTCGGCCAACGTCCGCCAAGATAATCTACGCCGCGTGGACAAACCTGATCCAGAGAAGTGGATGCAGCCGAGCAGCACGAAACCGAGGGCACTGGTGCCAGTCTGGTCGTAGCGCATGGCGACGCAGCGGCAATTCTTTAGTCCGGCAATAAAATATTCGATACGTGCGCGTAGCGCGTAAAAGCGTCTATTTGTATTTGACGGATGGCGTGCTGCACCTTGCGGCGGCATCTGGTCGGAATTTCCAGTTGAGTTCAGGGGTTCCCGTCTGAACCCATCTTGCTCTGGACCCGCGGAACGGTGCCCACCTCTTCTGCCGGCGCATCCCGCAGCAGATGCGCCCCCGCCGCCCGCAGGATGTGGTCGGACAGCGCCGGATCGTCCACCGCGCGCGACAGGATCAGCGCCCCGATCATCGTCGCCAGCACGGCGATCGTCGCATCCTCCCGCGCCGTCGCGTCATCTTCCGGCACCGCCGGGGCCAACCCGCCCAGCATCCGGCGCACGCCCTCGGTGAAAGCGGCGCGCACCGCCTCGCCTTGCCGCGCCCCCTCGGCGGCGAGAGCGGCGATGACGCAGCCGCCGCCCGGATCGTCCCGGTGCGTCCGCGACAGGTAGCGCCGCACCATCGTGGCGAGCGGCACCGTCTCCCCGTCCGCCCCGCCGCCCAATTGCGGCAGGCTCTGTGCGAGCGCATGCGCGACAGCCTCGGCCGCCAGCGCCTCCTTGGAGCCGAAATGGCTATAGACGCTGCCATGCGAGAGGCAGGCCGCCGCCGCCAGCGCATCCACGCCGACGCCCTCGAAGCCCTTTTCCCGGAACAGCGCGGCGGCCGCTTGCAGGATGCGCTCCCGGTTCTCCGCCGCCTTCTCCTTCGTCACCCGCATGACACACCTCGTCGCCTCGGCCTGGCACCTCGCGCGGTTTTAATTGCGCCCGAAATCAAAAACGGGTTTTAGTGGCGCTCGCCATCGAAGTGTAGCGGCCGCGCTGCCGGAAAAGAAGCGCCGCCGCCCCCTACGCCGCCCGTTCACCCATAGCGGAGTGAAGCAACGATGCGTGACAATACCGAGGAAACCGAGGGCCTGAGCGAAACCGCGCGCTACGGCGTCGTGGACCGGGAGACGCTGCGGTCGCAGAGCGGCCTCGAATTCCTGGCCGCCATGACCGAGGGAAGGCTACCGCGACCGCCCATCATGCGCCTGCTGGATTTCAACCTGACGGAGTTCGGCGAGGGCTGGGCCCATTTCGTCGGCATCCCCGGCGATCAGCATTATAACCCGATCGGCAGCGTCCATGGCGGCTATGCCGCGACACTGCTCGATTCCTGCATGGGCTGCGCCGTGCATTCCGCCCTGCCGCGCGGGACCGGCTACACGACGCTGGAATTCAAGATCAGCTTCATCAAGGCCATGACCAACACCACGGGGCCGGTGCGGGCGGAGGGGCGGACCATCGCCGTCGGCAAGCGCGTCGCCACCGCCGAGGGCAGCCTGCGCGACGCCGAGGGCCGCTTGCTGGCGCACGGGACGACGACCTGCCTGGTCTTCCCGCTGTAGCGGCGCGGCGGCTTCCCCGCCTTAGACCATGACCGGACCAGACTGACTGATACGATCATGGTCTAAGACTTTGTTTTGAGAGCGCGACTCACGCTTTCCGACTGTCAGCCTCAAGCGATCGCGCTCTAACTCCGCCAGCGGCGGCTGCCGGAAGGGCTGCGCGGGCCGGCGGTCGCCGAGATGCCGAACAGGATAAGCCCAAGCCCGGCCAGCGGCAGCCAGGCCGGGCGGAGCAGCATCGGCACCACGAGATACACCCAGATCCGGTCGGAGAGATGGGCCTGCATGAAGCGTTGCAGATCGAGCAGAACGTGATCGCCGGCCATCAGCAGCGCCTGCCCAAGGGTGAAGTCAGGCGGCTCCAGCGTCGCCAGCGCGAAGGCCCCGACCAGCAGAATCGCCGAGAGAACGGCAAAGATACGAGAGATCATCGGATGAACCGCCGCCCCCTGCCTGGCCGGGCGCCCCCGGGCGGTATCAGGCCGCCATGGGTCCGCGCCGGCATGCGTCCCGCCTGCCGCGGGTCGGCTGGACGAGCTTGCCTGATCCGGCCGCGAAACAGAAGCCCGAACCGCGCCAGCCCGGTCACGCCCCCGCGGTCACGCCCCGTCCCTCACCTTCCTCAATGATCCGGGGCGCATACTGCCCTGGCCGCGTCCCCCGGCCCGCCACTTTCGGCAGGCGGCGATGCGGAACCGGTGGGACATGGGAAGCGCTAATGCCATGGGCAAGGACGCAAGCCGCGCGGGCGGCGGTTGCGTCCCACGCGCGGGCGCAGGAATGCTTACCCGCCCGCGGCTTGATATGTATCATTGTCCGCATGCCACCGAGTGCGAAGATGGCACGATCAGGTTCGGACACCATCAGGTTCGGAGGAAAGCCATGCTTGCACGAGATATCATGACTCGCGCCGTCGCCACGATCCAACCGGATACGCAGATCGCGGACGCCATTACCCGCATGCTCGCCAACCATGTGAGCGGCCTGCCCGTGGTGGACGCGTCCGGCCGTCTCGTCGGCGTGCTGAGCGAGGGCGACCTGCTGCGCCGCGGCGAGACGCAGACCGACCAGAAGCGCTCCAAATGGCTGGAATTCCTCCTCGGCCCCTCGCATCTCGCGAACGATTATGTCCGCACCCATAGCCGCCGGGTGGAAGACATCATGACCCGCGACGTGCTCACCGTCACCGAGGACGCGCCGCTCGAGGACGTGGTCCACCTGATGGAGCGCAAGCACATCAAGCGCGTGCCCGTGATGCGCGGGGATGCGCTGGTCGGCATCATCAGCCGCGCCGACCTCGTGCGCGCCCTCGGCCTGGCGCTGCGCGCGGCGCAGGGCGTCAACCCCACGGACGAGGCGATCCGCGACCAGCTCTGCGACCATCTGGCGCAACAGAGCTGGTGCGGCGCGCAGAGCATCACCGTGACCGTCACCGACGGCGTCGTCTCGCTGGACGGCGTGATCTTCAACGAGAGCGTCCGCCCGGCGCTGCGCGTCGCCGCGCAGAACATCCCGGGGGTGAAGGCGGTCGAGGACCATCTGGTCGCGGTGGAGCCGGTGACGGGCATGGCGATCGGCGCCTGATCGCCGGCGTTCGGGAACCAAAGGCGGCGTGCCGCCCCGGCGGAACCGGGGCGGCGCCGCTTGGCCATGCGCGGAGCGTGACCTGATCCCGCGCTGTATCACCTTGGCAAGCCCTCCACCTTGGGCATACACAAGCGCATGAATGACACCACCGTCAGCCCGGAAGAGTTCGACCGGATCGACATTCGTGTCGGCACCATCCTCGACGCCAAACCGTTCCCGGAAGCCCGCAAGCCCGCGCTGCGGCTGTGGATCGATTTCGGGCCGGAGATCGGGGTCCGCCAATCCTCCGCGCAGATCACCGTTCACTACACGCCGGACCGGCTGATCGGCCGGCAGGTCTGCGCCGTCGTCAACCTGCCGCCGCGCCAGGTCGGGCCGTTCGTCAGCGAGGTGCTGACCCTCGGCCTGCCTGCGGATAACGGCGAAATCGTGCTGATCCGGCCCGACATGCTCGTGCCGAATGGGGGCCGTCTGTTCTGATATGACCACCTACGCCACTGTTACCTGGGACCAGTTGCATCGCGACGCCCGGGCCCTCGCCAGCACCCTGATGCCGCTCGGGCCGTTCCGCGGCATCGTCGCGATCACGCGCGGCGGCCTGATCCCTGCCGCGATCATCGCCCGCGAGCTGGAATGCCGGCTGATCGAGAGCGTCTCCGTCGCCACCTATGAGGACGAGGCCAAGGGCGCGCAGCCGGTCGTGCTGAAGCCGCCCGCCGCCGCCGGCGACGGCGAGGGCTTCGTGATCGTCGATGACCTGGTGGATAGCGGCGTCACCGCCCGCGTGGTGCGGGACCTGCTGCCGCGCGCGCATTTCGCCTGCCTCTACGCCAAGCCCGCCGGGCGGCCGGTGACCGACACCTTCGTCGCCGAGGTGCCGCAGGACACCTGGATCCTGTTCCCCTGGGATACCGCGCCGCTCTTCGTGCCGCCCCTCGCCCGCAAATCCTGATCTCAGATCAACGGGCTGATGTCTTGATCGTCCCAAGACCAGGGGGCTTTCCCTCCGCGGCCTTTCTTCGACGCATGAGCCGCCCCCTGCCCTGGCTGCCGGTTCTGCTCGGCTTCCTGACCGCGGTCGGGCCGGTCTCCACCGATGTCTATCTGCCCGCCTTCCCCGCCATCGACGCCACCTTCGGCATGCCGGGCGGCGCGCAGCTCACCCTTGCCGCCTGGTTCGCCGGCCTCTCCTGCGGGCAGCTCATGCAGGGCGCGCTCTCCGACCGCTTCGGCCGGCGCGCACCGATGATCGCCGGCATGTCGCTCTACATGCTCAGTTCCGCCGGCTGCGCCCTCGCTCCCTCCATCGGCGCCTTCTGTGCCTTCCGCTTCCTGCAGGCGATCGGCGGCTCGGCGATGGTGGTGGTGCCGCGCGCCATGGTGCGCGACATGGCCGACGGGCCGGAAGCGGCGCGGATGCTCGGCTTCCTGATGCTGATCATGGGGGTCGCGCCGATCGTGGCGCCCACGCTCGGCGGGCTGGTGCAGGCCTTTGCCACCTGGCGCGACATCTTCTGGGGCTGCACCGCCTTCGGGCTGATCAGCTTCGCGGTGATCATCACCCTGGTGCCCGACACGCTCCCGCCGGAGCGCCGCGTGCCACTGCACCTGCCGGATATGCTGCGGCGCTATCGCGGCATCGTGGTGGAGCGAGGCTTCCTCTCGCATACGGCGATGATGGGCATGGCGATGTTCGGCCTGTTCGCCTATCTCGGCGGCTCGCCGGCGGCGTTCATCCAGCAATACCATCTGCCGCCGGCGCTCTACGGCGCGATCTTCGGCATGAATGCGATCGGCTATATCGGCGCGGCGCAGGTGAACGGCAGGCTGGTCGGACGGCTCGGCGGCGACCACCTGCTGCGTGTCGCCTCCACGGTCTATCTGGTGGCGACCGCCCTGCTCATGGTCACCGCCTGGACCGGCTGGGGCGGCCTCGCCGGGCTGATGCTGCCCTTGGTGATCGCGCAGGGCAGCCTCGGCTTCGTCTCGCCCAACGCCACGGTCGGCGCGCTCACCCGCCACGCGGCCCATGCGGGCAGCGCCTCGGCGCTGATGGGAACACTTCAATTCGTGCTCGCGGCCCTGAGCGGCATCGCGGTCGGCGCGCTCAGCGACGGCACGGCGCGGCCGATGGCGACGCTGATGCTGGTGGGGGCGGTCGGGGCGAAGCTCGCGGATCTGGCACGGCCTCGGGGGTGAGGAAGGCCGGGGCTCTGCCCCGAACCCCGCCGGGGGCGAGCGCCCCCGGACCCGCATAACCACACATCCAAGGAACGGGTTTCCAAAGGGCTACGCCCTTTGGCGGGAGTGCAGAGGGCAGCGCCCTCTGCGGGAAGGACGAGCAGTCGCCTGCCAGCCTACCGCCGATCGCCCTTCGCCCGCTTCCAGGCATCCTGCCCCGGACCCGGACCGGCCGAGGCAACCGGCGCCGAAGAAGGAACGATCACGATGCCTTCGGGATCATCCTTGGGAAGCGCCGCCATGAAATCCGCCCGCGCCTCCCCGCTGATTTCGAATCGTGTGTCCCGCGCAAAGATCCGGATGGCGCCGATGTCGCGCTTCTGCACCTGACCGAGCCGGCAGATCAGGGGCACGAGCCATTTCGGATCGGCCTTCTTCTGCCGCCCGATATTCACGCTGAACCAGGAGAAAGCGGACTTTCACTGGGGACGACCGGTCATGAACGGCTTGGAGAGCATCGGCCAGTATGCCAGCATCACCGCGAAAATGTAGGCCGTGCTCATGCCGAACAGGAGCATGCCGTCGGCCGCCTCCAGCGTGCCCATCATCTGCCAATTCGGTGGCAGCATCAGCCCCGAAGCGCCTCGCGTAGTCAGCGAGTCAATGGAATAAAGAATCGCATTTTTAGGCGAATCGAGCGCGCCAAGCCACACATACGCTGCTGCCCAGATCGTGGCCTCTATCCCGTGCAGCACAGCCAGTTCCAGTCCAATCGATGCGCTCATGCCGATCACCATCGGGATCACATGGCGTAAACCAAGGGGCCGAGTCTGCTCCCAGCGGAGCGTGATCGCCAGCCCCACAAGGGCCGTCATCACGATACCCGTTGTGTGGATTGCTATGGTCAGAGCGATGAGCGACAAACCCCAAATCCAGTTCATGCTCTCCAACCGATTTCCCCCAGTAAGAGTGATGTACGACTGGGTTATCTGAGAAACGGGCCGCGTGCATCACGCAGAGCGGTCACTCTGATGACGAATGTTGATCCAGGCCAATGACACCGTATCGGGCTCAATCAACGGTGCCGTTGGTTTCCCGATCCCCACAATTGCCAACGGCAGAGCCGTGACCATCGTCGACCCCTGCGCTCCCGAGCGGCGCGCAGGGAGTCCGTTCGGTTCCAGGAAGGAGTGAGCACATGACGATGGTAAACAGACGGCGGGCACTTCGGGTACCATCCGTCTGATTTTCACCACTAGAGCGTGATGATCGCTGAAGGACGCGCTCATCCCGCTCTAGGTCTTTGTTTTAGCGAGCAAGTTAATGGGTTCAGGTGGTTCCACCTAAACCCATCTTGCTCTAGCGGCGATCGCCTTTGGCGCGCTTACGAGCACCCGGCCCCGGCCCCGGCGAGGCAACCGGCGCCGCCGAAGGAACGATCACGATGCCTTCGGGATCATCCTTGGGAAGGGCCGCCATGAAATCCGCCCGCGCCTCCCCGCTGATTTCGAATCGCGTGTCCCGCGCGAAGATTCGGATGGCGCCGATGTCGCGCTTCTGCACCCGACCGAGCCGGCAGATCAGGGGCACGAGCCATTTCGGATCGGCCTTCTTCTGCCGCCCGATATTCACGCTGAACCAGGAGCCAGCCGCGCCCACCGCGAACTCTGCGTGACGCTCCGCACCGGCCTTGCTCCGCCCCGGGCGCGTGTCGGAGTCATCCCGCCTGGGGCGCGTCGCGTCCCTGTCCGCCTTGTAGCGTCCCGGCACGGCCTCACGCCGTCCCGGATATTCCGGCCGGCCAAGCGGCTCGGACAATTCCTCGGGCGCGGGCAAACGGGCGCGGTGCTGGCGGATCAGCGCCCCGGCGATCTCTTCCGCGCCGCGCTCCGCCAACAACCGCCGCGCAAGGGCAACATCCTCCGGCGCCAACGGCTCGGCCAGGATCGGGTCCTCGATCAGCCGCTCGGCGTCCCGCGCGCGGATCGCCTCGGCATCAGGTGTCGCCTCCCACCGCGCCTGCACGCCGGCGGTGGCGAGCAACTGCTCGGCGCGACGGCCGCGATTGGCGGGCACGATCAGCACGGACACGCCCTTGCGTCCCGCCCGTCCGGTCCGGCCGCTGCGATGCAGCAGGGTGGCCGGGTTGGTCGGCAGATCGGCATGGATCACCAGGTCCAGATCCGGCAGGTCGAGGCCCCGCGCCGCCACGTCGGTCGCGACACAGATGCGCGCCCGGCCGTCGCGGATCGATTGCAGCGCCCGGCTGCGCTCCGCCTGGCTCAGCTCCCCGGAGAGCGCCACCGCGGCGAAACCGCGTTCCAGCAGGCTCCCGTGCAGATGCCGCACCGCCTCGCGCGTCGCGCAGAACACCAGCGCGGTCGGCGCCTCGAAGAAACGCAGCACATTCACCACCGCATGTTCGGTCTCGTTCGGTGCCGTGCGGATGGCGCGATACTCGATGTCGGTATGCGGCTGGTTGCGCACCAGCGTGTCGATGCGCAGCGCGTCCTGCTGGTACTGCCGCGCCAGGGCGGCGATGTCCCGGGCGATGGTGGCCGAGAACAGCAGCGTGCGCCGCCATTCCGGCGTGGCCTGCAGCAGGCTTTCGAGCTCCTCGCGGAAGCCGAGATCGAGCATCTCGTCGGCTTCATCCAGCACCACGGCGCGCAACGCCGAAAGATCCAGGCGCCCGCGTTGCAGGTGGTCGCACAGTCGCCCCGGCGTGCCGACGACGATGTGGCTGCCGGCTTCCAGCATGCGCGCTTCAACGCGCCCATCCATGCCGCCAATGCAGGGAACGACGCGGGCGCCGGTTTCCGCATAAAGCCAGGAGAGTTCGCGCTGGACCTGCTGGGCCAGTTCGCGGGTCGGGCAGATCACCAGCGCCAGCGGCGTCGTGGCCGCCGGGAATACATCCTCTCCGCCGAGCAGCGAGGCAGCGATGGCGAGCCCGTAGGCGACGGTCTTGCCCGAACCGGTCTGGGCCGAGACCAGCAGGTCCCGCGCCTCGGCTTCCGGTTGCAGGACGGCACGTTGCACCGCCGTCGGCTCAGTGTATCCGCGCGCCTGGAGGGCCCGCCGGAGTGCGGCATTGGACTGGGAAAAGGGCATGTATTGGAGAGTTCCGGCGCTAAAGCGGATGCCTCGTCCCGGTCATTCCTGAGATCCGGTGCCAGGACGGGCAAGGCGTATGTTTGGGCTGATATAGGCCGCCTGGGGCGACAACCCAAGCACGAACTGGCCCGTCCTGGGCATCGGCACAAAACACGCCCGGAAATTCCACCCTGTATCGGCCGTTATCCGTTCAAGGGCGACACCGGTCATCCGAAAGGGCCTCCAGTATCGGCTATCAGCTCTCCGGCACCCAGTACAGCACCCGCCGCAACAGCCGGTCCACCGCCCACCACAGCAGCACCGTCACCACCGCGAGCACGAACAGCGCCGCGAACATCAGATCCGTCTGGATGCGCGCATTGGCGCTCAGCATCACGTAGCCGAGCCCGGAGGCCGCTCCCACCCACTCGCCCAGGATGGCGCCGATCGGCGCCACCGCCGCGGCCACGCGCAGGCCGGAGCCGAAGGCCGGCAGGGCCGCCATCAGCCGCACATGCCGCAGCATCGCCCCGGACGAGGCATCCATGGTGCGCGCCAGATCCAGCCAGCCGGGATCGGTGCGCCGCAACCCGTCGAAGAAGGCGGCGGTGACGGGGAAGAAGATCACCAGCACCGCCATGATCACCTTCGAGCTGATGCCGAAGCCGAACCACAGCACCAGCAGCGGCGCGAGGGCGAAGACCGGCATGGCCTGGCTCAGCAGCAGCAGTGGCATCAGCCAGCGCCGCAACACCGGCGAGACCATCATGGCGAGCGCCAGCCCGCCCCCGAGCCCGGCCCCGGCGAGCAGGCCGAGCCCGATCTCGGTGAGCGTGGTCAGCGTGCTCCAGAACAGCAGGTCGCGCCACGTGACCAGGGCGCGGGCGACATCCACCGGGTCCGGCAGCATATAGGGCGGCAGCACGGCGAGGCGCACGGCCAGCCACCACAGCCCGAGCAGCCCGGCAAAGGTGACGAACGGGCGCAGGAGCGCGCGGAGCTTCGCCGTCATTCCGCCTCCCCGGCGCTCAACAGGCGCAGGAGTTGCCCTTGCAGGCGCAGCACCTCCGGGTCGTCCGGCGGGCGCGGCGCGTTGCCGGGCACGGCGATCGGCGGCCCGAGCCGCGCCGGCTGGCCGCTCATCACCAGCAGATGATGCCCGAGCCGGCAGGCTTCGAGCGGGTCATGCGTGATCAGCAGCACGGTGCGCCCGGCGAGCAGCGCCGCCGCCTGCTCCTGCATCCGCGCGCGGGTGATCGCGTCGAGGGCGGAAAACGGCTCGTCCATCAGCACCACCGGGCGATCCTCATAGAGCGTGCGGGCCAGCGCCACGCGCTGCCGCATGCCGCCCGACAGCTCGGCCGGCAGCGCCCGCGCCCGGCCGGCAAGCCCCACCCGCTCCAGCAGATGCAGCGCCCGCGCCGTATCCGGTTGCTGCCGGCGCAGGCGGGCGCCGAGGGTCACGTTGTCGAGCGCGGTCAGCCAGGGATAGAGCAAATCCTGCTGCGCCATGTAGGCGATGCGGCCGCGCGGCGCGCCCCCGTCGCTCAGCCGCACCGTGCCGGCGCTGGGCGCGAGCAGGCCGGCGAGGATGCGCAGCAGGCTGCTCTTGCCGATGCCGCTGGCGCCGAGCAAGGCGACGCAGCGCCCGCCCTCGATGCGGAACGAAAGATCTTCGAATACGACGCTCCCGCCGAAGTGCAGGGCCAGCCCCTCGACCACCAGCCCTGGCGCGGTAACGGATGGCAATGGCGGTTTCCCTTGGTGGCGGAAGGCCAGGGGCGCTGCCCCTGGACCCCGCTGGGGCCTTGAGGCCCCAGACCCCCACAAGTAATGGATTCCAAAGGCTATGCCTTTGGCGGGACTCGTCCAGGGGCGGAGTGGCCCAAGGTTCCATCGGCCGGAACGGCCGATGGAACGGCCACGGAGGGAGCGCCCCTGGCCTTCACTTACTCTGGAAGCTGCACGGCGTAATCGGCAAGCTTCGGCTTCGACCGGATCAGGTGATGCGCCAGCATGAAGTCAGCGAAGACGTCATAGCGATGCGCATCCAATAAGAAAGGGTTCTTGGCGAAGCGTGGCAGCGTCTCGAACCATGCAGTCCGGTTCAGCGTGTTGTCGAGATCCGGGTGTTCCTTGGCGAAGCGTTCCCACATTTCCTGCGGGTGATCGAGCAGATAGATCACCCCCTTCTGCACCGCGTTCAGGAAGCGGGGCAGGCGCGGATCGTCCCGCCGGTTCCGGTTGGCGATCAGCAGCAGCTCATCCGTCATCGGCACGCCATGATCCTCGGGATAGAACACCACGGGATCCTGGTGCTTCTCCTTCAGTTCGTTGACCTCGAAATTCCGGTAGGCCCCGATCACGGCATCCACCTGACGCGACATCAGCGCGGTGACGAGCTGGAAATTGACGTTGACCATGGTGACATCGGCGAGCGTCAGCCCCGCCGAGCCGAGCATGGCGCCGATGAGCGCCTCATCCACGCCGCCCACCGAATAGCCGATCTTGCGCCCCTTGAGATCGGCGAGGCTTTTGATGCCGCTGGCCTTCAGGGCGACCAGGCAGTTGAGCGGCATGTCGATCAGCGTGCCGACGCGGAGCACGGGCAGGCCCTGATCGGCGAACAGATAGAGCTGCGGCTGATAGCAGAGGGCGAGGTCGCCCTGCCCGGCGGCGATTTGCCGCGGCGGCAGGCTCGGATCGGCCGGGGCGATGAAGCTGACATCGAGCCCGGCTTCCTGATAGGCGCCGATATACTGGGCCGCGAGCAACGGCGCATGGTCCGGGTTGACGAACCAGTCCAGCAGCACGGTGAGCTTTTCCCCGGCCCGCGCGCGCCGGGGCGCCGCGAGCGAGGCGGCGCAGGCGGTGACGAGCAGAGCCAGGAAACGGCGGCGATTCGGCATTGGACGAGATCTCCCGACACGGCGGAAGGGAGCAGATTCCCGGCTCCGCGCACGCGTTCAGGTCTTCAAGACCGTTTGCCGGCGACGGGGTCAAGTCCCTGGGGGAAGCGGCCTCTTCGGGCATGAATGGGGAGGCGGCGCTTCGCGGCGCACGCCTCCACCCCGCCGGCATGGATCACATACCCCGGGTTGCCAGCGCCTGGCCCTAATCATCGATTACGACAGCCCTGCCTTTGCAAGATATGCGTTCATGGCGTCGATCACGGAATCCGCGACGCGTTTCTGAGCCGCATGCGCTCCCACCCAGGCTATGGCCGCTCTTGCGATGTCGTCTGAAAGCTCGAACTCGAAGATCGCCCGAAACCGCTCCTCGATTGCGTCTCGGTAGCGTTCAGGTTTCAGCTTGCCCTTAGGCCAAGGATCCAGAACTTCAGGCATTGTGACCGCGCCGAAAAGCGGAATCACGGGAAGCATGCCTTGCGGGGACATCTTCCCGAAATCACTTTTCTGACCCTCAGTCCATTCGTTAAATACCGGGTTATCATTCGCGAGCACAAACTCCTCGCGGAGGAATTTCTGGCAATTGGCCCGTCCCAGAAGATAGTCGAACCGCATGAAATCCGGGCAGGCAAAGCCGATAAAAGCGCCGAGACCGCCGCTTGCGATGGCTTCACTCCCCCGCAATTCCCCCCGCGCGGGGGTCAGCATGAAACGGCTGAATACCGTGGGATCGCTCGCCAGGAGCAGGTCGGCCGAGTCGTATCTGGCCTGCTGCGTCAGGGCCGTGGCGATGGCTCCGAATTCATTGAACAACGTCGTATTGCCGCTCGGTCCCAGAGCCGCTCGGCCGGCAAACGGATCAATCAAAATCACGGCCCGGTTTGCCTCCTTGGCGCCGCGCGGGTTGCGCCCCAAAAGTCCGGCAAGTGACGTCCGGGCCAGTTCAATCGGTTCGTTATTCGTGGCTCCGCCATCGACCGCGAGGAAATGCCAGTCATCCGGAACGTCGGCTGCCCCAGGGGGCTTCATTGCCTTCCAATCCGGCACCCGCACGAAGTAGTTTGGCCCCTGGTTCGGCTGAGTTGGATCCGCCGGGTAAGGCACAACGCGATAACGATAGTGATTGGCCGGGCGCACGAGCGCCCGGGCGGGAAAGCCGGCCGGAAAAGCCGCGGTCGCTCGGGCAAACTGGCTGAAATAATCCCAGTCGACGGCCTGCGGGACGCGTTCATTCTGGAACGCCAGGACCAACTCGTCAGGCCTCGGCTCGCCCAATGTTCCGCCCGGGTATAGCAGCGCGAACCGCACGTAATCGGCGTGATCGATATAGCTTTGGCCGAGCCCGTTCCCGAAACTTGTCGTGTACGGAATTCCACACAGGCTTGTTACAGTCAGGATGATTCTGAGCGGGGAGGCCACCCAGTCGCGCGCCAGCGGCTCGCCCATCCTGAAGCTCGCGATTTGCCGCGCGCCTTCATCAATCGCCTGGCCATTGAGAAACGACGTCAGGCCTGAATCGATATCGCTGGTATCGAGAAAGCGCTCCAGCCTCAGCGTATTGATCCAGACATCATAGAATGGATTACCCGTCTGAGCTCCGGGATCAACAGACGTCCCACGCGCGACATGCGGATATTTGAACGCAAGGGCACGCCCCGCGATCGCCGCGTTGACCCCGCCCCCTGAAGTTCCCGCCATGAGCCGAAGCGTGACGTCATGCTTTGGTGCCGTGCCCTGTTTTTTTGCCTCATAAAATGCATCGAGGGCTTCTATCAGAAAATCGACCGCTCCCGCCGTATAAGCGCCGGCGGATACTGTCCCACCGAGCACCAGGGCAATTTCAAATGTCCCCTCCGCGACATCGGGCGTATCCAGGAACCAGCGCTTGACCTCTCCGGGCCCCAGCGGTGTCTGATCAACAGCCATGTCCGGAAATCCCCGCAGTTACCCTTCCCTGAAAAGGGAACCACACTCCAGGACAACGCCACGGTCACGATCGAGCGAACGCATGGCAACTTCCAAGTAGATAATTGTAAATTTACCACACAATACTGGAGATTTATTACTTCAACAAACTCTTTCATATAAAGCCGATGCGGCGAGCCGCAGAGGTCTGGCACTCCCAGGCCGTAAACACGGCATGCGGAATACGCATGCGATCCAGAATACTGATTCACGACGCGATCTCGGCCGCCTTAAACGTGTGCGGGTCCGGGGGCGCTCGCCCCCGTCGTGCGAATGCACGCCTGCGCGTGACGGGGCGCGGGGCAGAGCCCCGCTGCTTTACTGAAGATCGCCGATTATGAGCCTGACTAACCCAACCAGCGGGATTCACGCCCTCACGCCTCGGCCAGCTTCTCCCGGCTCGCCCGCACCCGCACCACGCGCCGCTGATCCATCTCCAGCACCTCGAACAGCCAGCCGCCGAAGACGATCCGGTCGCCCACGCGTGGCACCCGGCGGAGCAGCGCCAGCAGCAGGCCGCCCAGCGTGTGGTAGCTGCCCTCGGCCGGCAGATCGGGCAGGAAAAGCCGCTCCTTCAGCTCATCGACAGGCGTCATCCCGTCCATCAGCAACTCGCCATCCGCCAGGGGCACGGCGCCGCTCGCACTGGGACGCGGCTCGTTCAGGTCGCCCACGATCGCCTCCAGCACGTCGGCCGCGGTCACCACCCCCTCGAAGCTGCCGTATTCGTCGATCACCAAGGCGAGGCCGAGCGGATCGGCTTTCAGCCGTTCCAGCGCGTCGAGCACGCTCACCCGGTCCGGCACCACCATCGGCTGGCGCAGCGAGGCGGCCAGCGAGAGTTCCCGCCCGTCCAGCAGCCGGTCCAGGATGTCCTTGGCCTGCACCACGCCGACCACGTTATCCACCGCCCCGTCGCAGACGACGAAGCGGCTGTGCGGCGCGGCCTTCAGCGTCGCCACGATGTCCTGCCGCCGGTCGGTGCGGTCGATCCAGGCGATCTCGGTGCGCGGGGTCATGATGGCGCGCACCGGCTTGTCGGCGAGGCGGAGCAGGCGCTCGATCATGTCCCGCTCCTCCGTCTCCAGCACGCCGGCCTGCGTGCCCTCGACGAGCAGCGCCTTCAGCTCCTCCTCCGTCACCTCCTGCCGCGTCGCCCCATCGACGCCGAAGGTGCGCAGCACCAGCTCGGAAGAGCGGCCGAGCACCCAGACCATCGGGCTGCTCACGTGGGACAACAGGTGGAGCGGCCGGGCGAGCCGCGCCGCCACGCGCTCCGGCGCCCGCAGGGCGAGCTGCTTCGGCACCAGCTCGCCGAGCACCATCGTCAGATAGGTGATGAGCAGGACCACGAGGGCGAGCGAGAGCGTGCTCGCGACCGGGCGCAGCACCGTCACACGGGCCAGCACCGGCTCCAGCCGGGCGGCGAGGTGGGCGCCGCCGAACACGCCGGCCAGGATGCCGACCAGGGTGATCCCGACCTGCACCGTGGGCAGGAAATGCTGCGGGTCGTCCGCCAGCTCCTGCGCCAGGGCGGCGCCCGGCACCCCCTTGCGCACGAGAACGCTGAGCCGCGCCCGGCGGACCGAAACCAGGGCCAGCTCGCCCATGGCGAACACGCCATTGACCAGGATCAGCAGGAGAATGACGGCGACTTCGAATGCGAGGGACATGAGCCGCTATGTAGCAAGCGCCCAAGGGCGGGATAAGACTCAGGGCACCCCCCGAACCGGTTAACCACCCCCATCGTCGCGCCCCCAATTCGCCATATTCAGGCCGGGAGACCGCCCCGAAGCCAGGATTACATCCCGGTAACGGGCAACTGGGCCCGCGTGTCAGTGGGACAGGACATGACAACCCTCAGCGCCGCCAACCGGCCCCCGCGCAAGCGCCGCACGCTCCGGGGCCTGCTGCACCCGACCACGCTGCTGGCGCTCGGCATGAGCGCGGCGGTAACCCTGGGCTGCTGGGATATGGCGAACCAGAAGCAGGAGGTGCCGGACTATACCGGCACCGTCGCCGGTCTGGCCTTCTCGCCCTTCCATCGCGGCGAATCCCCGGAAACCGGCAAATGGCCGAGCAAGGCGGAGATCCGCGCCGATCTGGTCCGCGCCGCCGACACGACCGGGCGCATCCGCACCTATACGGTGCAGGGCGAGATGGCGGACATCCCCCGCCTCGCCGCCGATCTGCCGCTCAAGGTGACGCTCGGCGCCTGGCTCGACCGCCATGCGGACACGGATGAGCAGGAGGTGCGGCGCCTCATCGGCACCGTCAACCATAACCGCAACGTGGATCGCGTGCTGGTCGGCAACGAGGTGCTGCTGCGCGACGACCTCTCCCCCGCCCAGCTTGTCCATTACATCGACGAGGTGAAGCAGGCGACGCATGTGCCGGTCTCCACTGCCGAGCCCTGGCATGTCTGGCTGAAGCACCCGGAACTGGCGCGGTCGGTGGACTACATCACCATCCACCTGCTGCCCTACTGGGAAGGCCTGCCGGTCAAGGACAGCCTCGCCTACATCATGCAGAAGCTGGATGAGGTGCAGACCGCCTATCCGGACAAGCACATCGTCATCGGCGAGGTGGGCTGGCCGTCCAACGGCGTCGCCATCGGCGGCGCGCGGGCCAGCCGGGTCAACCAGGCGCTGTTCCTGCGCGGCTTCTTCAACGAGGCGCAGGAGCGCGGCCTCGACTACTTCGTCATGGAAGCCTTCGACCAGCCCTGGAAGACGAGCTTCGAGGGCCGCGCCGCCGGTTACTGGGGCATGATGGATCTCGACCGGCACGCCAAATGGGCGATGACCGGCCCGGTGCGGGAAACGCCGGACTGGCCGCTCTGGGCCGGGGCGAGCGTGCTGGCCGCCGCGCTGCTCGCGGGCCTGCTGCTCTCCCGCCGCCCGGATATAAGGCTGCCCGGCAAGCTGCTGCTCGCCGGCCTCGCCCAGGGTTTCGGCGCCAGCTTCGCCCTGGTGCTGCTTTCCATGGCCGGGAAGTATCTCGGCGGCACCGCCACCCTGGTCTGGGGCGCGCTCGCCGGCGGCCAGGCGCTGCTGCTCTTCCTGCTGCTCGCCGACAGTTTCGAGCTGGCGGAGACGATCTGGGGCCGCGGCTTCCGCCGGGTGCCGACCCTCGCGCCGGAAACCGACAACGCCAGGCTGCCCAAGGTCTCGCTGCACCTGCCGATCTGCAACGAGCCGCCGCACATGGTGCGCCAGACGCTCGATGCCCTCGCCGCCCTCGACTACCCGGATTACGAGGTGCTGGTCATCGACAACAACACGACCGATCCCGCGATCTGGGAGCCGGTGGCCGAGCATTGCGCGCGGCTCGGGCCCAAGTTCCGCTTTTTCCATCTCGGCAAGTGGCCCGGGTTCAAGGCCGGCGCGCTGAATTTCGGCCTGCGCGAAACCGCGCCGGACGCCACCGTCGTGGGCGTGCTGGACAGCGACTACATCGTCGAGCGCGACTGGCTGCGCTGCATGGCGCCGCATTTCGCGAACCCCGCCGTCGGCTTCGTGCAGTCGCCGCAGGATTACCGGGACAATGACGGCAGCTTCTTCAAGCGGCTGATGTTCTGGGAATATGCCGGCTTCTTCCAGCTCGGCATGGTGACGCGCAACGAGCGCAACGCCATCATCCAGCACGGCACGATGACGCTGATCCGCAAGGAAGCGCTTGCCGACAGCGGCAACTGGGCGGAATGGACCATCTGCGAGGACGCGGAACTCGGGCTCCGCCTGTTCCGTGCCGGCTGGGAGGCGGTCTATTCCAACCGCAGCTTCGGCCGGGGCGTGATGCCGGACGATTTCGCCGCCTTCCGCAAGCAGCGCTTCCGCTGGGCCTATGGCGCCATGCAGATCGTGCGCGGCCATCTCGGCGGCCTGCTCAACCCGTTCGACCGCTCGCTGACGCTAGGCCAGCGCTGGCACTTCGTCACCGGCTGGCTGCCCTGGGTGGGCGACGCGCTCGGCCTCGCCTTCACCCTGCTCGGCCTTGTCTGGTCGGTCGGGCTGGTCGCCGCGCCCATGCGCTACGAGTTCCCGATCATCCTGTTCATGCTGCCCTCGATCGGCCTGTTCTTCTTCAAGCTGGCGCAGATCTTCCTGCTCTACGGCGCCCGCGTGCCGTGCGGCTGGCGCGACCGGGTGGGCGCCGCCGTCGCCGGCCTCGCGCTCAGCCACACCATCGGCAAGGCGGTGTGGAAGGGCCTGATCGTCCGCAGCGCGCCGTTCCTGCGCACGCCGAAGATGGAGGACGCCCCGGCCCTGGTGCAGGGCCTGGTGATGGCGCGGGAGGAACTGGTCCTGCTCGCCCTGACCTGGGCGGCGATGATCGGGGTCGGCACGGTGCATCACCTCGCCACCTGGGAGGCGACGCTCTGGTGCGCGGTGCTGTTCACCCAGTCCCTGCCCTACCTCGCCGCGGTGTTCGTCTCGGTCGGCGCCGCCCTGCCCTCCCGCCGCGCGGTGGTGGCGTCCCTGCCCGCCATCCGGCCGGCGCCGGTGGCGCGGGGCGGGCAGAGCCCGGTGGCCGCGCGCGCCGTGGCCCTGGCCCGCACGGCGCACCGCGACTGATCACCCCAGACCTCGTTACACTGACCGGCGCTCCGCGAGGGGCGCCGGTTTTTGTTTCTGGAGGCTCGCATGACCCGCAAACTGGACTTCGTGCCTGTCCTGCTCGGCCTTGCCGGGCTGATCCCACTCCTCGCCACCGGCCTCGCCGCGGTGAGCGCCGGCTACGACCAGTCGCCCGCCGTGATGCTGGCGCTGATCGGCTACGGCGCGCTCGTCCTGAGTTTCCTCGGCGGGGTTCACTGGGGGCTCGCCCTGGCCGACGGAGCGGCCAGAGACACCGCGATCGAACACCCCCCGGCGGATACCGCGACGGAGCGCAAACGTTTCGCCCTCGGCGTGCTGCCCGCGCTCGTCGGCTGGATCGCCATGCTGGTGGCGCTGGTGACGCAGCCGGTGCTGAGTCTCGCCGTGCTGATCGCGGCCTTCATCGCCACCCTGGTCGCCGAGGCGCAGGCGGCGCGGCACGGCCTGGTGCCGGCCCATTACATGGGGCTGCGCTGGGTGCTCTCGGTGATCGTGATCGCGGTGCTGACCACCGTGCTGGTGTTGCGGCTGCTGGGCGCGCACATCGTTTTGTAGATTTTTTCTCCGGCGCCCCAACTTTCCCAGGCCGCGCTCGCTCGTCAAAACTTTCGCCTTTATTAATCGCCCCAGAGACAGATCGGAGGCGATCTCATGACGAGCGCGGTCATCCTTCCCTTCCCCGCCAACCGGAACGAGCCGCCCGCCCAGGAGGACCCGAACGCCCGCCTCGACCGCGCGCTCGCGTCCCTGGACGCGGCGCTGGCGCAGCAGCGGCAGGCGATGGGCGCCTGGCGCGATTCACTCGACGCGCTCCGCACCCGGGTGCACGGCCTGAACGACAGCGTGCGGCACTATCAGGACACGCTCGGCCAACTCGGCGACAATCTCGGCCGCCTGCGCGACGAGGCGAGGCGGCTGGAGGCCGTCGCCGACTGGGCATTGGAACGCGGCGGGGAATAGCCACGGCGGGCTACCATCCGCGGCGGCCCAGGGGGAGATTGCCGGGGCATTGCCCGGCGGGAACACCGTCGCGCGTTGCGCGAAACCAGCGAGTCTCCCACGCGCTAACGGGTTATGCTGCACGCCAGACACAACCGGGAGACGAGGATGGCGGACCAGGACCTGATCGAGCGGCTGAGCCGGGCGCGGATCGTGCCGGTGGTGCGGACCAGCCGGCTTGAGACGGCGGAAACCGTGGTGCGCTGGCTGCGCGACGCCGGGCTGCGCGTGTTCGAGATCACCCTGACCGTGCCGGATGCCCCGACCCTGATCCAGCGGCTGGCGCAGGAGCCCGGCCTGCTGATCGGCGCCGGCACCGTGCCGAACGTCGCCGCGGCGCGCGCCTGCCTGGAGGCGGGGGCGCGATTCCTCGTCGCCCCCTGGGTAGATGCGTCGCTGGCCGGCCCGGCGCGGGCGGCGGGCGCGCTGCTGATGCTGGGCGCGATGACGCCCACCGAGGTGCGGGCCGCGCTCTCCGCCGGGGCGGACGTGGTGAAGATCTTTCCGGCGCGCTCGGCCGGCGGGCCGGCGCATATCAAGGCGCTGCGCAGCGTGTTCCCGGGCGTGACCTTCTGCCCGACCGGCGGGGTCGAGCCCGCGCAGGTGCCGGCCTATCTGGAGGCCGGGGCAGGCTTCGTTGGTATCGGCGGCGCGCTGGTGGACGAAAAGCACGTGCTGGCCGGGGATCGCGCGGCGGTCGAGGCGGCGGTGCAGGTGGCGCTGGGGGCGTGATCCGAGGCTTCGCCCCGAACCCCACCAGGAGGCGTTGCCTCCTGGGCCTCCACCCAAGGCCGGCGGCCTTTGGAAACCATTAACTTGTGCGGGTCCGGGGGCGCTCGCCCCCGGCTTTACCTTCCGATCAGAACAGCCCCTGCCCGATAAAACCGCCTTCCTGAACACCAGGCGGGATCGCAAACAGACCGCTACCGGTATGCGTGGTGTATTGGTTCAGCGCGTCCAGCCTCGACATCGGTTCAAAGATCTTGATGAAACCCGTGCGTGGATCGCGCTGGTAGCCGATGAACAGCAGCCCCGCATCGTATTCCAGACCTTGCCGCCATGGTGGCCAACGCTCGGCGACGACGTTGACGCCGTCATTATATGAGAATGCCCGGCGCAGGATCTGCGCTCCACCGTTGCTCGCCGCCGCCGCCAGACGCACATGTGCGTTCTGCGCGATGACCGGGTTGCCATCTCCATCCACCGCATCGAGGTCGGGCGGATCGAACTCGCTCTTCCCGCCGATCGGAGCGCCGGAATATTTGTGCCGGCCCATGGTTTCCTCCTGGAAGGAGACATCGGTGTTGTCCCAGTGCTCCAGCATGATGCGAATGCGGCGGACGACCAAATAGGTCCCGTTGCGCATCCAGGACGGGCCTTCGCCGGCCACCCAAACGACATCCTCAAGGCTGGCCGGGTTGGTTTTGGCGGTTTCGCCGGTCCTTCTCGGGATCGGGTTCTGCGTGCCATCGCGGAAGCCCATCAGGTTGCGCGGCGTATCCCCGGCCGCGAAATCGGCGATAAAACCGGCCTGGGTCCAACGCAGCCGCGCCGTGCCGTTCGCGAGACGCGCCATCTGGCGGACGGCGTGAAACGCCACCTGCGGATCATCGGCGCAAGCCTGCACCGACAGATCGCCACCGGTGCGCGCCGGCTCCAACTGGTCGCCGTTGAAGGCCGGCAAATCGACCAGCGCCTCGGGCCGCCTGGCGCGCAGACCGTAACGATCCCTGCCCTCATGTTCGAACACGCCGGCACCGAAGCCGAACGTCATGGTCAGGCGGGATGCGTCCAGCCCCATCGTCTCGCCGCTATCCGCGCCAGGTGCGTCGAGTGAACCGCCCAGCGGGGCGCCGGTGTCGCCACGGGGCAGTCTTGCCGCTGCCGCCGTCCACACCTTCATCAGGCGCACCAATTCGCTTGGCTTCTCCGTGACGAGATCGAAAGCGGCGAAATAGGTGTGCTTCTGCCTCTCCGTGACGATGCCGCCCTGGTGTGTGGCGTAGAACGGCTCTTGCGTCTGCCGGCCACCGCTACGGCCCGAGATCGAGAGACCCGTTTCCATTGCCGTTCCGGCCGCCTTGGCATGTCCCATCGCGGCGACCAGACCGCCGGCAGCACCCAGAAGACCAGCGCCCAGGAGGCCCCGGCGGGAAGCAAACGGACAACCACTCATGTCATCAGCCCTAATGCGCCAGAACCAAGGTGTTGTTCTCGTCTTCCACATAGTAGAAGCCGTCGCCCGCTGGCGTCATGGCGATGCCGAACAGGTCGCCTGAGCCAGGAGGCGATTGTGCCTTGTTCGGATCGATCCACTGCGCGTACATCTGGTGACCGTCGGCGGGATCAATCTCGACAACCTGGCCATTCAACCCGTTGACCGCGACCAGATGACCATTCGGCGCCAGCGCAAGCGCCAGCGGCCGCTTCAGGAAGCCGTTGCTGGTTACTTCGCGCCCGATTCCGGCGCTGCTGGTCCGGGTCGTGGCGCTGTCGATCGCCGCAATGCGGTTGCCGATCGCATCCGAAACATAAAGTGTATCATTTGCCCCGAGCGCCAAACCGGTCGGACCGATGGTGAACACATCCTTGTCGGCCTGCTCGGCGAAGCCGTCGGCAATCACGGTCTGGCGGTCGATCCTCGGCGCCTGACCGGGCGGGATCGTCAGCTCCAGGCGCAGCACCGTCGCCTTCTTCACCACGTCCTGTCCCGGTGCCCCGACGCCGAAGCCGGTGTTGCTGACGAAGAGCGTGGCCGAGGTGCCGCGATCCACGACCGCCATGTTGCCCCATGGGCCGTTGATGGTGGGGCCGGTCCACACGCTTGCCAGCTTGCCCTGGGAATCCAGCACCAGGAGGCAGCCATCGCCCTTGGTCGCGGTGGTGCCGTCCTGGCTCGGCAGGCTGCCGACGATGACCCAGCCCGATTTCAGCATGGTCATCGCCGTGGTCAGCCCGATGCCCCCGGGGCATTGCGGGAGATGCCGCGGGAGGCTGGCGAACAGGCTCAGCGTCTTTGTGCCCGGGTTATAATCCACGATCGTGGTGCCGAGCCCCTGCAAATTGCCGCTGTTGTTGAAGTTGGTGACCAGCACGTCGTCCTTCTGGACCTTGCCGGCGGAAACCGGGGCAACGACGACCGCATACGGGTTCTGATCGCCGTTGGCGGGGGTGGTGGAGGTCAGCACGGTGTGGCGGCGCACCGTCTCCAGGAACCCGTGCGAGGCGGTGTCCGCCGCCGCGGTTTGCGCCAGCGCGCCGCCTTGCCACACCACGGTCAGCAGGCAAGCGGCGGGGATGGTTCGATAAAGCGTTGACCGACAGGACATTTTTAGCTCCAGGAACCCGAGAACGGCGTCTTCAAGTGAGCGTTATTGCGACGCATTCTCAACTACAGGACTGAACCCGTCGGGTCAACCACGAAGCGACTTTTGGAGCTGGGTGTCGCGCGGATACGCCTCCACGCACCCTTCGGCTCCTGCTCAAGCGTTGAGGTGTCCACCGAACCGGGACAAGACCAGGGCGTCCAAACCTTTCGACCCCTCGCCTCTGGCGTGGATCGAACAAAGGGCTGGGGGCCAGTGGGCTTGTGGATATGAGGGCATGTCCACATCTTCTCGAGGAAGCTTGCCCGTCAGTTATAGCGGCCAGGCCAGCAATCGCGCGAAAATGGGCGTTAGCTAAGGGGAGGACTTGACCAATGACACGGGGAACGTCTCACGTTGATTTTGAAGCGGCATTGCAAGAGCCCCAGGCCTTCTTTGCTGAGCCGCAAGAGGTTGCTGACTATCCTCAACTGTCGCGAGAGCAAAAGCTTGCGATATTGCGCCGGTGGGAGCAGGACGCCATTCGCCTGTCAGCCTCTGAATCAGAGGGGATGGGTGGCGGCGAGGAGAACATGCTCGGCCGAGTGGAACGCGCACTACTGACGGTGCGTGAAAAATCCAGCTGACGGCGCACAGGGCGTCGCGACCTTTAACCCGCCGCCTTCGGCGCGGGTCGAACAAGCTGGGAAGGGTTTCCAAAGGGCTCCGCCCTTTGGCGGGGTCCAGGGGCGGAGTGGCCCAAGGTTCCGCCGCTCCGCAGGAGCGGTGGAATGGCCACGGAGGGAGCGCCCCTGGCCTTCCCCATCTCCGGCTCCTTGCCGTCCCCACCCCCGGAAGCTATCCAGACCGCCCGCCGCCCCCCGCCCGGCGGCAACGCGGACGAGATATGATGCAAGACGACCTGGACGCCCTGAAAGCCGAAACCGAAGCCGCCCTGGCCGAGGCCCGCGACCTGCGCGCCTGGGACGCGATCCGTGTCGGGGTGCTCGGCAAATCGGGCCGCCTGACCACCCTGCTCAAGGAACTCGGCAAGACGCCGGCGGAGCAGCGGCGGGAGCGCGGCGCGGCGCTGAACCGGCTCAAGGAGGCGCTGACCGAAGTGATCGAGGCGCGCCGGGTCGCGCTGGAGCAGGAGGCGCTCGCCGCCCGCCTCGCCGCCGAGCGGCTGGACGTCACCTTGCCGCCGGTTCCCACCGCCCCCGGCCTGGTCCACCCGATCAGCCGCACGCTGGAGGAAATGGCCGCGATCTTCGGCGCCATGGGGTTCGAGATCGCCGAAGGTCCGGATGTCGAGACCGACTGGCACAATTTCGGCGCCCTCAACATTCCGGGCCACCACCCGGCCCGCGCCGATCACGATACCTTCTACCTGCCCCCGGCGGCCGAGGGCGCCGCGCCGCGCGTGCTGCGCACCCACACCTCGCCGGTGCAGGTCCGCACCATGCTGGAGCGGCAGCCGCCCTTCCGCGTCATCGTCCCCGGCCGCACCTACCGCGCCGACCATGACGCGACGCACAGCCCGATGTTCCATCAATGCGAGGGCCTGGTGATCGGCCGCGACATCACCCTCGCCCATCTCAAGGGCTGCCTGATCGACTTCCTGCGCGCCTTCTTCGGCATCGCCGACCTGCCGGTGCGCTTCCGCGCCAGCTACTTCCCGTTCACCGAGCCCTCGATGGAGGTGGATATCGGCTGGAACCGCAAGACCGGCGAACTCGGCGGCGGCGGCGACTGGCTGGAGATCCTCGGCAGCGGCATGGTGCAGCCGAAAGTGCTCGCCAATTGCGGCATCGATCCGCGCGAGTGGCAGGGCTTCGCCTTCGGCATGGGGGTGGAGCGCGTCACCATGCTGAAGCACGGCATTCCGGACCTGCGTCCGTTCTACGAAAGCGATATACGCTGGCTGCGGCATTACGGCTTCAATCCGCTCGCCCCCGCCATGCTGCATGAGGGGGTCGCGCCATGAAGTTCACGTTCTCCTGGCTCCGCGCGCATCTCGACACCGAGGCGCCGCTCGCCGCGATCACCGAGACGCTGAGCGCCATCGGGCTTGAGGTGGAAGGCGTCGAGGACCGGGGCGCCGCGCTCGCGCCGTTCCGCATCGCCCATATCCGCGAGGCGGTGCAGCACCCGAACGCCGACCGGCTGCGCGTCTGCACCGTCGATATTGGCGGCGAGACCGTCACCGTGGTCTGCGGCGCGCCGAACGCGCGCACCGGCCTCAAGGTGGTGTTCGCCCCGCCCGGCACCTACGTGCCCGGCGCCAACATCACCCTGAAGATCGGCGAGATCCGCGGCGTGCAGAGCGCCGGCATGCTGGTCAGCTTCCGCGAGCTGGGGCTTGGCGAGGAGCATGAGGGCATCATCGAGCTGCCGGAGGACGCGCCCACCGGCCAGGGCTACGCCGCCTGGGCCGGGCTGGACGATCCGGTGATCGAGATCGCGGTGACGCCGAACCGGGGCGACGCGCTCTCGGTGCGCGGCATCGCCCGCGACCTCGCCGCCGCCGGTCTCGGCACGCTGCGCCCCTGGGAGGCCGTGCCGGTGCCGGGACGGTTCCAGAGCCCGATCACCTGGTCGGGGACGATGCCGGAGGCCTGCCCCTGGGTCCTCGGGCGGCTGATCCGCGGCGTGCGCAACGGACCGAGCCCGGAATGGCTGCGGCGCCGCCTGCTCGCGATCGGTCTGCGGCCGATCAACGCCCTGGTCGATGTCACCAACTTCCTCACCCACGATATCGGCCGGCCGCTCCACGTGTTCGACGCCGACAAGGTGAGCGGCGCCGTGCTGACCCTGCGGCCGGGCCAGGGCGAGAGCTTCCGCGCCCTCAATGGCCGCGACGTCACGGTGACGGAAGAAGATTGCGTCATCGCCGACGCGGCCGGGGTGCAGTCCCTCGCCGGCGTGATCGGCGGCGAGGCGACCGGCGCGGATGAGGGCACGGTCAATGTGTTCGTCGAATGCGCGCTGTTCGACGCGGTGCGCATCGGCCGCACCGGCCGGCGGCACCAGATCGCGAGCGATGCGCGGCAGCGTTTCGAGCGCGGCATCGACCCGGCCCTGCTCCCGGCCGGGCTGGAAGCGGCGACCCGGCTGATCCTGGAACTCTGCGGCGGCGAGGCGAGCGAGATCACCGCCGCCGGAACGGAGCCGCACTGGCAACGCGAGGCGACCTTGCGCTTCGACCGCATCGCCAGCCTCGGCGGCGTCGCCGTGCCGCCGGAGGAAGCGGTGGCTGCGCTGGTGCGGCTTGGCTGCGCCGTGCGGTCGCGGGACGAAACGCGGGTCACAGTCGCCATCCCCTCCTGGCGCAACGACCTCGCCACAAGCACGGCGCTGGAGCAGGACCCGGCGCTGCCGCCCGAGCGCGCCGCCGCCGCCGCCGCCGGGGCGGCCGAGGTGGAGCCGGAATGCGACCTGATCGAGGAAGTGCTGCGCCTGCGTGGGCTGGACGGGATCGCGCCCGTCTCCCTGCCCCCGGTGGCGCCGGTGCCGGTCGCGACGCTGACGCCGCGCCAGGGCCGTTCGGCGCTGGCCCGCCGGATGCTCGCGGCGCGCGGCTTCGCGGAATGCGTCACCTTCAGCTTCATGCCGGGGCCAGCGGCTTCGCTGTTCGGCGAGGCGACGGCGGCGCTCACCCTCGCCAACCCGATCGCCTCCGATCTCGATCAGATGCGGCCGACCCCGCTCGCCACCCTGGCGCTGGCGGCGCAGCGCAACGCGGCGCGCGGCACTCCGGATGTGGCGCTGTTCGAGGTGGGGCCCGGCTTCGCCGCTGACGGCCAGCGCCTGGTCGCCGCCGGGCTGCGCGCCGGGCAGACGCCGCGCCACTGGTCGGCGCCCGCCCGCCCGATGGAGACGATGGACGTCAAGGCCGACCTCCTCGCCCTGCTCGCGGCGCTCGGCGTGCCGGTGGAGGCGCTCAGCGTCACCACGGACGCGCCCGGCTTCTACCACCCCGGCCAGTCCGGCGTGGTGCGGCAGGGGCCGAAGATCGTGCTCGGCACGTTCGGCACGCTGCATCCCTCGGTGCTGGCGGGGCTGGACCTCGCCGGGCCGGTGGCGGCGTTCGAGCTGTTCCTCGACGCGGTGGCGGACCCGAAGCGGCGCAAGAAGGCGGCGCCGGACCTGCCCGCCTTCCAGCCGGTGAAGCGCGATTTCGCCTTCCTCGTCGCCTCCGGCGTGACGGCCGAGGCGGTGCTGAAGGCGGCGCGCGGCGCGGAGCGGACGCTGATCGCCGGGGTGTCGCTGTTCGACGTGTATGAGGGCGACAAGCTGGAGCCGGGGCAGAAATCGCTCGGGCTGGAAGTGGTGTTCCAGCCGCGCGAACGGACGCTGACCGATCAGGAGATCGAGGCGGCCTGCGCGAAGGTGGTCGCGGCGGTGGCCAAGGCGACCGGGGCAACGCTCAGGGGATGAAGGCCAGGGGCTCCGCCCCGGGCCTTCCTTTTCCTAACGCTTATCGGAATCCTGCCCAGATGGCCCGCAAACCCGCTCCCTCGCCGGACTCCCTGATCCCGCTGGGTGCCGCCAAACTGGCCGAGATCATTCTCGAAGAGGCGGCGGGCAATCCGGCGTTCCGCAAGCGGGTCAACGCGGCCCTCGCCGGAACCAAGGGGGCGAATGC
>DATJWY010000006.1:0-3716 GCA_035500775.1 Acetobacteraceae bacterium
GACGGGTTGCTCCTTCGATACCTCGCAGCGCGAACTGCGACTGCACCCCGGTCTTCGCCGGAGTGACAAATACCCATTTGATTTCACTCGTCATTCCGGCGCAGGCCGGAGTCCAGAACCGTGCCTCCCGGTCCCTGGCCGATGCCGTTCTCCTCGTCATCCGAGCGCAATCGGGACCCGCCGCGCAGTGATTACTCTTCAAAGCGACTAGTACCTCTGCACAGAAGTTCTGACAGGTTGCCGGGGTATTTTTTTCGGTTTCCCGGAGCCACAACCGCCCGGTTTTTGCGCGGAGGATCAGTCGGCTTCGGATAGACCGCTTTGGGTGGAAGAACGAACCCGCTCCGCGGGAGGGGTGTGGACGGCGGCGATCGTGTGAGCGCGTCGACACCGCAGCTGTGATCAATCGGAGCGGCTGAGCGGACAAATCATTCCGGCTTCTTCAACCAGGAAGGAGCCGCCCAATGAACGAGACCATCCGCACTGCTGCGATCAGCCCGCTGCGCCAGCGCATGATCGACGACATGAACGTGCGCCGGTTTTCGCACCAGACCCAGCGCAACTACATCCGCGACGTCGGACGCTTCGCCACGTTCCTCGGCCGCTCGCCCGACACGGCCACACCCGACGACGTGCGCCAGTTCCAAATCGATCAGCGCGAGGCCGGCGTGCCGACGCCGACCATGAACAGCATCGTTTCGGCGCTGCGGTTCTTCTTCACGCAAACGATCGATCGGCCGGATCTGGCGCGCAAACTGGTGCGTGCGGCGCATCCGCGCAATCTGCCCGTGGTGCTCAGCCGCGACGAGGTGACGCGGCTGCTCCGCGCGACCACCGCGGTCAAGTATCAGGCCGCCCTCTCGGTCGCGTACGGCGCCGGCCTGCGCGTGGGCGAGGTCGCGGCGCTGAAGGTCACCGATGTCGACAGCGAGCGCATGCTGCTCCGCGTCGAGCGCGGCAAGGGGGGCCGCTATCGCAACGCCATGCTCCCGGCCGACCTGCTGATCTTGCTGCGGGAGTGGTGGAAGGTCGGACGGCAGCAGGGCGTGATGCGTCCGCAAGGCTGGCTGTTCCCGGGTCAGGATCCGATAAGGCCGGTCAGCACGCGGCATCTGCACCGCATCGTCGTCGAGGCGGCGCAGAGGGCAGAGATCACCAAGCGGGTGGGGCCGCACACGCTGCGACACAGCTTTGCCACGCATCTGCTGGAGGACGGCGTCGATGTCCGCGTCATCCAGGCCCTGCTCGGTCATGTGCGGCTCGACACCACCGCGCTCTACACCAAGGTCGCCACGCGCACGGTGCGCGCTGTGATCAGCCCGCTCGACCGGCTCGGCATGCTCGCAGCCCCGGAGAACACACCAGAGAGCGCGCCGACCAGCTGAGGCGGTGCCCGTCTCGCTCGAGCTCGCCGACATCCTGCGGGCTGCCGGTCCCGCCTACCGCGCCGCTCAGACGGGGCACCTGAGCCTGCAGCAGCTCAAGGTCATGTCGGCGATCGAGCACTGCCGCACCGCCGCCCTCGGCGGCCATGTCGAGGCCTGCACGGACTGCGGCCACCGGCGCATCGCCTACAACAGCTGCCGCAACCGGCACTGCCCCAAGTGCCAGGGCGCCGCCGCACGCATCTGGCTGGCCGAGCGCGAGGCCGACCTGCTGCCGGTCGGATACTTCCACGTCGTCTTCACACTGCCGGCCGAGGTCGCCGACATCGCGTTCCACAACGAGGCCGTCGTCTACGACCTGCTGTTCCAGGCGGCCTCCGAGACCATGCTGCGGATCGCGGCTGACCCCAAGCACCTCGGCGCCCGGATCGGCTTCACCGCCGTGCTGCACACCTGGGGATCGGCGCTGACCCACCACCCGCATGTGCACATGGTCGTGCCGGGCGGCGGCATTGCGCTCGATGGCCAGCGCTGGGTCGCCGCGCGGCCGGCATTCCTGCTGCCGGTGCGCGTGCTCGGCAAGCTGTTCCGGGGCGCCTTTCTGAGCCGACTGCTGGCCCTGTACGACGCGGGCCGGCTCGCCTTCTTCGGCGGCCTCGCGCCGCTTGCCGAGCGGCGCGCCTTCCTTCACCACCTCGCACCGGTGCGTAAGAAGCGCTGGGCCGTCTACGCCAAGCCGCCCTTCGCCGGTCCCGAGGCGGTGCTCGCCTACCTCTCGCGCTACACCCACCGCGTCGCCATCTCCAACCGTCGGCTGCTCGCCTTCGACGAAGCCGGCGTCACCTTCCGCTACAAGGACTACCGGCACGACGGCGGGCAGCGACCGCGCGTCATGACGCTCGCCACCGACGAGTTCATCCGCCGCTTCCTGCTGCACGTGCTGCCGCGCGGGTTTCATCGCATCCGTCATTACGGCCTGCTGGCCGCATCCGCCCGCAAGGTCAGCCTCGCGCGTGCCCGCGACCTTCTGACGGTCGCGCCGCCTCCCGCCGATGAGAAGCCGCCGGAGCAGCGCGATACCTGCTCGCCCTGTCCTTGTTGCGGCGGGCAGATGGTTGTCGTCGAAATCTTCGCCCGCTGGTGCCAGCCTCGGGCGCCGCCCCGCGCGTCACGCTCAGCCGAGGAGGTTTCTCCGTGACCCGGCACGCACCAAACCACGCCAGCGCCGCAGCAACCTCGCAGCGGCGATCAGCCGATGCCGCGCTCGACATCGTCGGTGAAGCCCCACCGCTCGCCGTTGGCGTCTATTGCAGCGCGCAGGCCCAGAACACCGTACACCAGTCCCGCAACGAAGCGCGTTCGTGGACATGCCGCCGCCATCACCCTGCCGCGTCCTGCATCAGCCAAAATCCCAAATCCCCATAGACCGACGCCTGCCCACCGCGGGTTCGTTCCTCCAAGACTTTCGTACGCCTTCGGCGCCCGAAACTCTCAAGGTTTGCCGCCAGTCCGCTTGCGAACCGGGTGGCGCTGAAATCGGGCTTTCTGGCCGGGCATCCGCCATCTGATCAGAGCCCGGGCGGCCGACGCCGACATTTGCACCGGACTTCTGCTCGAACTACGCCTTTGAAAAGGTTGGGCTCGCCGGATGGTGCGGAATCCTTGATATTCGCACGACGGATCATTGATCGGCTGCCTTCGTGCGCTTCAGATTTGACTCAGATCATTCAGATTTGACTCAGATCAATGAGCGCATTGGCGGTTAGCCCGCACTCTCGGAACGGCGTTGGGTCGCGAACCGGGACGCGTGGAGATTGAATTATGGCGAAGAGTGAAAAGACCGAAGGCAAGGACAACGACAAACACCCGTCCAAGGCCACGAAGGGCGGCAAAGACACGACCGCCACGAGGCCCTCTGCCAAGATCATCCTCATGACCCAGAGCCGGGGCCAAGCAGCAGGTGAACAGACAAACGCGACCGCGCCGAGTGACCGGCGTGCGCAGGGGAAGGCCTTGCGGGATGTGGTGCCGCGCACGGCGCTCGGGGGCTGGAAGGCGCCGAAGGATCGGCGCGACCCGATCGACCTGCTGGCCGAATCGAACAAAGGCCGCTTTTTGGACCTGGTCCCGATCCGTTTCGGACGGATGATGCAATCGCCGTTCGCGTTCTACCGCGGCTCGGCGGCCATCATGGCGGCCGATCTGGCGACTACGCCGCGATCGGAGCTGCGTGTGCAGGCCTGCGGCGACGCCCACCTGCTCAACTTCGGCGCCTTCGCCACGCCGGAGCGCAATGTCGTGTTCGATATCAACGACCTCGACGAGACGCTG
>DATJWY010000007.1:0-4049 GCA_035500775.1 Acetobacteraceae bacterium
AGGCCGAGCGGCACCGCCTTCGGCGTCGCCTCCCCGGCGGCGCGGAACAGCAGCAACGGGGTGCGATCCGTCGAATGCTGCGACCCGTCGCCGCCATGCGCGGCGTGGCGCGCATCCGCCCCGCTCCCACCGCCGACGCCGGTCGCGCGCGCGATGCCGTTCGGGTCCAGGATCATGATCACCGAGCCATCGCCGAGGATCGTATTGCCGCTGAACATGGTGATGTGGCGCAGGATCGGCGCCACCGGCTTGACCACGATCTCCTCGGTATCGAACACGCGATCGACGATGATCCCGAGCAGGCTCGCGCCCACCGCCGTCACCACGATCGTCGCCCCGTCGGACCGCGCCTGCTCCACCTGGTCGGGATGCAGCCGCAGCAGATTGTCGAGGCTGACCAGCGGCAACAACTGATCCCGCAGGCGCAGCACGGGCGTCTCGCCGACCCGCTCGATCACCATCTCGCTGCCGTCATTGCGGTGTTCGTTGCCGCCGACGCGCACCAGCTCCACCACGCTGATCTGCGGAATGGCGAAGCGTTCGCTGCCCGCCTCCACGATCAGCGCGGAAACGATGGCGAGGGTGAGCGGGATCTTGATGATGAAGGTCGTGCCCTTGCCCGCGACGCTCTTAAGGTCGATCGTGCCGCCGATCTTCTCGATGTTGGTCTTGACCACATCCATGCCGACGCCGCGGCCGGACACGGCGGAAACCGTGGCCGCGGTGGAGAAACCGGCGCGGAAGATGAAGCGCTGGATCTGCGCTTCCGACATCTGCGCCAGTTCCGCCTCGGTGGCGAGCCCGTTGGCGAGCACCTTGGCGCGGATCTTGTCCTCCGCGAGGCCCCGCCCGTCATCGGCGACCTCGATGATGATGTGGCCGCCCTCATGGAAGGCGTTCAGCATGACGCGGCCGGCTTCCGGCTTGCCGGCGGCGCGGCGATCGGCCGTCTTCTCCAGCCCATGATCGGCGCTGTTACGCACCATGTGCGTCAGCGGGTCCTTGATCAGCTCCAGCACCTGCCGGTCAAGCTCGGTCTCCTGACCGCGCATCACCAGCTCGATCTTCTTGTCGAGATCGCGCGCCAGATCGCGCACCAGACGCGGCAGCTTGTTCCACGCATTGCCGATCGGCTGCATGCGCGTCTTCATCACGCCTTCCTGCAGATCGGAGGTGATCTGCGACAGGCGCTGCAACGGCGTGCTGAACGCGCTGTTCTCATGCGTGCGCGAGAGCTGCAGCAACTGGTTGCGCGTCAGCACCAGTTCGCTCACCAGCGTCATCAGATCCTCAAGCACATCGACGCCGACGCGGATCGTCTGTGCCGCCGCATCGGTTGGATGGGCGGGCGGCGCATGCTCCGTGGCCTGCTCCGGCGTGGCCGGTGCCGGAGCGGACGCGGCGGCGGCCGGTTCCGCCGGCTCGGGTACCGCCTCAGGCGCCGGCTCGGGCGCCACCTCCGGCACTGGCGCCACGGCGGGCGCTGCTTTCGCTGGCGCCGGCGCCGCACGCCCCTCGGCCAGGGCCGCGAGCCGGGCGATCAGCGCGGTATCATCGCCCTGCGGCTCCGTCTGCGTCGCGCCCAGCCCGGCAACGATCTCCTTGATGCAGTCGAGCCCGGCGAAAATGCCGCTCACCACGTCCGGCGCCGCCGTCAGCGTGCCGTCCCGCAGGCGGCCGAGCACATTCTCCGCGGCATGCGCCACCTTCTCCAGCCTGGACAGGCCAAGGAAGCCGCACGTGCCCTTGATCGTGTGCACGAGACGGAAGATCTGCGAGAGCGTCGCTTGATCATCCGGCGTCTGCTCAAGTTTCACCAAGGCAACGTCGAGATCCGAAAGGCTCTCGTTCGTCTCGGTCAGGAAATCCGCCAGCAGGTCGTCCATTGTCGTCTCCGCAACCCCCGCGCAGAGTGCGGGGGCGTCGCGAAGATTTCGTAAAATCCTGGGGCGCCCGCCGGCGCGGCATCCCTGCCTATGGGGAATCCACGGCGGCGGAGAAACTCAGCCGCAGCGGCGCCGGCTGACCGGCGGGGGAGTCCAGCAGGAAGCCAAGCCGCGCCCCGCGCGCCCGCGCGAGCAGGACCGTGAACGGCGCCTGCACCCGGCGCGGCTGTCCCAGCGCCGCATCCACCGGCACCGCGCCGGACAGCAGCCCGGCCAGTTCCTCCGGCCAGGCCGCCCGCACACCGGCGATGCTCAGCACGACCCCCGCCGCCCTGTCGCCGGACAGCGACACCACGCCGCCCCTCGGCAAGGACTCCGCGCCGAGCAGCAGCAGGTTCAGCACCAGCCCGGCCGCCCCCGGGGGGAATGGCGCCGGCGCGAGTCCGGTCGCATCCAGCCGCACCCGCGGCGACAGGCCCTCGGCCAGCCGCTCCAGCGCCGGACGATCCAGCGCCTCGGTATCCCCGCCCCAGGCGGCGCGCAGCAGCCGCAGCCGCGCGCCGAGGCCGCGGCTCGAATCCACCGCCACCTCCAGCGCCTCCTCGGCCGCCTCCCGCTCCTCCTGCGCCAGCTCGATCGCGCCGGCCAGCGCCCCGAGCGGACTCGCGAGGTCGTGGCACAGCCGGGCGCAGAGCGTTTCCGTCAGTCGCAGGGCCTGATCCAGGCTGGCTCCGGTCTCGGGCATCGGTCAGTATCCAATCAAGGGTGGGCGCCGCGTGTGCGACCCGGCACGGAGGCGCGACGCCGCCGGGTTCCGACCCGCGCTCGCCGCACGATTTGACATGAACAGGTCGGTATTCACCGCCATTATCTCCTCGGAGGGGGGTTACCGCAGAATGAACAGGACAGGAACGTCACCCCTGGAGCCGGGGCAATGGGTGCGCCATCCCGGACAGCCCGACTGGGGCCCCGGGCAGGTGCAATCGGCGATCGGCGACCGGGTGACGGTGAATTTCGAGAATGCCGGCAAGGTGCTCGTCAACATCCGGGTCGTCGGCCTCGTCCTCGTCGAGGACGAGACCTGAGCCGCGCCCTTGACTGACCGCCATGGCGCGCAACATCCCTCATTCCCCCGCCCTGGTCCCGCTTCTGGAGTACAAGCCCGCATGATCGATCCTTTCGGCCGGTCGATCTCCTATCTCCGCGTCTCGGTGACGGATCGCTGCGATTTACGCTGCGTCTATTGCATGGCCGAAACCATGGACTTCCTGCCGCGGTCGGAACTCCTGTCGCTGGAGGAGCTGGAGCGCGTGTGCGGCGCCTTCATCGGCCTCGGCGTGCGCAAGCTGCGCATCACCGGCGGGGAGCCGCTGGTGCGGCGGAACGTGCTTTCCCTGTTCCGCGCCCTCGGCCAGCGGCTCGGCCACGGACTCGATGAGCTGACCCTGACCACCAACGGCACCCGCCTCGCCGAATTCGCCGCGCCCCTGCGGGACGCCGGGGTGCGCCGGGTGAATGTCAGCCTGGACACGCTGGACCCGGACGCCTTCGCCGCCATCACCCGCCGCGGCCGGCTCGCGGACGTGCTCGCGGGGCTGGACGCGGCGCGCGCGGCGGGGCTCGCGGTCAAGATCAACATGGTCGCGCTGCGCGGGGTGAACGAGGACCAGTTCGACGCCATGATCGCCTGGTGCGGCGCCCAGGGCTTCGATCTCTGCCTGATCGAGACCATGCCGCTCGGCGAGGTCGAGGACCGGACGGAGCAATACCTGCCCCTCTCCCTGGTCCGCGCCCGGCTGCGCCGCCGCTGGACGCTCACCGAAACGGCGTATCGCACCGGCGGCCCCGCCCGGTACTACACCGTCGCCGAGACCGGGCGCCGCCTCGGCTTCATCACACCGATGACGCATAATTTCTGCGAAAGCTGCAACCGCGTGCGCCTGACCTGCACCGGCACGCTGTTCATGTGCCTCGGCCAGGACGACGCCGCCGATCTCCGCCGCCCGTTGCGCGAAGGCGCCTCGGAGGCCGAACTGGCCGCGACGATCCGCGAGGCGATCAGCCGCAAGCCGAAAGGGCATGATTTCATCATCGACCGGCTGAGCAACGCGCCCTCGGTCGGGCGGCATATGAGCGTTACCGGGGGGTGAGGCGGAAAGCCGC
>DATJWY010000008.1:0-2349 GCA_035500775.1 Acetobacteraceae bacterium
TCCTGCCAGGCGATACGGGGTTGCCAGTCCAGTAATTGCCGCGCGAGGTGAGCATCACCGATGGCGCGCGGAATGTCGGAGGGCCGGAGGCGCGCCGGATCTTCCTCGATGCTTACCTCCACTTTCGAGAGCGCCAGGAGCGACGCGAGGATATCCCCGATCCGCCGCGGCGTGCCGGAGGCGATGTTCAGGATCGTATCTCCTGGCAGCGTGCCGGCCCGGGTGATTGCTGCCGCATAGGCGCGGGCGACATCGCGCACATCGAGGAAATCCCGCTCCGGCGTCAGCGCCCCCACCCGGATGACGGGCGGCGCCAGCCCGGCCTCGATCCGCGCGATCTGCCGGGCAAAGGCGGGGATGACGAAATCCTCGCTCTGGCCGGGGCCGGTATGGTTGAAGGCGCGCAGACGCAGCACGGCGAGACCTTCCGCCGCCATGGCCCCGAGGGCGAGGTCGGCGGCGGCCTTTGTCGCGGCATAGGTGTTGAGCGGGGCGAGCGGCGCCTGCTCATCCAGCGCGTGGCCAGCGCGGAAGCTGCCGCCGTAAATATCGGCGGAGGAGATGAAGACCAGCCGGCATTGCGGCGCCAGATCGCGTATCGCGTTCGCGAGGTTGAGTGTGCCGTGCAGGTTGACGTCCCAGGCCCGGTCCGGCTCGGCCCGCGCCACGCCGATCGCGGCGATGGCGGCGAGATGCAGGCAGCAGGCGGGCTGGCTTTCACCGATTAGCGCGCGCACGGCGGCACGGTCGGTGATTCTGGCTTTGGAACGGATGATCTCGGCGCCGGACGCGGCGAGTTCCGCGCAGACATGGCGGCCGGCGAAGCCGCCGGCGCCCGTGACCAGGACTGGTGCGGCCATCACTTGCTCAGGCGCGCGCGGTGGCGGGCCAAGTCCGCCTCCACCATTTCCGCAGCCATATCCTCCAGCGAGGTTTCCGGCTGCCAGCCGAGCGCCTGCCGCGCCTTTGTTGGGTCGCCATGCAGGACATCGACCTCGGCCGGACGAAGAAACTTCGGATTGACAACGACATGATCCTCGTAGTTCAGGCCAGCATGGGCGAAGGCCATGCGGCAGAATTCGCGGATGCTCGTCGTGCGGCCGGTGGCGATCACGTAATCATCCGGCGTGTCCTGCTGCAGCATCAGCCACATGGCGCGCACATAGTCGCGCGCATGGCCCCAGTCGCGCTTGGCTTCGAGATTACCAAGCGGCAATTCCTTCGCCAGGCCAAGCTTGATGCGGGCCACGCCATCGGTGATCTTGCGGGTGACGAACTCGATGCCGCGCAGCGGGCTTTCATGGTTGAACAGAATGCCGGAAGACGCATTCATGCCGAAGCTCTCGCGGTAGTTCACGGTCATCCAATGCGCGTAGAGCTTCGCCGCCGCATAGGGGGAGCGCGGGTAGAACGGCGTTTTCTCGCTCTGCTGCGGCTCCTGGATAAGCCCGAACATTTCCGACGACGAGGCTTGGTAGACCCGCGCCTTGAGCCCGGTGATCCGCGCGGCTTCCAGCACGTTCACGGCGCCCATGCCCGTCACCTCGCCGGTGAGCAGCGGCTGGTTCCAGGAGGCGGCGACAAAGCTCTGCGCGGCGAGGTTATAGACCTCATCCGGCTGCACGTTCTGCATGATGCGGATCAGGCTGGAGATGTCGATGAGGTTGCCGTCGACGAGCTCCACGTCGTTAAGAATGCCAAGCCAGCGCATGCGCTCGCCCACAATGTCCGACGACGCAGAGCGGCGCAGCACGCCGACGACGCGGTAACCTTTCTGTAGAAGCAGTTGCGCGAGATGCGCGCCATCTTGTCCCGTTATGCCGGTGATCAGGCAGGTTTTCATGAAGTTACCTCGATTTTATGAATTTGTGTCGGGAGTGAGCAAGTGTTCCGGCGGCCTGGGCGGGGTCCGGTTGATCTCCATTTTATTGAATTTGGTCCAGGCGGGCCTCCATCATGACGATCTGCTGAATTCAGATGGTGCAGCGTAACATGGTGCCGATGAAAATGACCAGAGCGACCCGCGGTCTGGCCTTCCCGCGCAACGCCGGTGCATAAGGGCGCGTGGACACGAATACGCCTTGCCCTCCCCACGCCGCCGTCATCGGTGGCGGCCCCGCCGGGCTCATGGCCGCCGAGGTGATGGCCCAGGCCGGGATGGCGGTGACATTGTTCGAGCGCATGCCGAGCCTGGGGCGCAAATTCCTTATGGCCGGGCGGGGCGGTCTCAACATCACCCATACCGAGCCGCTGCCGCGCTTCCTCACCCGCTACGGCGAGGCGGCGGACTGGCTCGCCCCCTGGCTGGCGGAATTTCCGCCCGAGGCCGTGCGAGAATGGTGCGCGGGG
>DATJWY010000009.1:0-6977 GCA_035500775.1 Acetobacteraceae bacterium
CCGGGGCCGTGAGGCCCCGGACCCCGCTGGGGGGCAGCCCCTCCGTGGCCATTCCATCGGCCGTTCCGGCCGATGGAACCTTGGGCCACTCCGCCCTCCAGACCCGCACAAATTTGGAATCATTATCGAAAAGGGGTCTGGGGCCGACGGCCCCAGTGGGGTCCAGGGGCAAAGCCCCTGGCCTTTCAGGTGGGTCAATCAATTGGCTGGTTGGTATTACTGTGAGGGCGATCACCCTCCAGCAATGGCTCGTTTCAAGCGCGCAATCGCACCGGGTAGGCCGCGCACCTTGAGGATTCGGCCACTGGCGTCGTGGTCCTCGGAGAGCACCCGGGCGTTTTCGTAGATGTCGCCTAGGAGCCCTTGCTTGGCGTAGGGCAGCACAAGCTCGTCCTCCACCATGGAAGCCTCGAAGAACGCGATGATGGTCTCGCGCAGTGCGGCCACGTCGGTCGGCGACTTCGAGGAAAGCAGGATTGCATCCGGGTGCCTGGCAAGCAGAGCGGTGCGAGCATCCTCGTCCACCCGGTCGATCTTGTTGAGGAGCAGGCGCGATGGGACGACATCGGCTCCGATCTCCCGCAGCACAGTGCGGGTCACCTCGAGCTGTGCCTGGTAGGTTGGATCGGACGCATCAACCACGAACAGCAGCAACGACGCCTCCAGCGCCTCGTCCAGCGTGGATTTGAAGGATGCGACGAGGTCATGCGGCAGCTGCTTGATGAAACCCACCGTATCCGAGACGAGCACGCGCGGCTTCGCTTCCGGTTTCAGCGCGCGCACCGTCGTGTCGAGCGTGGCGAAGAGCTGGTCCGCAACCAGCACTTCGCTGCCAGTGAGTGCGCGCATGAGCGACGACTTTCCGGCATTTGTGTATCCCACGAGCGCTACACGCAGCTGGTCGCGGCGGGCAGACCGACGCTGCTCACTGTCTCGCTGGACGTGTTCCAGCTGCTCCTTCAACTCGGCCAGGCGATCGCGAATGTTGCGGCGATCCAGGTCGAGGTCGCTTTCACCCGCGCCCACACCGCGCTTGCGTTCGCCGCCCGATGCAGACTCCCGCAGCCGCGGCGCCACATATTTCAAGCGTGCCATCTCCACCTGCAGCTTGGCCTCGCGGCTGTGGGCATGGCGATGGAAGATCTCTACGATCACGCCCGTCCGGTCGAGAACCTGCGCTCCGGTGGCGTTCTCGAGATTGCGCGCCTGACTCGGCGATATCTCATGATCGACGATGATGAATTCCGGCCGACGTGCGCCGTCGGATTGTGGCTCGGGTGCGGGGACATCCGGTTTTTTCGCCTCAGCATTCTCGAAGCGCGCGCGTGCCTTCGATTTCTGGGGAGCCGTCCATCCCCCCACGACCCCGGTTCCGCCGGTGATCGCCGCCAGTTCCGCAAGCTTTCCCTTGCCCAGCAGCGTCAGCCCGCCGATGCCGTCGCGCTTCTGTGACACCGACCCTGCGACCTCGTAGCCAAGGGTCTCAACTAGTCGGCCAAGCTCCTTGAGGCTCGCCTCGTGTGCGACGTCGTCAACGCCATCGAGTTGGATGCCGACGAGGATTGCACGCGGCACAGGCTGTTTTGTTTCCATGGTTGGGAGGTGTTAGCACGAGCCGCCCATTAACTCATTAGAGAACGAAACCGGTCGAGAGCAGCCACTGGACGTGCAGGTGCGAATGTCCACTTCGGCGTTCCAATTGGCCAGAGCGGACCGTCTTCTTCCGGCTACTGGCCGATATTGAGCGTTACCCAATGAACGTCTGGAATCCACCAAAAGAAGCGGTTCTTGACCGATATTGAGCCCCCACATTGCGCCGGGGTCCGGGGGGCGGCTTCGCCCCCCGGCGGGGTCCAGGGGCGGCGCCCCTGGCCGGCCGTGCCCCGAGCAGCCTGGCGTCACCGCCGCGCCGGCGTTCACCCCTTCCGGCGATAAGCGCACACCGTATTAAGCGCCCCGGTGGCCTGGAGCCGCGCCAGTTCCCGTTCCACGGCCTCATCATGCGCGTCTTCGTCTGCCTTTGCCGCGGCGGGGCTCCAGCGGCCTTTCATGGTCGGGATCAGGGCGACGAAGACCAGCGTGCCGGCGAGGCAGATCCAGTACCAGCTCCGCCATTGCCCGGCGGAGTCGGCGGCGGCCTGCTGGATCACGGCGAGATGCGCGAGCATGTCGGGGCCGGGCATGACGTGGCTGGCGATCATCTCGCGGTAGGCGGCGATCCAGGCGGGCGCCTCGATCAGCGGCGTCACCGTGTTCACCACATGCGGCAGGGCGAGGAAGGAGGCGGTCACAACGATGCGCAGCAGCCAGCCCCAGATGGCGAGGCCGGTCGCGGTCAGCGCCGGGTTGTGCGCCTCCAGCGTCTCGGTGAAGCTCGCCATCCAGGCGGTGTAGGCGAAGCCGAGCAGCGCGAAGAGCGCGCAGCTGATCGCGACCAGGGCGGCATGGCTCGGGTGCTGCCCGGCCTGCTGCAGGAACAGCACGATCATGGTCGCGGTGCCGATGCCGCCGAACAGCATGAAGGGCTTGCGCACCCGCAGCCGGTCGGAGAGCAGGCCGGCCGCGATCAGGGCGAGGGCGTTGGCGCCCCAGCTCCAGTTCAGCAGCCCGTTCGCCTCCGCCACGCTGTAGCCGAAGGTGATGACGAAGTAGATCACCCCGAAGGCGGCGAGGGTGTAATAGATCAGCAGCAGCACGGAGACGCCGAAGGCCGAGGCGATGATGTCCGGCCGCAGCATCTGCCGCCACGGGTGCCGCAGGCGCGCCTCGATATCGAGCCCGCGGGCGCGCGCCTCCACCAGCCTCCGGTCGTGGTCGCTGACCACGAGCTGATCGCGGAGCGCCGGCGCCAGCTCCCGCAGGAACACGAAGGCGAGCGCGAACACGACGAGGCCCACCGCGCCGCAGAACACGTACTGGCTCTGCCAGCTCTGGTACACCGGCAAGGTGAGGCTGGTGGCGAGGCTGACCATCAGGCTGCCGAGCACCGGGCCGATGGTCCAGAAGCCCATCGCGGTGGCGCGGTCGAGCTGCGGGGAGAAATCGCGGATCAGCGCCGGCGTCGCGACCAGGATGATCCCCTCGATGAAGCCGATCGCGACGGTGACGGCGGCCCATTCAAGCCGGGTTTGCACCGCCGGCGCCGCGAACAGGGTCAGCAGCCCGACGACCAGCAGGCCATAGACGACGAGATTGGCGCGGCCGAAGCGGTCGCACAGCCCGGCGAGCAGCGAGGCGAAGGCGCCGGCGAGATTGCTGATCGCGAGCACGGTGACGAGCATGCCGAAGCTCATGTGCAGCTGGCCGAGGATCAGCGTCGCCACGCCGCCGCCCACGTACAGCTCATAATAGAGGGCGACGGTGATCAGGACCACGAGCCCGAGATGGAGCCGCCGCGTGGCGGCCGGCGGATAAGCCTTGAGTTCGCGCCGCCAGGTCCAGGCGAGCGGGTGGCGCGGATGCGCGGAGGGCAAGACCGTCGGTGCGGTCATGGTGCATTCTCTCCCCGGAAACGAGGTTTGGTTTTTTATTTTGGTTGGGCCGGCGGTCCTGCCGGTCTGCTATCCGGATGCCGCGCCGTACGGCGGGGACGGAGCAGGCCGGTCGCGGCTCCGCTCTTGCGCCGCGCCCTGTTTCCGGCGGGCCCGGTGCCGGAAGACTAGAGGCGGCTTTCGTGCCGCGTCAAAGCCTTGCCGCCGGTTTCCTTTGCCCGCGCGATCACAAGATGCTGGCTGCGTTCCTGGGCACGCATCGCGGCCGCGCCCATCCCGCCGGCGGCTGTCCCGGCGGGTCACCGCGCCGGTTCGGTTGCCGCGCTCCCTCTTCCGGGCGCCAATTGCATGTCCGGATTGCGCGGTTGGGGCGCTTGTCGCATCCGCCCCAGGGTTTAGAGTCCCGCCCCGTATCCGGCGCGCCGGGCAGGTTTGCATGAGGGTGGAATGGCCAAGATCAAGGTGAAGACCCCGGTTGTCGAGCTCGACGGGGATGAGATGACCCGGATCATCTGGGGCTTCATCAAGGAGAAGCTGATCCTCCCGTATCTCGATATCGACCTGAAGTATTACGATCTCGGCATCGAGAACCGGGACAAGACGGACGACCAGGTCACGGTGGAGTCCGCCATGGCCATCAAGCAGTACGGCGTGGGCGTGAAATGCGCCACCATCACGCCGGACGAGGCGCGGGTCCGCGAATTCAACCTCAAGAAGATGTGGCGCAGCCCGAACGGCACGATCCGCAACATCCTTGACGGCACCATTTTTCGCGAGCCGATCATCTGCCGCAACGTACCGCGCCTGGTGCCGCACTGGACCAAGGAGATCGTGATCGGCCGCCACGCCTATGGCGACATCTACCGCGCCACCGAGGCCCGCATCCCCGGCCCGGGGCGCGTCACGCTCAACTACCATCCGGCGGATGGCGGCGAGCCGTTCGAGCTTGAGGTGCACGACTTCAAGGGCGAGGGCGTGGTGCTCGGCATGCACAACACCCTGGCCTCGATCCAGGGTTTCGCCCGCGCCAGCTTCAATTACGGCCTGGCCCGCAACTTCCCGGTCTATCTCTCCACCAAGAACACGATCCTCAAGGCGTATGACGGCCTGTTCAAGGACACGTTCCAGGAGATCTTCGACCGCGAGTTCAGCGCCGAGTTCGAGAAGCGCGGCCTGACCTATGAGCACCGCCTGATCGACGACATGGTCGCCAGCGCGCTGAAATGGTCGGGCGGCTATGTCTGGGCCTGCAAGAACTATGACGGCGACGTGGAGAGCGACGTCGTGGCGCAGGGCTTCGGCTCGCTCGGCCTGATGACGAGCGTGCTGATGAGCCCGGACGGCAAGACGGTGGAGAGCGAGGCGGCGCACGGCACCGTCACCCGCCATTACCGCGAATATCAGAAGGGGCGGGAGACCAGCACCAACCCGATCGCCTCGATCTTCGCCTGGACGCGCGGCCTGATCTATCGCGGCCAGTTCGACAACACCCCGGACGTGACCACCTTCGCGGAAACGCTGGAGCGGGTGTGCATCGAGACGGTGGAGAGCGGGTTCATGACCAAGGATCTCGCGATCCTTGTCGGCCCCGAGCAGAAATGGCTGAACACCCAGGACTTCCTGGCGAAGATCGACGCCAACCTGCAAACGGCGATGGCCAAGGCCTGAGCCGCGCGGCGACGGGGAGCGGCCTCACGGAGGGTATACTCAGCGGGGCCGCTCTGGTCTTTTGATTTTGCGGGCTATTTTATCAGTCAGGCCGCAATCGGTCTGGCTGATGTCGTTCTGGCTTTGGTTTGGCGAGCCGTATCCTTCGAACTGCTTCCTGTTCGACGGATACGGCTCAGAGCGGCGGCCTGGAGCCCGATCGGTGCGGGTTGAAGCACCCGTCAGCCGGCGCGTCCCAGCAGCCGGCCGAGCACGCGGACCGGCCGGCTGATCCGCCAGCTCGTCGAGGCGTGCAGGGCGGCGAGATTCCGCCGGGCCTGATCGAGCTCCTGGCGCAGAGCGCGGGTTTCCTCCTCGGCCCGGGCGGTCAGCCCCGCCTGCTCATCCGCGATCGCAACACCTTCAGCCGCGAGTCTGTCGCGCTCCGCCATCACGGCGTCGCGTTCAGCCGCAAGTCTGTCGCGCTCCGCCATTACGGCGTCGCGTTCAGCCGCGAGTCTGTCGCGCTCCGCCATCACGGCGTCACGTTCGGCCGCGAGCTTGTCGCGCTCCGCCATCATGGCGTCGCGTTCGGCTGCGTGGTGCGCCTGCGACGCGGCCATGGCGGCGCGCTCACTCTCCACTTGCTCGCAGCGGGTCAGCAGGCTCGCCTGCTCGGCCGTGAGCCGGTCGCGCTCCTCCCGCAGCGCCGGCAGCGACTCCAACGCCGCGCGGCAGGCCGGCAGATCCCGGAAGCCGTGGCTGACATAGGCGTGCAGCTTGCCGGTGTAGAAGGCGTAGCGCTCGATCTCCGTCTCCAGGCCGTCCAGCAGATCCTGCAGGAAAAGCGCCTGCGCCTCGCTCCAGCCGGGCAGGAAGGAGGGGATCGTCCCCGCCACGACGCGGATCGCCTCCATCAACTCGCTCCGGCCCGTAAGCGGCAGGACGGAAACCTCGATATTGGTCCGGCAGCCGCCCAGATCGACGGCGATGCCGGTTTCGGCGCGCACGCGCCCGGTGATCTCCTGGCGATAGGCGGGGGTGGTCGCCAGCCGGTCGGCGCTGATTGCCAGGTCGCAATCCGGCAGGGCGGACATATACAGATACAGATGCAGCAGGACGAAGCGCTGGAAATGCCGCGGGTCGTCCGGCCGGGCCTCGCCGCCGTCCAGCGGGAACATCTCCCCCAGGGCGGCGAGGAAGCGGTCGTGCCGGTTCCGCTCCAGCACCATGCCCACGGTGTCGTTGAAATAGGGATTCCCGGACAGCGCCTGGCTCGAATACGAGCACCATTGCCGGAACAGGTCGCGGTACCAGAGGACATGGAAGCCGCCGAAGCGGCGCCGCAGGCCGTGCACCCGGCCGAGGGTGCGCACGTCGGTGATGACCGGGGTGCGGCCGAGGTCGTGGGCCTTGTCGATCAGCGCGCCGATATGCCGCGCCTCGGCCTCGGTGATCGAGCGGTCAGGGGCGGTGGGCATGAACAGGTCGAACGCCATGCTGGCGTCGTAGGTGGCGAGCCGCCCGGTCTCGTCCAGCAGCGGCAGGTATTCGAGGTTGTACGGCGCGGATTCCGGATGGGCGGAATTCCAGCTCTTGTAGCTGCCGGCGCAGAGATGGGCGGCATCAAGGGTGGCGTGTCCTTCGTGGAACACCTCGCAATAGGCCACCACGTCCTGGTTCTGCCGGAACCGCCACCAGATCCAGGTGCTGGAAACCCGGAAGCTGGAATGGATGAAGATGGGGGGAAGGGACGGCGATCGCGGCGGGTCGGCGGGCGCGCGCGGCACCGGCTCGGCTGAACTGTCCATGGCGGGCAATCTCCGTGTGGCGGTGATT
>DATJWY010000010.1:0-2308 GCA_035500775.1 Acetobacteraceae bacterium
GACATGGCCGGGCAGCGAGCAAAACTTGTCAAACCTTCCCGCCCTGGTATTCCTCCGCCGCGCCTGTGAGAGGGATATCTATGCTCAACGCCTATTCCTGCGAACACGGCAGGATCGTCAGCCTCGGCACCGAAGCGGGCAACCAAGCCATATGGTTCGACCTGGAGAACCCCGCACCGGAGGAGCGCGCCTATGTAACGCGCCTCACCGGCCTGTCGCTGCCCGACAAGGCGACGCTCACCGAGATCGAGGCCTCCTCGCGCCTCTCCTCCAGCGGTCCGGTGCTCACGATGTCCATGCCCATCGTCACGCGTGACGCGGACGGAACGCTGCACGCCAGCGTCTGCGGCTTCGTGCTCTCGCCTGAGCATCTGGTCACGCTGCGCTTCTCCCCCAGCGTCGTGTTCAGCCAGTTCTGCGCACAACCGCATAATGTCACCGATATCGCCTCGGCCTATATTTTCGTCGGACTGCTGGAGGCGATCGTCGACCGCCAGGCCGATACGCTGGAAAAGCTGCGCGACGAGCTTGATCGATTAAGCCACCGGATTTTCCGGCGCCGGCTGAAGGCCGGCCAGCGCGAGCGCGATACCGAGATCGAGCTGAAGGCCGTGCTCGGCATTCTCGGCCGTGATTACGACACCATCTCGTTCCTGCGCGACAGCCAGCTCGGCGTGGCGCGCATTGCGCCCTATGCCATCACCTCGGCTGACTGGATGCCAGCCCCCGTGCGCCAACGGCTGAAATCGGTGCAAAAAGATATTTCCTCACTCAACGAATACAGCGTCCACCTGACCGACAAGGTGCAGTTCCTGCTCGATTCCACGCTGGGGCTGATCAACATCGTGCAGAACAGCCTGATCAAGGTACTGACCATCGTCAGCATTGTCGGCATCCCGCCGACCTTGATTGCCGGCATCTACGGCATGAACTTCCACGATATACCTGAACTGAACTGGAGCTATGGCTACGGCTACGCGTGGACGTTGATGATCCTCTCGGCCGTGCTACCGCTACTCTGGTTCCGCAAAAAGGGCTGGATATGACAGAGTATTTTCAACCTGGGGAAGACACCCCCGGGGCCGCCATCGAGGCGATCGGCAACGAGCTGGCACTGTTCGACGACTGGATGGACCGCTACGAATTCATCATCGAGCTGGGGCGCAAGCTGCCCGCCTACCCCGCCGAATGGCAGAACGAGGCGCACCGCGTGCAGGGCTGCCAATCCCAGGTCTGGCTGGCGGCGCACGAGGACAGCGGCAAGCTGTATTTTACGGGCGCGTCGGATGCCGCCATCGTCGCGGGGCTCGTTGCACTGGTGCTACGGGTTTATTCCGGCCGCACGCGGGCGGAAATCCTCGCCACCTCCGCGCAGTTCCTGCGCGATCTCGGGCTGATCGGCGCGCTGTCCACCAATCGCGGCAATGGCGTCGCCGCGATGGCGGAGCGGATTCAGGACATGGCGCGCGCCGGATAAGAGATCAGACCCAGTGGCCGGGCACCCACGCCCAGGTCCCGCCACGCACGGCCCAATGGCCGTCCACCCAGCGGTGCCAATTCGGGCCGCGGCGCACGTAATGGCCCGGCGCCCAATGGTAGTTATAGCCACTCCACACCCAGTGTCCGGGGCGCCAAATATAGGCTTGCCCCGGCGGCGGGGGCGGTGGAGCCTCGGCGCGCAGAGGCGGAGCCGGCTGGTAGCCCGACGGATAGGGCGGCACCGGCTGGGCGCTGGCCCCGGCGCCTGCCACCAGAACGGCGGCGGCGCCAAAAACCAAGGAGGCGAGAGATCGGCGTGTCTTCATGGCAATCTTTCCCCAAAATCTGACAAAGTCTACGCTGCGAACCTGCCCGTGAAATGGGGCAAATTTTTGCCGCGCCTCAATCGCCGAACTTGTTGGAACGCGGGAAGCCATTCGGCGGCATCCGCCCGGCGGAGGCGCGGGCGCCCAGCCATTCGGCCAGCTTCTGCTCCACGCGCAGCTTGTCGCCGATGCGCCAGGTGAGCCCGGCGGCGAGGCTGAAAGTCTTTACATCCGCCAGCCCGCCATCCTTGTATTTTTGCAGTTGCACGCCGGTGCCCTTCGGCATCTCGGGGAGCTGTTCCAGCGGGAACACCAGCATCTTGCGGTTCTGGCCGATGACCGCCACGTGGTCGCCCTTCACCGGCACGCAGGCCTGCCATTCCTCGCCGGGTTTCAGCACAAGAATCGTCTTGCCGGCGCGGCGCTCGGAGGTCAGCTCGGAGCCAGGCAGGATGAAGCCGCGCCCGGTGGAGGAGGCGACGAGGTATTTCTGCCCCGCATCC
>DATJWY010000011.1:0-11062 GCA_035500775.1 Acetobacteraceae bacterium
TCGCCGAGGAATGCCGCCGGCAGTCGCTCCGCCTGCGTGGCGACCCTCAGGAGGCAGAAATCCTGGCATGGCTTGAGGCGGCCGCGGATACCGATGGCTGGACAGCGTGAGGCGCGGCGACCTGGTGACGGTCGCCCTCCCCGACGCTTACGGCAAGCCACGTCCCGCCGTGGTCATGCAGTCCGACCTGTTCGGCGAGCACCCGTCGGTGACGATCCTGCCGGTTACCAACGAGCTGCGCGACCTCCCGTTGTTCCGTGTGCCGGTCAGCCCCACAGATACGAACGGCCTGCGCACGACATCGGAGATCATGGTGGATAAGGCACAGACTGTGCCGCGCGAGAAGCTTGGGCCGCCCTTCGGCAGGCTCGACGATACCACCATGGTCGCGATCACGCGGGCCTTGGCGCTATTCCTGGGGCTCGGCTGAAAATCGTCAGACCTTCCACGGAGAATTGGAACACGCGGCTGCTCTTCGGCGAACGCTTCACCAAAGCCCTGGCCTGACCGGATGAAACATGCCCCCTCGCACACGAAATTCCCGACAGTCCCTGGCTGAGACGCTGCTGAGCCCGCCGCCCGCGATACAACGCCTCACAGACCAGGAATGTGCGCGCGCTAACGAGCAGCGCATGACGACGGCACGCGACGCCATGCCCGTCATGCGATCCTTGCCACGCGCACCACTCATCCAAGCTGTCGCGCTGTGGGGGGAAGACGAAGCATGAAGAAGCCCCAGCGGTCCGGCCCGGCGCCGTCCGCCCCGATCGGCACCCTGGCCGCGCAGGCAGCCGAGGCGCTGCAGCAGGGACGGTTCAAGGAAGCGGTGGACCTGTTCAAGCAGTTGCTCCGGCAGGAGCCGCGGCCGGACTGGAAGCAGTCCCTCACCGACGCCTACCGCGGCCGCGCCCGCACGCTCGCCGCCAAGAAGATGTTCAAGGAGGCGGCGATCGTCCTTGACAACACGATCGCACCCGACGGCACGCTTCAGGACCCCATGTTCTACCTGCACTGCCTGCTCCGCGACGGACAGTTGCAGAAGGCGGCGGTGCATGCCCTGCAGTACATCGGGACCGAACGCCGGCTGGCCGCCGCCGAGCACGCCGCCCTGGAGGCGTTAACGGCCGCCCTGCTGATGGCGGTGCCGTTGCGCGCCGACCCCGCCCGGCCCATCCCCGCCGAACGGACGCGCTGGCTCGAACTTGCCGCGGCGGCGCGCGAGGCCCTGGCCGCCTGGGTCGCCGGCGCATCGGCGGAGGCGATGGAGTCGTTGCTGAACCGGATCTCGCTCCGTTCCGCGTTCCGGCCGGTCCGCCTGCTGCTGAAAAGCCTGATCAGCACGCCGCAGGATGCCGAGCGCTCACGGCGCCTGCTGCTGGAGGCAATCCCGCCGGGCTCGCCGTTCCTGGCCTTCCGCGAGGCCGTGGAGGCGGCCATGCCTGGCGAGCGGACGCTGGACGCCGACGGCTGGCACCGGTTGACCCCGGTGCAGCAGGCGTTCGTCGCCGAGGCGCGCGGCCTGCCCGTGGCGGCGGCGCAATTCCTGGCCCGCTCGGCCGAGGCCGCGCGCAGTGGCCCCGCCACCCTGTTCGGCTTTCTGCTCAAGCAATCCGACCTGCCCCGCGCCGAGATCAGGAGCGCCTGCCTGAACCTGCTGCCGCAGATCCCCGACCGGCTGGCGCAGTTCGAAAAGAGTTTTGGCCCGCTGACGGAACTGGAACGCTCCCGCATCCAGGCCCTCGCCGCCGAGGCACGCGGTGACTGGGGCAAGGCGGAACGATCCTGGCGGGTCGCCGCCACGGCCCTCGGCGACGGCCACGAGGATCGGCAGGCCAGGCTATCGCGCGGCGTGATCTTCCGCCATCTTGCGCGGTTGGCCAGCCAGCACCCGGAGATCGAGGGCGGCGAGACGCTCGACGACCCGGTCATCTTCTACCTGGAACGCAGTTGCGACGCCGATCCGGACTATGTTCCCGCCGTGCTCGACCTGATCGGCCATTATCGCGAGGAATCCCGGGACAAGGACTGGCACCGCCTGGCGGACGACGCGGTCCGGCGCTTCCCGGATAACAGCGCCGTACTGCTGCAGGCGACCCAGTCGGCGATGGCGCGGAAAGCCTACAAGAAGGCCGCCGGCTTTGCGCACAAGCTGCTCAGGATCGACCCGATCAATCCCGGGGTGCGCCGGCAGATGATTGAACTGCAGGTGGCGCATGCCCGCAAGCAGATGCGGGCGGCGCGTCCCGATCTGGCGGCCAAGGAACTGGCGGCGGCGGCCGAATGGGAACGGGCGGATGCGCCGAGCGCCCTGCTGCGCATCGCCCACGCCCTGGTCGAGCTGCGGACCGGGCAGGGCGAGCAGGCGCAGGCACGGCTGCGCGAGGGCGTGGCGCTCGCCGGTGGCGGGGTGGCCGGATGGTTTCGGACGGCCCTGGAAGCCGAGTTGATGAAACTCACCGGCCGCGATGCCAAGCTGCTGCACCAGGAGCTTGTCCGGGCGCGGGCGACGCCGCCGACCAGGGAGGCGGTCATGGCGGTTGTCTTGACGCTGAGCCAGCCGGACGCCTTGGAGAACAAGCGGGCGGTCGCGGGCCTGCTGTTCGGCATGCGGACGTGGCTACTCCAGGCCGCCGCGATCGACTGGCCTCCGACAGAATTTCAGGCGCTCGCCGAGACGCTCACACGGTTCGAAGCATTCGAGCTGCTGCACGAATATGCGCGGGCCGCGCGCCGGCGCGAGCCCGGCAATCCGGACTGGCGGTTCCACGAAATCGTCGCCCGCACCCAGGGCGATGCGGCCCGGCTGTCGATGGATGAGATGGATGATCTGATGCAGATGGCCGTTGCGGCCGCGGCCCGGCAGGATTTTCATGCGGCCGCCCGGATCGAGCGGTTTCTGGGCGGCGATGCCCGCATGCCGTCCGGCCGTCGCCGCCGGGCGGTGGAAAGCCTGACGGATGATTTCGATACCGAGGACATCCAGACGCAGGTCGCGGCGATGATGGACACCATGCCAAAAGGCATGACCGACGGCGTGCGCGAGCTGGTCATGGCTTTCGGCCGGGACAGGGCGGTGACGCACATGATCGAGCAGTTCCGCGCCTCCGCGCCTGGCGGACCCGACATGCCGGAGCCGGTGCTGCGGGCGCTGTGCGAGGCAATGGTGGCGAAGGCGATGGGAGGCGGCCTGCCAGGACGTGGGTCGACTCCGCGAAAGGGGCGGTTCTGATGCGTGACCCGTTCACCGTGCTCGGCGTCGACGAGTCTGCCGGCGATGCCGAGATCAGGCGCCGTTACCTCGCCCTGGTGCGGGACTTCCCGCCCGATCATGCGCCGGATCGGTTCCGCGAATACCGGGCGGCCTACGAGGCGCTCAGCGACGAGCGCAAACGGCTGGAGATGACGCTGCTGCACACCAACGCCGCCGCCTTGTCCCGGTTGAGCATGGCCGCCGTGCACGCCGCTTCGCCCGGCTCGTCGCGCCCGACGAAGCAGACGCTCGCGGCCCTGCTCGCCGAAGGGATCATGCGGACGGTGACGGATTAGCGGCCGTCCGGAGAGGAAGCAGGGGAGAGATATTGGACGACAGCATCAAGCAGGCGCTGCTCGACCGGTTCCGTGCCTGGCTGGACACGGCGCAGGATGACGAGGAACCGCCGGAGGATCCGGGAGAGACGGCGGACCTGTTCTCCGTCTTCGTCGAGGTTTCGGCGCTGCGCAGCGAGGTGCGCACCGAATCGCGTCTGGTGAAGGAAGCGCTGGATCAGTTCCGCGGTGTTTTCGACACGCTGCAGGCAAGCCAGGCCACGTTGCAACGGGAACTGGACCGGGCGCGGGCCGAGACGCGGGATCAGGCACAGGCAACGCTGCGGCCGCTGCTGCTCGACGTCATCGACCTGCGCGACCGCCTGCTCGCGGCGCTCAACCTGTCGGCGGCGGTGCGGCCACGCTGGCGGGACCGTCTGTGGCGCTGGGATGCGTCGGGTGCGGTGGCGTGGCAGGAGGGGTTGCGCATGACGCTGCGCCGGCTCGATCAGGTGCTGCTGGACCGGCGCGTGGTCGCCGCGCAACTGCTCGGCCGGCCGTTCGATGCGCGGCTCGCGCGCGTCATCGGCACCACGCCCGACCCTTCGGTCCCCGAGGGGACCGTGCTCGAAGAAGTCCGGCCCGGCTTCCTCTGGGACGACCAGGTGTTGCGGACGGCGGAGGTGATCGTCAGCAAGGGCGACGCCGGCACAGGAGAACGTCAATGACGGACGAGATCGTCGGAATCGACCTTGGGACCACCAACTCGGAAATCGCCGTCTATCGGGATGGCCGTCCGGAGGTGCTCGGCGACGAGCTCGGGCGGGTGATCCTGCCGTCGGTGGTCGGGCTGACCGAGGCGGGGGAACTGCTGGTCGGCGAGGAAGCGCGCAACCAGTTCCTGCTGTATCCCGAGCGCACCGTCCGCTCGATCAAGCGGCTCATGGGCAGCGACGCGCGGGTGCGGCTTGGCGAGCGCGACTACACGCCGCAGGAAATCTCGGCGATCATCCTCTCGCGCCTGAAGGAGATCGCCCAGGCCCGGCTGGGCCGGCCGGTGCGCCGCGCGGTGATCACGGTGCCGGCGTATTTCTCCGACACGCAGCGGCAAGCGACGCGCGAGGCCGGCGAGATCGCCGGGCTCGAAGTCGTACGCATCATCAATGAACCGACCGCCGCGGCGCTGGTCTACGAAGCGGCGCAGCACCAGGGCAAGCGCATCCTGGTCTACGATCTCGGCGGCGGCACGTTCGACGTCTCCGTGGTAAGGATCGAGGAAGGTGTGGTGGAAGTGATTTCCAGCCACGGCAACAACCATCTCGGCGGCGACGATTTCGACCACAAGATTGTCGAGCACGTACTCGAGCACCTGAAAATCAAGCATGGCGTGGACGTCGCCGACCGGCCGCAGGCGATGGCCCGCATCCTGCGCAGCGCCGAGGCCGCGAAGAAGACGCTGTCCGATCACCCCTATGCCCGCATCGCGGAAGAGTACCTCGCCGAGAACGCTGGCCAGCCGGTCAACCTCGACCTCGAGCTGAGCCGGGACGAGTACGAGGACATGATCACGCCGTTCATCGAGGAGACTCTCGGGGCGGCCCATATCGCGCTCGAATCGGCGGGCCTGACCTCGTCGCAGGTCGACGAGATCCTGCTGGTCGGCGGCGCCACACGCACGCCGCTGGTCCGGCAGCGTCTGCTGGAGGCGTTTGGCAAGTCGCCGCGCGGCGAGGTGGATGCCGATTTGTGCGTCGCAATGGGGGCAGCCATCCAGGGTGCGGCGATGACCGGCACGGACGTGTCGGCCGTGCTGGTCGATGTCACGCCCTACACGTTCGGCACCAGCGCGCTCGGGGAACTGAACGGCGAGATCTACCCGTATCACTACGTGCCGATCATCCCGAAGAACACGCCCATTCCGGTGCGCCGGAGCGAAGTATTCTACACGGTGACCGACGAACAGACCGACGTCGACGTCCGGATCTATCAGGGCGAGAACAGCGACGCGCTGGAGAACATCAAGATCGGCGAGTTTCGCGTCTCCGGCCTGAGCAAGGCGCCGGCTGGCAATCCGGTCATCCTCGACCTGGCGCTCGACCGCAACGGCATCCTGCAGGTCTCGGCCCGCGAGAAGAAGACCGGCCTGGAACGCCGCATCACCATCGACAAGGCGACGTCCCGCTACGACCGTGAGCAGCTTGACGAGGCCAAACAGCGGATCGGCGCGCTGTTCGGCGACGGCGAGCAGGGGGCATCGACCGGCAACGGCGGCGCCGCGGATGCCGTCCTCGATGCGCTGCTGGCAAAGGCGAATGCCAAGCTGGACGAGGCCGGCGAGGAGGATCGCGCCGAGATCATCGATCTGGTCGAGGCGATCCGGGACGCCAGGAACAGCGGCGACGGCCCGGCCCTGGAAGACGCGCGCGGCCAGTTGCAGGATCTGCTGTTCTATCTCGAGACCTGAGCGATGGATCGCTGTCCGCTCTGCCGTGCCATGCTCAATGGCGCCGACACCTGCCGCCGCTGCCGGGCCGAACTGCGGTCGGCACAGCAGGTGGAGCGCGATGCCCAGGCGCTGGTCGGGGCGGCCTTGCACCGGCTGGCTCACGACGATACCGAGGCCGCCGGGCCGTTGCTGCGGCGCGCGTTGGCGTTGCACGCGACGCCAGACGCCCTGGCCTTGTGGCGGCTCGTGGCAGTGTCATCGCGACGACCCCGGTAAAATACCACCGCCTTATTGGGGTCCGGACACGGCTGAGGTGGTCCCCGCCAGCCGGACAGTTTGGCGACTTGGATAAGCTTGGCCCAGGTTACCGTGCCAATGCCCTCTGGCACGTGGCCTTCTGGCCTTTCCGACATCGACGGACTAGACTTAGTCCAGTTCGGAGGCTGTCATGCACGTCGTCAACATCCACGCCGCCAAAACCCACCTCTCTCGCCTGGTCGATGCCGTCGCCGCCGGCGAGGAGATCGTCATCTCCCGCGCCGGCAAGCCGGTCGCTCGCCTGGTGCCGCTGCGGGATGTCCCGTCCCGCCCACGCCGCCGTCTGGGGATGCTGACGGGCAAACTGACCGTGCCACCAGATTTCGACGCCCCCCTGCCCGACGCGGTGCTCGACAGCTTCGAGAGGGGTTGATGCGCCTGCTTCTCGATACGCATCTGCTGCTATGGGCTCTGGCGGCACCAGAGCGGCTTGATGCCGCGACCCGCGCCGCGCTGGAGGATCCCGAGAACGAGGTACTGTTCAGCGCCGCCAGCATTTGGGAGATCGCCATCAAATCCAGCCTCGGCCGCCCGGACTTTGTCTTCCGGCCGCAGGACATCCTGCAGGCCGCGCAGGAGACCGGCTTTGTCGAGTTGCCGGTGCGGGCGCAGGCGACGACGCGCGTGGCTGATCTGCCACCGCACCATCGTGATCCCTTCGACCGGTTGCTTATCGCCCAGGCCATCTCGGAACCGGTGCGGCTCTACACCGCCGATCCCCTGCTGGCGCCGTACTCCGAACTGGTGACCCTGGTGACGTAGCCGCCTGGATATCGACATTCGGATCAAAACCCGGTTGTGCCCCCGAGTGGGGAGGGGGCTGTGGGTCTCTGGCGAGGCCTGGTCGCAGCGCGGGGTGGCCACACGCGATAAGGGCGTTATCGCGTCTGATCGTCCGACGGCACAATCGAGATCGACGCCGCGGTGGCGCAGGGCTGGCAAGGCGCGCCGTTGCGGCGCTGGCGCCGCCCGCTGGCCCTTATCGCTCGAGGCCAACGGCAAGCGCGATCTGGCGGCGGATGGTGGTGAGTTGCTCCGACGTGATGCGCGAAGCTGTCAGGCGCAGGCGCGCCTTCGAGGTCGTCGCCACCAGGTGCGACACCGCCCAGCAGGGCTTGCTGCAGCCATTCTCCGCGGTGGGCACAATGGCGACTGACAGGTCCGGGATGGCAAGCGCGGCGTCGTCAGTCAGTGGCACCAGGATCGCATTGGGGTAAGCGGGCGCGAACAGCCCGTCATCCTCCACCACCACCGCCGGCCGGCGTTTGTTCGGCTCTTTGGGCAGAGCATCGCCGCGCCAGTCGGCCAGCACGATTTGCCCGGCCTGCAGAGCGAGCGGCGCCTCGTCAGCCGGCATCGGCGCGCGGCGTCCCCCACCCTTCGTAGAACGCCTTGCCTTCTGGTGAGGCGGCGACATGGCTGCCGACATCCGCGCTGGCCTGGCGGATACGGGCCCGCCGCGCCTCGCGGGCGGCCGCGGTCGCGAGATCGCGCAGCAAGGTCGCCAGACCGATCCCCCGCGCCCGGGCCTGTGCTTCCAGTTCGTCACGCACGTCATCGTCCAGCCGGATCGAGATGGGCATGCCCATGATGGCGCACCATTTGTAGCGGCCTTATAAACTACATCAATGTAGTGTTTTCTGGCAAGCCTCCCCAGCATAGGCCTGTGATGTCGGAACTGACCGCCCCGGGCAATGGCGCCGTCAGGTTGACTGGCTATGGCCGCGACAATGCACGTGGTGAGGCTGGGAACCCGGACGGCTATACCCGGGCGGTAACACTCCCTCTTATCGCGCATGATACGAACCGCGCCGCCCCTCCCCCGCGATCATTGCAAATCGCGGCCGCAACTGTGGACTTTACCGGGGGTGTCGGGACTAGCGGAAGCTTGTTACGCCAAATGCGGATCAAGTACGTTTTGCGTTCAATATAAATCTATTACAAATAACCATAGGGGCTTCACCAGGGCTCGCATCAAGCAAATAGCCCCCCGGCAAAGTCCACAGCGACACGACGCGGCATCCCGGATGCCCGCTGGACCGAGTCGGTCGTGCCTTCTGGTGAGGGCCCTCAGAAATGCCCACAGGGCTGGCGTGCCTTCTGGTGAGGCGAGTGTGCCTTTTGGTGAGGAGGCGACACGATATATCAATGGGTTACGGACTTATCCCGTGCCTTTTGGTGAGCAAACTAATAGAGATTACTAATATCCTCTTCGAAATAGCTTCCTCACCAAAAGGCACGGCGACAAAGAGCCCCCCCAATGGCAATGTCGGCGCCCATGAAAGGGACGCCCATGGGAACCGTGCATAGCCTGTTGGAGGCACAGGGGAAGCAAGCGGCACTAGAAGCAGGGCTCACCCGTGAGGTAGTCGAAGCGGCGGCCGCCTACCTCAGCGATGAAGACAGCGGTCTTGGCTTTGCTTTTGCTGGTTGGGCGCAAGCCGCCCTCCCCCATCGTCGCCTGCCGGATGATCAACCATGGCAGCTCATCTCCGAGCGCGTCACCCTCGTCATCGAACCAGGTCGCCGGCCGGTTGGTGGTGGGCGCTTGGAGCATGTTGGCGTTCCATTCGGCGCTCATGCCCGGCTCATCATGCTCTACCTGCAAACCCAGGCATTGAAGACGGATAGCCGTGAGGTCGAGCTGGGCGGCTCCCTGCGGCAATGGCTCACCCGCATGGGAGTACCCATTGGGGGCACGGCCGCGCGTTCCGTCCGCGACCAGGCCGAACGCATCAGCCGCTCACATCTCACGTTCCATTTCGGTCCGGAGGGGAACGTATCCGGGTTGGTCAATCAATCGATCGTTGATCGAGCGATTTTTCTGGATGTTGGCGCGGAGCACCCACAGGGGCGTTTCAGCCTGGAGACGGCGAAACTCTCGGAGGGTTTTTTCGAGCAGCTCAAGAAGCACCCGATGCCGATCGAAGAAGCCGCGATCAGGACATTGGCCAATAACAGCGCTGCCATGGATTGCTATATCTGGTTGGCGTATCGCCTGCATTCGTTGTCAGGACCGAAACTGGTCACTTGGAAGGCCTTGAAAGCGCAGTTCGGCGTCTCGTATCGCGAGCTTTACCATTTCAAAAGCAAGTGGGTGTCTGCCCTAGAGCTCGCCTTGGCGGTTTACCCGGCAGCGCGCGTCGAAGTGATGGATCAGGGCGTGAAATTGTGGCCTTCACGCCCTCCTGTGTCCCAAAAGCTGATGGCGGTGAAGGGATAAGGGCGCCCTCACCAAAAGGCACGGGCTCCTTCCCCTCACCAAAAGGCACGGCCTAGCCGTCCTCCTCCTGCAGGAGGAGCTTGATCTCATTGATGCGGCGCCGCATCCCCCAGAGTTCTTGAAGGGATTTCCGCCGCAGTCGCTCCAAGCGCTGCAGCTCAGCGCGCATCCTGGCTGGGACCAGGCCGCCCTGAGCGGGTGACTTATCGGCATTCACCTCCTTGCGGAACTCAATCAGCTTGTCCCGGCTGACATCGGGGCGCATCAAGCCGCGCTTCTCGGCGACCTCCCTTTGCCAAGGCGTCAGGAGCGCCATCTGGTAGGCTGCCCCATAGGACCCTGGCACCAGCTCGCGCTGTAAATGCCCATCATCAATGGCGCGAGCTATCGCGCGGAACTGGCTGGCAACGGTATCGGAGAACGGGAACAAGCGACGAAAGCCCTGCTTGAGGCGATCCCGTTCTATCGGATCGAGTTCGCGCTCGACCTCGTTCAAGGCCCGGCCGATCTCGATGAAGGCATCCCTCGTTTGATTCCAGGCGACCGTAATATGCGTGCGGAGCTTCAGCAGCAGCTTGACCTTCCGCTGGTCCGAAAGCAGTTGCGTCCCTGCGAATACCTCCTGCAGCGTCGCCATGAGCGCTTCGTCAACCGTCATCAGGGCGGCAATATCCTGCTGCCGTTTGTCCGGTAGATTCTCTTCAGACAGATCGATATCCGCATCCACGTCACGTAATGCCCGCCGGCTGAGCCCCTTCATGGGGTCGCCTCAGCCGGGATATTGATCTTTGCCTCGCGCGCCACATAGGCCCATAGGGCGGCGAACGTCTCGCCCGCCTTCGGCTTCGCGAAGTCCATGATCGCCAGCCCCTTGCCGGCCGAAACGTGGATCTCCTCCAGAATGGGGATTTCCACCGGGCATAAAGGGCCCGCCTGAAGCAATTTGGTCCGGATAGTCTCGTATGACCGAACGCGGCGGTTGGCCTTGTTGAGCACGAAGCTCGCCGGAATGCCGGCATCCAGTATCGTTCGCATCCAAGGCGTGCAGCTATCGACATCGTCTTGTGTTGCGCCGGTCGGCACAAGAATAAGATCGGCGGCTGAACATAGGCTCAAGGATGCTGAGTATTGGACCTCAATGCCGGGCGGCGTATCGATCACGAGAAGATCGTAACTAGGCGCCTGCTTTAGTGCCGATCGCCAGTCCGCGATAGGCACGGCCGACACCGGAACATTCACGCAGTCTGGATATGTCTGTCGCACGCGCTCACGCCGAGCGTGCCATTTGGCGAGCGTCTGCTGTGGGTCGAGATCGAGGCCCAAGACCCGAATGCCTTCTCGGGCAGCGCTGACCAAGAGATTGCGGCACAGACTGCTTTTGCCGACTCCCCCCTTGGGACTGGCGACCAGCACTATCCGTCCTGGTTCCGGGCGAGCCGTTTCCGCGTGCGGCATCTTCGCTCCAAACGTGTCCTTACGTTTAGATTCATATCGCTTCCCCCATCTCATTGGGAGTGACTTTTCCGACGGAAAAATCTGCCGCTATCGTT
>DATJWY010000012.1:0-16149 GCA_035500775.1 Acetobacteraceae bacterium
CATGGACCCAATCCTGGAGAACGATTTCGCTTCCAGGACCCTAGCCAAGGCGGCGCGGGGCGTCAACCAGCGAGAATTCTTGATTCCTTAGAGGAAACATCGCCGGGAAATCCCGGCAGGAATCCGGGTCAGGAAACCGAGTCCGGCTCGCGCGGGTAGATGATGACCGAGAGGTAGGTCGTCGGCGTCACCAGCAATTGCTCCGGCCCGTGCGGCGCCGCCGAATCGAACAGCAGCGCATCCCCCGGGCGCAGATGGAAGGTCTGGTCGCCGTGCCGGTACACCACCTCGCCGCTCAGCATGTAGATGAACTCGGTGCCGGCATGCTGGAACGCGGTGTAGGGCACCGCCTCGGCATGCAGGGTGATGAGGTAGGGCTCCACCGCCACCGCGCCGCCGAGAGCGTGGCCGAGCAGGTTGTAGCGGTGCCCGACCTTGGTGCCGCGCCGCTCGATCAGCACGCCCTGCCCGGCCCGGACGTAGGAGCAGTCCCGGCGCTCCTCAAAGGCGGAAAAGAGCTGGGTCAGCGGCACGTTCAGCGATTGCGCCAGGCCCTGCAGCGTCGCGAGCGAGGGCGAGATCTGGCCGTTCTCGATCTTGGAAAGCATGCCGGCGGAGATGCCGGCCGAAGCGGCGAGATCGGCGACGGTCAGATCGGCACGCCGCCGCAGCCGGCGGACCTGGGCGCCGATCGCCTGCTCAAGCGTGCGTTCACCGACCGCGGCGGCACCGGAACCGGTGCGATACTCATCGTCGGACTCCGCCGCCGTCTGCTTATTGGACCGCACGGGCGGCATTCGGACCCCTTCCCTGACTCCAGGCTGGAACTGCCTGGCGGCTGTTAAAAAAACTATTGTAGGGATCGGGAGGCCGGAGCCTCAAGAGGGAGCAAGGCCAGGGGCTCCGCCCCTGGATCCCGCCAAAGGCAAGCCTTTGCACCACCCTGCTGTTGGAGGTGATGCGTCCACCATCGAAAGCAACGGGGAGTTTCTTGCGGCGGATGGCTGGCAAGCGGAATGGCTCGATCATATCATGCGGACCGGACGCAGACCTGCCTCAGGTCGCTCGATCCAGCCAGGGTAGTCGCCAAAATCAAAAAAACTCGTGGATAGGTGAGGAAGCGAGACATGGCAGGCCAAACGCCGGGACCCGAGATGATGCTCGGCCTGTGGACCGCCTGGGTCGAGTCCGCCTCGAAGATGGCGGGGGCCCATAGCCCGGACGGACAGGCTTCGTGGCGGATGTCGCCCGACCAGGTCACCGGCGACCTGCTCCAGGATGGCGTGCGGCAGCTTGGCGAGCTGCTGGCCAAGGACCCGATCCTGCGCGCGACCGAGGACGCGCTCAATGCGAACCCGCTGCACCAGATCATCCCGGTGGACTGGGCGGAGATCGCCCGGGCGCTGCGCACGGTTTGGTTGCGGTCCATCAGGCGACCCGAGAAGGCCATGGCCGCCGCCGCCGACTTCAACATGCGGCTGTGGCAGTCCGCGCTGGACACCTGGAACGAGGCGGCGCAGCGCTGGTTGGGAACGGCCCGGCCCAGCGAGGCCCGGCCCAACGCTGCCGCCGACGGCGCGGACAAGCGCTTCGCCGCGGCCGAGTGGCGAGGCAACCCTGCCTATCACATGCTGAAGGAGCTCTACCTTCTCGCCTCGGACTGGCTGCTGCGCCAGGGAAGCGAGGTGGATGACCTCAGCCTGGCAGAGCGGCAGCATTTGGACTTCCACCTCCGGCAGTTCGTGAACGCGATGAGCCCCACCTTACTGCTCGTCTCCAACCCGCTCGCCCTGCGCCGGGTGATGGAGACGGGCGGCACGAGCCTGGCCGAGGGCGCACGCAATCTGATGCGCGACCTGAAGGAGGGCCGGCTGAGCATGGTGGACGCCGAGGCCTTCGCGCCGGGGCGCAACCTGGCACTTTCGCCGGGCAAGGTGGTCTATCGCAACGCACTGATCGAACTCATCCAGTACGAGCCGAAGGGCGGGGCGGCCCACAAGATCCCGCTGCTCATTCTGCCGCCGTGGATCAACAAGTACTACATCCTCGACCTGCAGCCGAAGAACAGCATGGTGCGCCACCTGGTCGAGCAGGGCTTCACGGTGTTTATGGTGTCCTGGCGGAACCCTGACGCCTCGATGGAGGAGACCACCTTCGAGGACTACATGGAGCAGGGCCCGCTCGCGGCGAGCGATGTGGTGCGCGAGATCACGGGCAGCCCGACCGTGAACGTCATGGGCTACTGCATCGGGGGCACATTGCTCGCCATGACGCTGGCCTGGCTGGCGGCGAAGGGGGATGACGGCCGCTTCGGCGCGGCGACGTTCATGGTGTCGCTGCAGGACTTCTCCAAGGTCGGCGACACGGCCGTATTCGTGGACGAGCCGGCGATCGACTTCATGGAGCAGCAGATGCTGGAGCGCGGCTATCTCGACAGCCGCGAGATGTCCAACATGTTCAACCTGCTGCGCAGTAACGACCTGATCTGGTCCAACGTGGTGAACAACTACCTGCTGGGCCAGAAGCCGCCCGCCTTCGACCTGCTCTACTGGAACAGCGACGGCACCCGCCTGGCCCGCGCGGCGCATGACTGGTATCTGCGTAACACCTATGTCGAGAACAACCTGATCAAGCCCGGCCGGATCCACGTGAAGGGCGAGGCGCTGGATCTCGGGCGCATCCGTCAAGACATCTATGCGGTCAGCGCGGAGAAGGACCACATCGTGCCCTGGTACGCGGCGTGGCGAATCACCCAACTCACGGGTGGCAAGGTGCGCTTCGTCCTCGCGTCGAGCGGTCACATCGCCGGCATCATCAACCCGCCCGGCGGCAAGGGTGCCTACTGGACGAACGAGGACGGCCAGGCCGACACGCCCGAGCGATGGCGCGCGGCCGCCCAGCGCCACGACGGGAGCTGGTGGGTAGACTGGTTCGCCTGGCTCGCCGCGCACTCCGGCGAGAAGGCCGCGACACCGCTCATGGGCAGCGCGGCATACCCGCCCCTGCAGGATGCCCCCGGAAGCTATGTCCTTGAGAAGTAATACCAACCGCCGTTATTGATTGACCTGTTCAGTGAAGCAGCGGGGCTCTGCCCCGCACCCCGTCACGCGAAGGCGTGCCTGCGCACGACGGGGGCAGCGCCCCCAGACCCGCACAAATTTGGAATCATTCATGAAAAGGGGTCTGGGGCCGACGGCCCCAGTGGGGTCCAGGGGCAAAGCCCCTGGCCTTACCCTTTTTGGCGACGCGGCCCTCAGTCGGTAAACACCACCGTCTTACGCCCGTTCAGGATCACCCGGTCATCGAGGTGGTAGCGCACCGCGCGCGCCAGCACCCGCCGCTCGATGTCCCGCCCCTTGCGGATCAGGTCGTCCGGCTGGTCGAGATGGCTGATGCGCTCGACGTCCTGCTCGATGATCGGGCCCTCGTCGAGATGCTCGGTCACGTAATGCGCCGTCGCCCCGATCAGCTTCACGCCGCGCGTATGCGCCTGGTGATACGGCCGCGCGCCCTTGAAGCCGGGGAGGAACGAGTGATGGATGTTGATGCAACGGCCGGAGAGCTTCGCCGTCAGCCCGTCCGACAACACCTGCATGTAGCGCGCGAGCACCACGAGATCGGTGTTCGTCCGGCGCACCAGTTCCCAGATCTGGGTTTCCTGCTCCAGCTTCGTCGTCTTGGAAATCGGCATGTAGTGGAACGGAATATCGCCGAAATCGATGCTGGTGTAGGTGTCGCGCGGATGGTTGGAGACGATGCCGGTCGGCACCATCGGCAGCTCGCCGATGCGCCAGCGATACAGAAGATCGACCAGGCAGTGATCGAACTTCGAGACCATCAGCAGCACGCGGCGCGGACGCGAGCGGTCGTTCAGCGTCCAGTTCATGCCGAAGCGGGTGGCGACGCCGCTGAAGGCCTCGCGCAACCGGGCGAAGCGATCCGCCTCGCCGGCCACCTTGAACACCACGCGCATGAAGAACTTGCCGGACTCGACGTCATCGTATTGCTGCGCCTCGCGGATGTCACCGCCATGCTCGAACAGCAGGGTCGCCACCGCGGCGACGATGCCGGGCCGGTTCGGGCAGGAGAGGGTCAGCGTGTAGAACGCATCGGCGACCGTGGTGATCACCGTCTCGTTCTCGGCCTGGGCCGTGGGCGGCGGGGCAAGTTCAGTCTCGGTCATGGTGGCTTTCAGGCTCCCGGAAGGATCTCGATGCCGAATTCGGCGGCGGCGTCCAATAGCCATGTGGCGAAGCTCTCGGCGAAGCCGCGGAACACGGCGATGTCGTAGGTCGGCCCGTCATCCACCTGCCAGAGCGAAAGGTTGATGTGGGCGGCGGATGTCAGGGCCACGTGGCCCGGGCGGAAGGCGCGCGGATGCAGGTCGATCGGCAGCCCCTTGGCCAGGGCGGCGCGGGCGGCGGGGCCGCCGAGCCGGAGCAGGCTACGGCCATCGCTCAGGTCGGTGACCGAGGCGAGGGCGCCGACGGAGTCGCGCAGCATCGCTTCCAGATCCCGCACCGGCACCGCCCCCGCGTGATCCGCGCCCTCACCCAGCACCAGCCAGCGCGCCGGCCCCGACCAGATGAAGGTGAGGCCATCCGCCGCCGTCACGCAGCGCGGGACGACCGGCAGGACGACGCCATGCGCCTGCCCCAGCGCGGCGGTGAGCGCCTCCGCCTGCCCGGCCCGCGCGGCGAGCGAGACGAGCTGGAACCCGCTCCGCTCCCGCAGCCAAAGACCGGGCTTGCCATCGGCCCGTCCGACACGGCCCGGAACGAGCCGGCCGGCGAGCGGCGAGCGCGGGGCCAGGCCCGCCCTCTGAAGGGTTTCAGCCATGCAGCCGCTCTCCCGCCGGGTCGTAGAAGACGGGATTGACGATCTCGACCGCGACGTCCCCGCCGCGCACAGGGTCATAGGCGCGCACCACCTCTCCGATTCGTTGTGGGCCGCGGCGCAGCAGGCCGAGGCCGATCCAGTGTCCAAGCATGGGCGAGAAGGCGACCGAGGTCATGTACCCCTCGTCATGCGCCGCTTCCGGCGCGGCGCCTTGCGCCAGGAAATGCGCCCCGGCGCGCAGCCGCTCCGACCGGTCCACCGGCCGGAAGCCTACCAGGGCCGGCCGCTCGGGGTCGAGCAGCGCCGGGCGCTGGGCCATGGCGCGGCCGATGAAATCCTTCTTGTTGGAGACGAGCTTGCCGAGACCGAGATCCCGCGCCGTGGTCTGGCCGTTCAGCTCCGCCCCGGCCGGATGCCCCTTCTCGATGCGCATGACGCCGAGCGCCTCGGTGCCATACGCCGTGATGCCGAACGCATCCCCTTCCCGCATCAGCCGTCGCGCCAGCGCATCGCCGAACCGCGCCGGCACCGCGATCTCGTAGGCCAGTTCACCGCTGAAGGAGAGCCGGAACAGCCGCGCCTTGACGCCTCCGCACACGGTCAGCGTCGCCGCCGCCATATAGGGGAAGGCCTCGTTGGAAAGATCGAAGCCCGGATCGACGATCCGCTCCAGCACCGCGCGGGAGCGCGGGCCGGCAACCGCGATCTGCGCCCATTGCTCGGTGGTGGAGACCATCTGCACGTCGTAGTGCGGGAAAAGGCACTGATGGCAGAATTCCAGATGCTGCAGCACCCGCGCGGCATTCGCCGTCGTCGTGGTCATGACGAAATGGTCGGGGCCGAGCCGCGCGGTGGTGCCGTCATCGAACACCATGCCGTCCTCGCGCAGCATCAGCCCATAGCGCGCGCGGCCAACTTTCAGATTGGTCCAGCTGTTGACATAGACGCGCTCCAGGAAGGAAGCCGCGTCCGCGCCCTGGATGTCGATTTTTCCCAGCGTGCTGACATCGCAGATGCCGACCGCGCCGCGCACGGCGCGCACCTCGCGGCAGACCGTCCCCAGCCAGTCCGTCTCACCGGCCACGGGGAAATACTGGGCGCGCAGCCATGGACCGGCCTCGACGAAGACGGCGCCGTGTTCGCGCGCCCAGTCATGCGTGGGCGCCAGCCGGGTCGGGCGGAAATCGCGGCCGCGATGATGGCCGGCGAAGGCGCCGATCGCCACCGGGGTGAAGGGCGGGCGCATTCGCGTCGTGCCGGTCTCCGGGATCGACCGCTCGGTGAGTTCCGCCATCAGCGCGAGGCCGTTGACGTTGGCGGTCTTGCCCTGGTCGGTCGCCATGCCGAGCGTGGTGTAGCGCTTCAGATGCTCGACGGCGCGGAACCCCTCGCGCCGGGCGAGCGCCACGTCGCTCGTGCTGACATCGTTCTGGAAATCGACGAACGCCTTGCCGCGCGCGCCACGCACCGCCCAGAGCGGCGCGACAACCGTGCTCTCGCGATCGTCCGCGATGATCTCCGGCACAGGAGCCGCGCTGAAGCCGCAAGACGATGCCGCCTCGGCCCCCGCCCGCGCGCCTTCGGCGAGGCCGGCGGCCAGAGCGAACGCGCCGGATGCCGCGCCGGCCACCGCCATGCCGCCCGGCAGGGCGCCAGGGACGAAGGCCGGGATGAACGCGGCCAGCGTCTCGTCCCAGACCGGCTTGCCGCCGAGATGCGTGGTGAGATGCACGCTCGGGTTCCAGCCGCCGGACATCGCCAGCAGGTCGCAGGGAATGTCGAGCCGCTTGCCCGCCTCGGTGACGATCCGCGCGCCGCTCACCGCCTGCCGCCCGGTCGCGCCGGCGACGACACCGCCCGCGATCACCCGCGCCCCCGCCTGCTCGGCGATGCGGCGCACGGAGTCCGGCAGGGTCGGGCGCGGATCGACATAGGCGGCGACGGTCACGCCGGCGGTGGCGAGATCGGCGATGGTCGAAACCGCGTCGTCATTATTCGCGAACACCACGGCGCGCCGCCCGGGGGCGACGCCGTAGCGGTTGACATAGCACCGCACCGCGCCGGCCAGCATCACGCCCGGCAGGTCGTTATTGCCGAACACCAGCGGCCGCTCGATCGCGCCCGCCGCCAGCACGGTCCGCTTCGCCACGATATGCCACAGGCGCTGCCGCGGCGTATGCGGCGGCGGCACCGGCAGGTGGTCGGCGACCCGCTCCACCGCGCCATAGGTGCCGCCGTCATAGACGCCGAACACGGTCGTCCGGCGCATCACCACGGTTTCCGGGAAGCTGGCCAGCTCGGCCTCCGCCTCCGCCACCCAGGCGGCGGCTGGCTTGCGGCCGATCTCCCGGCGATCGGCGATGGCGCGGCCGCCGAGGCGGAAATCCGCCTCGCAGAGCACCACCCGCGCGCCGCTCCGCGCGGCCGCCAGCGCGGCGGCGAGGCCGGCGGGGCCGCCGCCGATCACCAGCACGTCGCAGAACGCGGTCGCCTTCTCGTAATGATCCGGATCGGGGACGCCGGACGCGCGGCCAAGCCCGGCGGCGCGGCGGATCAGCGGCTCGTACACCTTCTCCCAGAAGGAGGCCGGCCACATGAAGGTCTTGTAGTAGAAACCCGCCGCCAGCACCGGCGAAACCAGCGCGTTGACCGAGAGCAGATCGAAGCGGAGCGACGGGAAGCGATTCTGGCTCGCCGCCTCCAGCCCGTCGAACAGCTCCGCCACCGTCATCTGCGTGTTCGGCTCCCGCCGCGCGCCGCTCCGCAGCTCGGCGAGCGCGTTCGGCTCCTCGGAGCCGGCGGAGAGGATGCCGCGCGGACGGTGATACTTGAACGAGCGCCCGACCAAGCGGACGCCATTGGCGAGCAGCGCCGAGGCGAGCGTGTCGCCGGCATGACCTTCATAGTGCTTGCCGTCGAAGCTGAAGGCGAGGCGCTGGCTCCGGTCGATCAGGCCGCCGGCGGGCAGGCGGAAACGCTGCGACGGACCGGAGCCGAGACCGGGCGCGGTGGAAACCATGCCGTCCATTATACGGCGCTCCCGCTGGCATGGCGGGCCAGGGCCAGCTCATGCGCGGCCTGCACGCCGAGCACCGCATGGGTGCGGGTGTCGCGCGTCACGACCAGCCAGGCATGGCAGCCCGCCTCGTGGTACCAAAGCTCGCGGTGCGGGCCGATCGGGTTGTCCCGCAGATAGACGTAGTCGATCCAGGCCTCGGTCGGCGCGGCGCCGCCATCGCCCGGCCGGACCGGGCCGGCATCGCCGCGATAGATGAATTCCTCAAGGCCCCGATCACCACAATGCGGGCAGGAAAAACGCATGACGCCCTTGCTCCTGGATCAGTCAAGTAAGGCCAGGGCTCTGCCCTGGACCCGCTGGGGGCGAGCGCCCCCAGACCCGCACAAGTAATGGATTCCAAAGGCTTCGCCTTTGGCGGGGTCCAGGGGCGGAGTGGCCCAAGGTTCCATCGGCCGGAACGGCCGATGGAATGGCCACGGAGGGGGAGCCCCCGGCCTTCAATGCATGTTCGGCTGCGCGCCGACCCCTTTCTCATCGATGAGACGGCCGGTGGCGAACCGGTCCAGCCGGTAGGCGGCCGCCACCGGATGCGGCTCGTCGCGCGCCATCAGATGCGCGAAGCACCAGCCGGAAGCCGGCGTCGCCTTAAAGCCGCCGTAGCACCAGCCGGCATTCAGATAGAGCCCCTCGACCGGCGTGCGGTCGATGATCGGGCTGCCATCCATGCTCATGTCCATGACGCCGCCCCAGTGCCGCAGCAGGCGCAACCGGCCGATCACCGGCATCAGCGCCATGCCGCCCTCGCAGACATCCTCGATCGTCGGCAAATTCCCGCGCTGGGCGTAGGTGTTGTAGCCGTCGATATCGCCGCCGAAGACCAGGCCGCCCTTGTCGGACTGGCTGATGTAGAAATGCCCGGCGCCGAAGGTGACCACGCAATCGATCAGCGGCTTGATGCCTTCCGAGACGAAGGCCTGCAGCACATGGCTCTCGATCGGCAGCCGGAGCCCGGCCATCGCCGCCACGAGCGAGGAATGGCCCGCGCAGGCAAGGCCGACGCGGCGGGCGCGGATCGGGCCGCGCGTCGTCTCCACCCCCACCACGCGGCCGCCCTCGGTGCGGATGTCGGTGACCTCGCAATTCTGGATGATATCGACGCCGCGCCGGTCCGCCGCGCGGGCATAGCCCCAGGCCACCGCGTCATGCCGCACCGTGCCCCCGCGCCGCTGCAGCAGCCCGCCCTGGATCGGGACGCGCGCATTGTCGAAATCGAGGAAGGGCAGCATCCGCCGCACGCCGTCGCGGTCCAGCAGCTCCGAGTCCACGCCGTGCAGGCGCATGCTGTTGCCGCGGCGGGCATAGGCGTCGCGCTGGGCGTCGGAATGGAACAGGTTCACCACGCCGCGCTGGCTGACCATCGCGTTGTAGTTCAGATCCTGCTCCAGCCCCTCCCAGAGCTTCATCGCATGCTCGTAGAACGGGATGTTGCCGGGCAGCAGGTAGTTGGAGCGCACGATGGTGGTGTTGCGCCCGACATTGCCACCGCCGATCCAGCCCTTCTCCAGCACCGCGACATTGGTGATGCCGTGCTGGCTGGCGAGGTAATGCGCGGTGGCGAGACCGTGCCCGCCGCCGCCGACGATGATCATGTCGTACGCGGGCTTCGGCTCCGGCTCGCGCCAGGCGGGCTTCCAGCCGGTGTGGCCGCGCAGGGCCTCGGCCAGAACGGAAAAAATGGAATAGCGGTCTTGAAAGCCCATCGAAATTTCCCGCGTCGGGGGCGGCGCCGGTCGGCGTCGTTGATCTGTCACTGTTCGGACCGTAGCGACGTGGGGAGCGGGAGGGGGTATAAGTTTTGGTTATGGAAGAAGGCCAGGGCTCCCCCTCCGTGGCCATTCCATCGGCCGTTCCGGCCGATGGAACCTTGGGCCACTCCGCCCTGGACCCGCCAAAGGGCGGAGCCCTTTGGAAACCCTTTCGTTGGGAGCGTCATGCCGGAAGAGGTGCCTTTTGATTTGCGCGGGCTTGAGGTGTTTCTCGCCGTCTGCGACGCGGGCGGCATGTCGGCCGCCGCCCGCCTGCTCGGGCTGACTCAGCCCGCGGTTTCCCAGGCCATTGGCGAGTTGGAGACGCGCAGCGGCGCCACTCTGTTCGATCGCGGCGTCCGCCCGCTCAGCCTCACCGCCGCCGGCCTTATCCTGCGCCAACGCGCGAGCGCCCTGCTCGCCGAGGCGCGGCAGATCGCGCCTCTGCTGCGGCAAACCCATGACGGGCGGCTGACCCTGGTGCGGGTAGGACTCGTCGATTCGCTGTCGCGGGCCGTCACCGACGCGCTCGCCGGGCATCTGGCGCGGGTGGCGGAACAGGCGAGCTTCTTTTCCGGCCTCACCGCCGCGCATACCAGCGCCCTGCTCACCCGGCAGATCGACGTATTCCTCGGCGCCGACGAGGCGGCGGAGGTGGAAGGGGTGGAGCGCTGGCCGCTGTTCGACGATCCCTACATCCTGCTCTGCCCGGCGACGATGACGCCGCCCACGGACCTCGCCGAACTCGCGGCCCTCGCCGGCCATATGCCGTTGATCCGCTTCAGCGCCCGCTCCCGCACCGGCCGCGAGATCGAACAACATCTGCGCCGGCTGCGAATCGAATTCCCACGATTCCAGGAATATGATCTCCCCTATGGCCTGACCACGGCGGTCGCGTCCGGCCAGGGCTTCGCCATCAGCACCCCGCTCTGCCTGTTTGAGTCGGCGGTGCCGGCCGGGCGGGTGCGCGCGGCGCGGCTGCCCGGACCGGCGCTCACACGCCGCCTGACGCTGATCGCCCGGCGCAAGGAACTGGGGCGGCTGCCACGTGAACTCGCCGCCACCGCCCGCGCGGCCCTGGCCGGTCAGGCGGTGCCGTTCCTGCGGGCGGAGATGCCGTGGCTTGGAACGCGCCTCGGCGTGGTGGCGGACGAGACGCCGGAATAGAATTCCATCGGTTAAGCAAGACCAGGGGCTCCGCCCCTGGCCTTCCCTATAGTCAGTCGCCCCCGGTCAGGAGTGGGTCAGCACCCGCACCAGCAGCGCCAGCGACAGTGCTGCGAACACGGCGGTCAGCGACCGCCAGAACGCGAGCGACCCGAACAGGCCCGGCCCGGCACGGGGCAACACCACATCGCCGCGTGCCAGCCCCTTCTCCAGCAGCGCCGCCAGCGCGGCGGCGTTCGGCAGGCGACGCTCAGGATCGATCGTCACCGCGCTGGCGATCACGCCTCCCAGCCAGGAGGGCAGATCCGGACGCAACCGGGCCAGCGCCGTCTTCTCCCGCTGACCGAAGGGGAACCGGCCGCCGCTGAACATGCGGTAAAGAGTCACGCCGATGGAGAACACTTCCGACCGGGCATTGGCGACAACGCCGCGGAACAGCTCCGGCGCCATATAGCGTGTCGTGCCGCCGAGCCGCGTGTCACCGGGATCGTCAATGCCGGGCAGATAGGCGAGGCCGAGATCCAGCAGGCGCAGGCTGCCATCCGGCAGCAGCATCACGTTCTCGGGCTTGATGTCGCGATGGATGACCTGGATGGCGTCAAGATCGCTCACCGCCTGGGCGAGATTGAGCCCGATCCGCACCCCCTCCAGCAGACCGACCGGCGGCGCGCGGTGCAGCCGCGCCTCCAGCGTTTCGCCCTTATAGAACGGCATGACCAGGTAGAGGGAGGTCTGCCGCCCTGCCGGCTGGCGCAGGTAGCGCGCCACGCACCAGCTCTTCACCCGCATACCCACCCAGGCCTCGCGCAGGAAGCCGGCATGGAACACCCGGTCCTCCAGCATGCCGGGGCGTGGGATTTTCAGCACCACCGGGCGCTGCTCCACGCTGTCCTGGGCCAGCATCAGCAGCGTGTACCGGCTGCGGTACAGCACCCGGCGCATCTCGAACCCGTCCCAGACATCGCCTTCCGCCGGGACGGGGCGGATCGGCAGGTCGGTGAACCCCGCCGCGATCTCATCGAGCCCCGGCTCCGGCGGCTTCACCACATCGGCGACCAGCACCGTCATCGGCTGCCCCGGCGCGGTGCGGGAGGCGGCGTCCACGAGATCGCGCGCGACCACGTCGGGCGGCAGGTCGCTGAGCCCGGCCCGCAACACGGCCTCGCCGAGATCCCGCGCCCGCGGGGAGAGGATGATGTAGCGATCGCCCTCCGCCGCCGGCTCCTCGGCGTAATCGGCCCATACCTCCTGGTCAGCGCCGAGGGCGCGGGCGGCGATGGTGGCGCCGTCCGGCAAATGGCGGACATGGTCGGTGGTCAGCGCGGTCAGCACCCCGCCACGGCGGCGATAGACCCGGCATTCGCCGACATGCAGCACGCCGACATGCGCGCCCGTGAACAGCAGGGCGGAGAGCGAGACGGACTGGCCGAGCCGGGTCGGGTCGGGTCGCGCCTGGCCGAACAGCCAGGCATTGATGGCGGCAAGCGCGTTGCCGGCGGCGCGGGCGGTGCCGAGCGTCTCCGAGCTGCCGAAATAGCCTTCGGCGAGGCCGCGCAAGCCGGCCTCCGCCGCGGCCCGGGCGCCCGCCGGCGTGGCCGCGCTGCCCTCCGCGACCCCGGCGAGCACGCCGCGCCGGGGCGCGCCCTCATCCTCGCCGACATGGACGGCCCGCAGCGCCGGCGAGGGCTGGACGACCGCCGAGCGGGAATAGCTGGCGATGGAAAGCTCCCAGCCGGCCGATTGGATACGGACCAGGGCGGCGCCGGGGTCGGGCGGACGCTCGGCCGGGCTGCCGGCCTGGAGCGGCATTTCGGTCATCGCCGCCTCGCGCCCATATCAGGACCAGGCCGGGCGTCCCGGCGGCCGGGCCACGATACGCGCCGCTCGGGGCAGAGCTGCAACCTGATCCGAAGTCTGGCCAAACCGCGCATCTCCCTTTGCCGAGATGCCCGACTATGAACGCGCCGCCGCCGACAGGCCACTGGCTTCCGTGCGTCGGCAAGGCCGGTTCCACCCGAGCCGGTTCTGCTCTAAACGACCGCCCGTCATCGCTGCCGGATCGAGAGAGACCTTGCACCAGCCGCCCCGCCACCTGCTCGCCATGGAAGGCATGCACCCGCCACAGATCGGCGCGTTGCTGGATCTGGCCGAGAGCTATGCCCTGCTCAACCGCTCCGGGAAGACCAAGCGCGACCTCCTGCGCGGCCAGACGCTGATCAACCTGTTCTTCGAGGACTCGACCCGCACCCGCACCAGCTTCGAGCTGGCCGGCAAGCGCCTCGGGGCGGACGTGATCAACATGTCCGTCTCCACGAGCAGCGTGAACAAGGGCGAGACCCTGCTCGACACCGCCTCCACCCTCAACGCGATGAATTGCGACCTGCTGGTGGTGCGGCACGATCAGTCCGGCGCCCCGGCCCTGCTCGCGCAAAAGGTGGATGCGGCGGTGATCAATGCCGGCGACGGCACCCATGAGCACCCGACCCAGGCGCTGCTCGACGCGCTGACCATCCGCCGCCATCGCGGCCGGCTGGAGGGGCTGGTGGTCGCGATCTGCGGTGACGTGCTGCACAGCCGGGTCGCCCGCTCGAACATCCACCTGCTGACGACGATGAACAGCCGGGTGCGCGTGGTCGGCCCGCCGACGCTGATCCCCTCCTCGATCGCGGCGCTCGGCGTGGAGATCTTCCACGACATGCGGGCGGGCCTCGCCGGCGCCGACGTGGTGATGATGCTGCGGCTGCAGAGGGAGCGCATGGCGGGCGGCCTGGTGCCGAGCGCGCGCGAGTATTTCCGCTTCTACGGCCTGGACGGGGAAAAACTCGCCTGGGCGAAGCCGGACGCGCTGGTGATGCATCCCGGCCCGATGAATCGCGGGGTGGAAATCGACAGCGCCGTGGCCGACGACCCGGCGCATAGTGTCATCAAGGAACAGGTGGAGATGGGGGTCGCGGTGCGCATGGCGGTGCTCGACACCCTCTCCCGGGCGAACACCCATGGCTGCTGATCAGCACCTTCCGCCGCGTGGCGGCGAGGCGCGGGACACGCTGTTCCGCGACATCCGCCTCGTCGACCCCGATTCCGGCCTCGACGCGCCCGGCTCCCTGCTGGTGCGGGACGGGCGGATCGCAGCGATCGGCGCCATCACCGAGCCGCCGGAGGACGCGATCGTCGTCGATGGCGAGGGCGGCGTGCTCTGCCCCGGCCTCGTGGACATGCGCGCGGCGCTCGGCGAGCCGGGCTTCGAATATCGCGAAACCATCAAATCGGCGGCCCGCGCCGCCGCCGCCGGCGGCATCACCACCCTCGCCGCCCTGCCGGACAGCCAGCCCGCGATCGACGATCCGGCGCTCGTCCGCCTGCTCCGCGCGCGCGGCGAGGAGACTGGATCGCTCACCATCCTGCCCTATGGCGCCGTCACCCGCGGCTGCCGGGGCGAGGAGATGGCGGAACTCGGCCTGCTGCGCGAGGCGGGCGCGGTCGCCTTCACCGACGGCACCCGCGCCATCGGCAATGCGCGGCTGATGCGCCTCACCCTCTCCTATGCGCGCGGCTTCGGCGCCATGGTGGTGCAGCATCCGGAGGAGCCGTCGCTCGCCGGCGGCGCCGCGACCGAGGGCGAACTCGCGACCCGGCTCGGCCTGCCGTCGATTCCCGCCGCCGCCGAGGCAATCCTCGTGGCGCGCGACATCCGCCTCGCGGAACTGACCGGCGGGGCGGTGCATTTCGCGCATGTCTCCACCGCCGAGGCGCTGGAGCTGATCCGCCGCGCCAAGCGCGCCGGGCTGCGCGTCACCTGCGACACCGCGCCCCCGTATTTCGACCTGAACGAGACGGCGATCGGCTTCTACCGCACCTACGCCAAGCTCTCCCCGCCGCTGCGGCCGGAGGCGGACCGGCAGGCGGTGGTGGCGGCGCTGGCCGACGGCACCATCGACGCCATCGCCTCCGATCACCAGCCGCGCGACGCCGACGACAAGCGCCTGCCCTTCGCCCAGGCCGCGCCGGGCGGCGCCGGCCTCGCGACCTTGCTCGGGGTGACACTGGCGCAGGTGCATAACGGGTCGCTGGACATGGTCCGGGCGCTGCATCTCCTCACCGCCGGTCCGGCCCGGCTGCTCGGCATCGCGGCCGGGCGGCTCGCGGTCGGCGCCCCGGCCGATCTCTGCCTGTTCCACCCGGAGCGGATCTGGCAGGTCGTCGCCGGCAAGCTGCCCGGCAAGGCGCAGAACACGCCGTTCGACGGGCGGGCGATGGAAGGGCGCGTGCTCGGGACCTGGAAGGCCGGGCGGCGGGTGTTCGGATGAACCCGGCGGACGCCGCTCTCGCCGCCCTGCTCGGCTACGGGTTCGGCTCGATCCCGTTCGGCCTGGTGCTGACCCGCGCCGCCGGGCTCGGTGACATCCGCAATGTCGGCTCCGGCAATATCGGCGCCACCAACGTGCTGCGCACCGGCCGTCGTGGCCTCGCCGCCGCGACGCTGCTGCTCGACGCCGCCAAGGGCGTGGCCGCCGTGCTGCTCGCCGGGGTGCTGCTCGGGCCGCTGGCGGCGGCCATCGCCGCCGTCGCCGCCGTGCTCGGGCATTGCTTCCCGGTCTGGCTCGGCTTCAAGGGCGGCAAAGGGGTCGCGACCGGGCTCGGGGTGATCGCCGCGCTCGACTGGCGGGTCGGCGCCCTCGCCTGCCTCGCCTGGCTCGGTGTCGCCGCCGCCTCGCGCATCTCCTCGGCCGGGGCGCTCGCGGCCTTCCTGGCGGCGCCCGTGGCCGGCGCGCTGCTGGCCGGGTCGCCCTCCTGGGCGGCGCCGCTCGCCATCGCCGCGATCGTGGTGGCACGGCACCGGGCCAATATCGAACGGCTGCTCACCGGGACGGAGCCGCGAATCGGGCGTAAGGCGGGGGGCGTTTAGGCAAAGGCCAGGGGCTCCGCCCCTGGCCCCCGCCAAAGGCAAACCTTTGGAATCCTTTACTTAAAGTATTGCGGGTCTGGGGGCGCCCGCCCCCGTCGTGCGAAGGCACGCCTGCGCGTGACGGGTCCAGGGCAGAGCCCTGGCCTTCCTTCCCGCCCGGAATTGCGTCACGTTAGCAACGATCACGCTCCAGGCCAACGACGATGACCCCCGGCGAGCAACTCGACCGCCTACGCCTGACCCGCACCGAAGGGGTTGGCCCGATCACCTTTCGCCGCCTGCTCGGCCGCTACCCCAGCGCCGCCGAGGCGATCGAGGCCCTGCCCGGCCTGGCCCGCGCGGGCGGCAAGGCGACGCCGCCGGTCGTGCCTTCCCGCACCGAGGCGGAGCGGGAGTTGGAGCTTGTGGCGAAG
>DATJWY010000013.1:0-3176 GCA_035500775.1 Acetobacteraceae bacterium
TCGCGGGCCGAGCGGCTGGAATGATACGTCGCCCCGTCGCATTCCACGCCGAGCAGGAACGCGCCCGGCATATCCGGGTCGCGCACCGCGAGGTCGATGAAGAAGCCGGAGACGCCGACCTGCGGCACCACGTCGTAGCCGGCGGCGCGCAGCCGGTCGGCCACGAACACCTCGAAATCGCTGTCCGGCGCGCGCCCGGTTTCCGTGCCGGCATCCAGCCAGCCGCCGCTGGCGGCGTAGGCCAGATAGCGTTTCAGCACCTGCGCCCCGCGCGGACTTTCCGGCCCGGCAACGATGTCATCCGGCGTCATCGACGTGAACAGGTGCACGCGATGCTTGGCGCGGGTGAACAGCACGTTCAGCCGCCGGTGTCCGCTCGGTCCGTTGATCGGGCCGAAATTCTGCCGGACCCTCTGCCCCGGCGCGGGCGGGCCGAACACGGTGGAGATGAAGATCACGTCGCGCTCGTCGCCCTGCACATTCTCCAGGTTCTTCACGAAGAACCGTTCGAGCGTGTTGGCCCAGCGTTCGCGATATGCCTCCACATCCGGATGGAGCGTCGCGAGCCGGTCCATCTCCTCGGCGATCAGCTCGCGCTGCGCCTGGTTCATGGTGGCGATGCCGAGGCTGCGATGCGGCTCGGCGCGCATGTGCTCCACGGCGGCGGCGCAGATCGCGGCGACCTCGGCGGGATTGACGTTGCTCTTGTAGATGCCGTCGATCTTCGTGCTGCCGACGCCCTGGCGCGGGTCCGCCTCGGCCGGCGAGGGGAAGACGATCAGGTCGTCGTCGTAGAACTCGCGGTTGGAGAAAGCGACGAGGCTGCCGTGCCGCGAGCGGTAATGCCAGCGCAGGCGGCGCATCGGGCGGAACACGGTCTGCGCCAGATCGAGGATCGATTCCGCCTCGATCGGCTCGGCATCCGTATCCTCGCTGTCGTCGTCCAGCCGGGCGAAGAAGGAGGTCGGCGGCAATTGCTTGGTGTCGCCGACAACAACGATCTGTTCCGCGCGCGCGATGGCGCCGAGCGCGTCCTCGGGCCGCATCTGCGAGGCCTCGTCGATGACGAGCAGGTCGAAGCGCAGGCCGGTGGGCTTCAGATATTGCGCGACCGAGAGCGGCGACATCATGAAGCAGGGCTTGAGCGTCTGCACCGCCGCGCCGGCGCGGTCGAGCAACTGGCGGATCGGCAAATGCTTCTTCTGCTTGCCGGTCTCGGCGAGGATCAGCGCGCGGTCGGTCCATTCGCCGCGCCGTCCGACATGGTTGCCGTCCGGCACCGGCCGCGTGGCGAGGCTGGCGGCGAGCATGCGGCGGCGCAGCTCCGTCACCTCGGCATCCAGCGCCTTGAAGCGCCGGCGCGCCTCCTCCTGGCCGAGGCCGGTGAAGCGGTCGATCTCCGGGTGACGGGCGAAGGCGAGGCGGGCCAGGCCGCGGTGCAGCACGCGGTCGAAGGCATCGGCGAGCGGGCCGGAGACCGCCTGCTCGTCCCAGAGCGCGAGCAGGCCGCCAAGGCCGAGCGCCTCGGCGTTCCGGCGCTCGATCAGGAAGGCGATCCAGCCGCCGAGCGCCGCGCCATGCGTCGCCGCGTGCCGCAGCCTTTCGGCGACGGCGGCCGGCGCGGCGTGGTGCGGGGCGCCGCCGAGGAAGGCCGCTTCGTCCAGGCCGAGCCGGTCGGCGAGCGCGCGCCAGAGGGCGAGGGCGCGGTCGAGCGCGGCTTCCACCCGCCGCGCCGCGACCACGACCTCGTCGCGGATCTCCGCCGGGTCCATGGCGTGCAGCACCTGGCGCGCCGGTTCAGGCACGGGCAAGGCGGCGATGGCGGCGGCGAGGGCGAGGGCGGCGGCGAACCCCGCATGGTCGGCGAGCGGGGCGGGCGGGTGCTCGCCGAGCGCGGCGGCGAGGGGCGGCGGCAGGGCGGCGGCCTCGAACGAAGCGGCGGCGTCACGCAGCAGGCGACAGAGAGCGGGCAGGGCGGCGAGGGCGGTGGCGCCGGGGATGCCGAGGCGGTCGCAGCCTTCCGCAAGGCCGGCGGCGGCATGGGCCATGGCGTCCAGCCGCGCCGCGAGATCGTCGAGCGTCACCGCCTCGCTGGTCGCGCCGAGGCAGCGTTGCAGCGCGGCATAGCCCGGCTCGGCGGCGAAGGCGGCGATGGCCTGCAGCCGCTCCGGGTCGGCGGCGAGCAGGACGCGCCGCGCCGTCTGGGTCGCTTCGTCCAGGCCGGAGAGGTCGCCGCGCACCCGCGCCGCCCAGTCGGCGATGGCGAGGGCGGTGGCGGCGTCAGTGGCGAGGCCGCGGAAGCGGAAGCCGAACACCGCCCGGTACTCCGCCCGCGCCTCCAGCGCCGCGACTGCCTCCAGGTGGCCGGCGAGGGCGGCGAGATCGGCCGCCATCTCGTCGCGGCCGGGCTTGCCGGGCTGTTTGCGCAATTCGGCGTGGCGGCGCGCGGCCGCCTTGGGGGCGGCGCTGAGGAAGCCGAGCAGCCCGGCATCGCGCAGCGCGGCGGCGTGGCGGCGCAGTTCCTCCGCCTGCGCGGCCGGCGGCAGGGCGAAGCGGGCGGCGAGCGTCTCGGCCGCCTGTTGCAGGGCGGCGATCTCGGCGGCGGCGGCGGCGATGATCACGCGGTGTTCCCGCTCCGCGAGCGTCGGGGTGATGCCGGCGATCACCGTCTCCCCGCCCTCGGCGACGAGGTTGATGGCGCGGAGGGCGATGCCGAGCGCCGGCAGGGTGAGCGGCGCGGCCAGGCCGAGCAGTTCCGCCGCGCGGTGGGCGAGGCGCGCGAGGGTGGCGAGGCTGGCGGCCTCGGCGCGCAGGGTCGCGCTCCAGCCGGGCAGGCCGGTGAGGGCAAGGCCGGGGGGCGCGGCGACGGCAAGGGTGGCGTGCCCGGCCTCCAGCGCCTCGGCGGCGGGGCGCAGCGCCGGCGGGGGCAAGGCGAGGCCGTGCTCGCCGAGCCGGGCCAGGGCGGCGCGGCTGGCGGCCTCGGCGCGCAACCATTCCGCCCCGGCGCGGCGCATCGCGTCGCTGGCGAGGCCGCGATGCCAGGCGGCCGGGATGTCCGGCGCGGCGGGCAGGTGGGCGAGCGCCGTCGCGAAGGCCAGGGGCTCCGCCCCTGGACCCCGCCAAAGGGCGGAGCCCTTTGGAAACCCTTCACTTAAAGTATCGGGGGTCTGGGGCCT
>DATJWY010000014.1:0-9789 GCA_035500775.1 Acetobacteraceae bacterium
TGAAGAACAGCGCGTAACCGAACCACTGCACGCCGGCCTGCAGGCCATACGACGCGGCCGCGGAGTTGTAGTAGCCGGCCGATCTGCCGCCTTGCAGCAGCGTGCCCTCACCATAGGCGCCACCAAACAAGAATCCGGCCTTCACGATCTTGGGGAACACCAATACAGCGACCGCCTTCCCGTTCACCTTCCGTGCTGCAGGGCTGCCGGCGAGTAACTTCCGCAGCGCAGTCGCGGCCGCCCGGTCTTCATCCGGATCGGTCTTCGGGGCGGCGGCGAAGGCGAGCGCCGTCGGCGCCAGGGAGGCCAGACCGGCAACCAGGCCACGTCGCGTGAGAGACATCGGGTATCTCCTGGTGGAGCCGGAATCGTAGCGAGCAACCCGCCGCTACGGCTGTCACTATGGCTTGATGGCTTGGCCGCCCCGGGTGGCCGATGACCACCGGCCCGCTCTCGGTGAGGCCGATGAACGATGAGATGGAGGGGGTCGTGGCGCTGGCGGTCGGAATCACGCGTTTGTCGCGGTCGTCGTCGTAGATGACGAGGTCGCCGCTTCGTTCTGTTAGCGGTCCGGTTCGAGCCGACGGCGCGGGCGATCGCGCGCCGGGTAAAGCAGGCCGATCGCGACGAGGGTGCTGGTTCCGGCGGTCCGGGGGGGTGGGCATACAACCGAAACCCGGTTTATCCTCCCCTCCGGGGAGGGATGGCCATGAACGCATTACAAGCAGCAGCCAGCCAGCTTTATTCTTTCGGTCTCGAAAAAAACGCGGCGAATTTCGCCCAACTCACTCCGCTGACCTATCTCGCGCGGTCGGCCACGGTGTTCCCGGACCGGGTCGCCATCATTCACGGCGACCGGCGGATCACCTGGGCACAGACCTACGAGCGCTGCCGCCGCCTTGCCTCGGCGCTGCGCCGGCGTGGTGTGGGGCACGGCACCACCGTCGCCGTTCTCGTCCCCAATACCCCGGCGATGGTCGAGGCGCATTTCGGCGTGCCGATGGCCGGCGCGGTGCTGAACACGCTCAACATCCGGCTGGACGCGGAGGCGATCGCCTTCCAGCTCACCCATGGCGAGGCACGGGTGCTGCTCGTGGACCGCGAGTTCGGCAAGCTCGCCGCCCGCGCCCTTGACCTGCTGGAGCCGGCGCGGCGTCCCTTCGTCATCAGCATCGATGACGCGGAGGCGCCGCAGGACGTGCCGCTGTTCGGTGAGATCGAATACGAGGCGCTCCTCGCCGAGGGCGATCCCGCCTTCGTCTGGGCGCCGCCCGCCGATGAGTGGGACGCGATCGCGCTCAACTACACGTCCGGCACCACCGGCAACCCGAAGGGTGTTGTCTATCACCATCGCGGCGCGGCGCTGAACGCGGTGAACAACCTGACCGTCTGGGGGATGCCGAGGCATTCGGTCTATCTCTGGACGTTGCCGATGTTCCATTGCAACGGCTGGTGCTTCCCCTGGACCGTGGCGGCGAATGCCGGGGTGAATGTGTGCCTCCGGCGGGTGGAGGCCGGGCGTATCCTGGAGCTGATCCGCGCCCACGGCGTCACCCATTTCTGCGGCGCCCCGGTCGTTTACTCGATGATCGTCAACGCGCCGCCGGAGATGCAGCAGGGGAGCACGCACAAGGTCCAGGGCCTCGTCGCCGGGGCGGCGCCGCCGGCGACGGTGATCGAGGGGATGGAGCGGCTCGGCTTCGAGATCACCCATGTGTTCGGCCTGACCGAGACCTATGGTCCCGCCGCATCCTGCGAGAAGCAGGAGGCCTGGAAAGACAAGCCGCTCGCCGAGCGCGCGGTGCTGAACGCCCGTCAGGGCGTGACCGGCTTGTTGCAGGAGCGGATGGAGGTGCTCGATCCGGAAACCCTGGAACCGGTGCCGCACGATGGCGAAACCATCGGCGAGATCATGTTCCGCGGCAACATCACCATGAAGGGCTACCTGAAGAACCCGACCGCGACCGAGGAGGCTTTCGCCGGCGGCTGGTTCCACTCGGGTGACCTTGCGGTGGTGGAGCCGGACGGTTACGTCCGGATCAAGGACCGTTCGAAGGACGTCATCATCTCCGGCGGCGAGAACATCTCGTCGATCGAGGTCGAGGACGTGCTGCACCGCCATCCGGCGGTGGAGGCGGCGGCGGTCGTCGCCAAGCCGGATGAGCGATGGGGCGAGGTGCCCTGCGCCTTCGTTCAGATCAAGCCGGACGCGGAAGCGACCGTTGAAGAGATCAGAACGTTCTGTCAGGAGCACATGGCACGCTATAAGGTGCCGAAACTGGTGGTATTCGGGACCATTCCCCGCACATCCACCGGCAAGGTTCAAAAATACATGCTGCGCAAGATGGCGCAGGATGCCAAGGAGATAACGTCGTGACTTATACTGCGCCATTGGCTGACATGCGGTTTGTGTTGAACCACCTGGCCGATCTGCCGGGGATCGCCACCCTGCCGGGCTGCGAGGAAGCCGAACCGGAGGTGGCGGACGCCATTCTGACCGAGGCCGGCCGCTTCGCCGCCGAGGTGCTGGCGCCGCTCAACCCGGTCGGCGACAAGGAAGGCAATCGCTGGGACAACGGCGTGGTGACCACGGCGCCGGGCTTCCGCGATGCCTATCACGCCTTCCGCGAGGCGGGCTGGCAGGCAATGCCGGCGCCGGCGGAGTTCGGCGGCCAGGGCATGCCGGCGCTCGTCTCCACGGCCGTCGGGGAGATGTGGAAGTCCGCGAACCACGCCTTCTCGCTCTGCCAGATGCTGACCATCGGCGCGGCGGAGGCGATCGCCAATCACGCCTCGGACGAGCTGAAGCAGCGTTATCTGCCGAAGATGATCGCCGGCGAGTGGACCGGCACCATGAACCTGACCGAGCCGCAGGCCGGGTCCGACCTCGCCGCCGTGCGCACCCGCGCCGAGCCGGATGGCGACCGCTACCGTATCTTCGGCACCAAGATCTTCATCACCTGGGGCGAGCATGATTTCACCCCGAACATCATCCACCTGGTGCTCGCCCGCCTGCCGGACGCGCCGCCGGGCACGCGCGGCATCTCGCTGTTCGTGGTGCCGAAATTCCTGGTCAACGAGGATGGCAGCCTCGGCGAGCGCAACGACCTGATCTGCGCCTCGATCGAGCACAAGCTCGGCATCCATGCCTCGCCCACCGCCGTGATGTCCTACGGCGATAACGAAGGCGCGATCGGCTACCTGGTCGGCGAGAAGAATCGCGGCCTGGAATACATGTTCACGATGATGAACATCGCCCGCCTGAATGTCGGGCTGGAAGGCGTGGGGCTGTCCGAGGCCGCTTATCAGCACGCGCTCGCCTATGCCCGCATGCGCGTGCAGGGCAAGCCGATCGGCGGCGACAAGCCGGCGGCGATTATCCATCACCCGGATGTGCGGCGCCTGCTGCTCGACATGAAGGCGCGCACCGAGGCGATGCGGGCGCTTGCCTACTACGCCGCCGGCTGCATCGACCGCGCGAATCATCATCCGGACCCGGCGGAACGCGCGCGCCAGCAGGGCCGCGTCGATCTGCTGATCCCGGTGGTGAAGGGCTGGAGCACGGAGAACGCCATCGGCATCACCTCGGCCGGCGTCCAGGTGCATGGCGGCATGGGCTTCATCGAGGAGACCGGCGCCGCGCAGTATTTCCGCGATGCCCGCATCACCACGATCTACGAGGGCACGACCGCCATCCAGGCGAACGACCTGATCGGCCGCAAGATCGCGCGCGACAAGGGCGTGAACGTCAGCGCGCTGATCAGCGAGATCAAGGACGAGGTGACGGCGCTGCGCGACTCGGGCGATGCCGGTCTCGCCGCGATCGGCGGCGCGCTGGAGCGCGGCCTCGCCGCGTTCGAACAGGCCACGGGTTGGGTGCTGGAGAATTACGACAGCCGCCCGCGTGAGGCCGCGGTGGGCGCGGTGCCGTTCCTGATGCTCTCCGGCGTCGTCATCGGCGGCTGGCTGATGGGGCGGTCGGCGCGCATTGCCGCCGCGCTGAAGGCTCAGGGGGCGGAGAACGCCGATTTCCTCACCGCCAAGCTGGCGACGGTGCGCTTCTATGCCGACCACATCCTGAACACGGCCGGTGGGCTGCGCGACGAGGTGATCGGCGGCGGTGAATCCGCCCTCGCCCTCGATGAGGCGGTGCTGTTCGGCTGAACTTCGGTAAAGGGGGCGGGCCGTACGGTCCCGGATAAGGCCAGGGGCTTTGCCCCTGGACCCCACTGGGGCCTTGAGGCCCCAGGCCCCCAATACTTAGAGCCCGATCACTTGAGGCGGACAGCCGGAAAGCGTGAATCGCGCTCTCAAGACAAGGCACTGGACCATGATCGCATCAGTCAAGCTGATCCGATCATGGTCTGGAGTGCGATTTCCGTGATCCAACGGCCGCCTTTCGGCTGTAAATCGTCGGAGGATATCGACATCTATGGTCCATGCTGAGCATGGACTGGGCCACGCCACTTGGGGATAACGATGACCGACTCACGCCGACTCGAAATGACTGTGCTGATGACACCCGACATGGCCAACTTCAGTGGCAAGGTGCACGGCGGTGCGCTCCTCAACCTGCTTGACCGGGTCGCTTTCTCCTGTGCCTCACGCTATTCGGGTCGATATGTCGTCACGCTTTCGGTCGACCAGGTTACGTTCAAGGAACCCATCCAGGTCGGCGAGTTGGTGACGTTCCGCGCCAGCGTGAACCACAGCGGACGTACGTCGATGGAAGTCGGCATCCGCGTGGAGGCCGAGAACATCCGCACCGGCACGAGACGCCATACAAATTCCTGCTATTTCACGATGGTTGCCGTCGACGACACCGGGCATCCGTGTCCCGTCCCGGCAGTCACCCCGCAAACGCCACTCGATCAGCGTCGCTACCGTGCCGCCGAATTGCGCCGTGAGCTGCGGCGGGAGATTGCGGAACGGCTGGAAAAGGTTGCGGACACAGCCGCTGACGCGGGATCGCCAGGTTAATTGCCCCTCGTCGGGACGGAGCCCTGGCCTTCTACCGCTTCCAATCCGGCACGGTCCGCCGAAACACCGGGTGGCCATGTCCCCCGGTCGGTTCAAGCGGCGTATCCGGCCCACCGGCGGCGACCGGCCGCTCGGCGAAGCGCCCGTGCTGCAACAACCGATCATAGAGCACCAGCGCCCCGGCCACCGAGAGGTTGAGGGCGAAGCGCGTCGGGATGCGCACGACGTGGCGGCAGCGCGCCAGCATCTCCGGGGAGAGGCCGGAGCGTTCCGGCCCGAGCACATAGGCGGCGTTCAGCGGGTGCCGGAAGCTCGGCAGGTCCACCGCTTCGTCCAGCAATTCGATCCCGACCAGGGCGCATTCGCGCGGCAACTGGATCGCCTCCACCGAGGGGAAGCGCCAGAACGGCACGTGGGCGGGCGTGTCGGCGGTGTCGGCGGAGCGGCCGGCCCGTGCGTCCCAGCCGGCGCCGACGGAGAAGCAGAAGGCGGCGTCGAACGCATGCGCCGTGCGCAGCAGCGCGCCCATATTGGCGGATTTGGAGATGCCTTCGGCGCCGATGCCGAAATAGCCGCGGGTTTTGGCGGGATGCATGGTTCCGTGGGCGCTCCAGGCTGTGGGGTGGCGGGGAAGCACGTCCGACCCCGCCGGATCAAGCCCCCGGCGGCGCTTCCGGCCAGACCTGCCGGCGCGGCGGTTTTCATCCGGGCCGCAGCTGCTTTATCCGTTGCGCATGACCGATTCCACCCGCGCCGCCATGCCGGACGACGCTGACCAGCGCCTCGCCGCGCAATACGAGGCCTATCCCTATCCGCAGCGCGACCCGCGCGACGAGGCGAAGCGGCTGATCGTCGGCAGCCCCGGCCATCTGCGCGAGATCGACCACTGGGTGTTCGGCGCTGCCCGCCCCACTTCCCGGCCGTTGCGCGCCCTGTTCGCCGGCGGCGGCACCGGCGATGGCGCGATCATGCTCGCCCAGCAAATGGCGCGGGACGGGCGGCCTGGCCAGGTGACCTGGCTCGACCGCTCGGCGGCCGCGCGCCGCATCGCCGAGGCGCGGGCGGCGGCACGCGGCCTTACGAATATCGTGTTCGAGCCGCGTTCCCTGCTCGACCTGCCCGGCTCCGGCCTCGGCCCGTTCGACTACATTGATTGCTGCGGCGTGCTGCATCATTTGCCGGACCCGGCCGAGGGGTTGCGGGCGCTGCTTTCCGTGCTCGCGCCCGGCGGCGGGCTGGGCCTCATGGTCTATGCCCCGCATGGGCGTACCGGCGTCTATATGGTGCAGGACGCGCTGCGCCTGCTTGCCCCGGAGGCGGAACCGCCGGCCGCGCGGCTCGATGTGGCGCGCCGGGTCATGCGCAATTTGCCGCAGAGCAACTGGCTGCGCCGCAACACCAATTTCGGTGACCACCTGACCGGCGGCGATGCCGGGCTCTACGACCTGCTGCTCAACCCGCGCGACCGCGCCTACACCGTGCCGGCGCTGTTCGACCTGCTGGAGGGGGCGGGGTTGCGCGTCGCCTGCCTGCTGGAGCCGCTGCGCTACGACCCGGCGGCGCTGCTGCCGGACCCGAAACTGCGCGCCAGGGTGGCCGCACTCGACCCCGTTTCGCGCGCGGCACTGGCGGAGGCGCTGCTCGGGAACATGAGCACGCATGTCGTCTATTGCGTGCCGCGCGACAATCCGGTGCGGCCGCCCGATCCGCGCCGCCCGGAGGCGGTGCCGCTGGCGCGCGAGACGCCGGCCGAGGAACTGGCCCGCTCCATCCGGCCGGATGGGATTCTGCCCTTCATGATCGATGGGCTGCCCGTGCCGGTGCCGCTGCCGCCGCTCGCGCCCTCGATCCTGCGCCTGATCGACGGGAAGCGCAGCGTGGCCGAGATCGGCGCGGCGCTGGCGGCGCGCGGCACCCGGGAATCGGCTTTCGCTTCCGCCTGGGACGCGACCTATGCCGGGCTGAACGCGATCAACCGCCTGTTGCTGGCGCCGCCCGCGTGAAAAGGCCAGGGGCTCCGCCCCTGGACCCCGCTGGGGCCTTGAGGCCCCAGACCCCCGATCACTTAAGTAATGGATTCCAAAGGCTTAGCCTTTGGTGGGGTCCAGGGGCGAAGCCCTTGGCCTTTTGCTATAAGATCGCCGCATGAGCACCGAAACCGCCCCCTCCTTCGTCATCCCGCCGCCATCCCAGGTTTCCGTGCCGGTGGCGGGCGGCGGGGCGTTTCCCGTGCGCCGCATCTTCTGCGTGGGCAGGAACTATGCCGATCATGCGCGGGAAATGGGCGGCGACCCGACGCGCGAGCCCCCCTTCTTCTTCACCAAGCCGGCCGACGCGGTCGTGACCGGCGGCGCGGACATGCCCTATCCGCCGGCCACCGCCGATTTGCAGCATGAGATCGAACTCGTCGTCGCCCTCGGCGCGGGCGGCGCGGCGGTCACGCCGGAGGCGGCGCCCGGCCTTGTCTGGGGCTATGCCGCCGGGATCGACATGACCCGCCGCGACCTGCAGGCCGAGGCGCGCCAGCAGGGGCGGCCCTGGGACATGGCCAAGGGCTTCGACCATTCGGCGCCGGTCGGCGACCTCGTCCCCGCCGCCCGCATCGGCCATCCGGCGCGCGGTCTGATCGAGCTGCGGGTGAACGGCGCGGTGCGGCAAGGCTCCGACCTCGCCCACATGACCTGGTCGGTGCCGGAAACCATCGCCGCGCTCTCCCGTCTGGTCCGCCTCGCGCCGGGCGATCTGATCTTCACCGGCACGCCGGCGGGCGTCGGCCCAGTGCGTCCGGGCGATCTGCTGGAGGGACGGATCGAGGGCGTGGGCGACGTGCGTGTCCGCATCGCCTGACGGCCGTTGCTCCGCCACGCTTGTTCGCCTAACTCTGGCACTCCATTTGCTTGTTTTTCGCCATGCTTGCCATCGACGGTCAGAAAAGCGCGTTCGCCATGCATGAGACCGCCCCGACAGGGACGGATGAGCCGAAGCGTGGGCAGGAAGCGCTCTCGGTCCGCGACATCCATAAGAGCTTCGGGGGCGCTGAGGTGCTGCGCGGCATCTCGCTCGCCGCGCATGAGCACGAGGTGATCGCCATCCTCGGCAGCAGCGGCTCCGGCAAGAGCACCTTCCTCCGCTGCATCAATCTGCTGGAGATGCCGGACGAGGGGGAGATCCGCGTCCGCGGCGAGCTGATCCGCCTGCGCCGGAGCGTGCGTGGCGGCATGCAGCCGGAGGACCGGCGGCAGGTGGAGCGCATGCGCCGCCGCCTCGGCATGGTGTTCCAGCAATTCAATCTCTGGGCGCATATGACGGTGCTGCAGAACGTGATCGAGGCGCCGGTGCATGTGCTCGGCCTCGACCGGCGCGAGGCCATCGAGCGCGGGAAGGCGATGCTGGAGAAGGTGGGCATGGCGACGCGCTGCGACGCCTATCCGAGCCAGCTTTCCGGCGGGCAGCAGCAGCGCGTCGCCATTGCCCGCGCCCTCGCCATGGAGCCGGACGTGCTGCTGTTCGACGAGCCGACCTCGGCGCTCGACCCGGAGTTGGTCGGCGAGGTGCTGAAGGTCATGCGCGACCTGGCACGCGAGGGGCGGACCATGCTGGTCGTCACTCATGAGATGGCCTTCGCCCGCGATGTCGCGAGCCGCGTCGTGTTCCTGCATCGCGGGCAGATCGAGGAGGAGGGGCCGCCGGAGCAAGTATTCACCGCCCCCCGTTCCGACCGCGTGCGGCAATTCCTCTCGCGGATGATCGGACACTGAGGCGCCCCACCGCCTCCATGGTTCGGACACAGCCCCATCAGATACTTTCCATCGTCACCGAACACGCTCCAATCGAGAGGTCCCGGATGAAATACTGGCTTGTCGGCACTGTCGCGGCGTTCAGCCTGATCGCGATCGCGCATGCGCAGGACGCCACGGTGAAGATCGGCACCGAGGCCGATTACGCGCCGTTCGAGTACAAGGATGCCACCGGCCAGTTGAAGGGCTTCGAGATCGAGCTCGGCAATGCGCTCTGCGCCCGCGCGAAGCTGCAATGCGAATACGTCAACATGGATTTCGACGGCCTGATCCCGGCGCTCGGTGCGCACAAGATCGACGCGGCGCTGTCGCAGATGTCGATCACGCCGGAGCGGGCGAAGAGCGTGCTGTTCACCAGCCCGGTGACGAGCGTGGAGGGCCGCTTCATCGCGCCCAAGGGCTCCGGCCTGAGCGACGATCCGGCGACGCTGAAGGGCAAGACCATCGGCGTGCAGAGCGGCACGACCCATGAAACCTATGCCAACCAGAAGCTGAAAGGCATCGCCGAGATCAAGGTCTATCAGGGCCAGGACCAGGCCTTCGCCGATCTCCAGGCCGGGCGCATCGACGCGACGCTGTGCGACGAGACCATCGGCTATGACTGGCTGCAGAAGGCCGGCAAGGACGGCTACGAGTTCATCGGCAAGCCGCTGACCGACAAGGCGATCTTTGGCGACGGCACCGGCATCGCCCTGCGCAAGGAAGATACCGCGCTCGCCGCGAAGCTGAACGATGCGCTCGCTTCGCTGATCAAGGACGGCACTTATCAGAAGCTGAACGCCGAATACTTCCCGTTCAGCATCGCGCCGAAGTGACACGCGCTGGCTGTGCAAGGCGAGGGGCTCTGCCCCTCGACCCCGCTGGGGCCTTGAGGCCCCAGACCCCCGATCATTTAAGTAAAGGATTCCAAAGGCTTGCCTTTGGCGGGGTGCAGGGGCGGAGCCCCTGGCATTTCAGCCGTAGCGCGAGAGCAGCGTCATCGGCAGCACCCAAAGCAGCGCCGCCGCATAGG
>DATJWY010000015.1:0-4457 GCA_035500775.1 Acetobacteraceae bacterium
ACAGCCTCTACCTCTATCGAAGGGTGATGTTCGGCCGAATCACCAAGCCCGAGCTGGCGAACATGCTGGATTTGTCGCCGCGGGAAATCGCCCTGTTCGCGCCGTTGATCGTTCTGACGCTTTGGATGGGCATTTATCCAAACAGCTTCATGACGTTCTTTAATACGAGCGTGAGCGCCATGGTTCACCAACATCCTGTCTTGGTGGCTCCGCAGGCCGCACACAGCCCCTGGTGGGCCCCTTTTCGAGTGGCCACTAACGCTGGACCGTGAGCCGCGACCGGGAGCGTGGAGCGTCTGCGCATCATCACCCCGCCGGCGCGCGGGTGGTGATCGCGCTGACCCTGACCGATGAGCCGCCTTATACCAGCGGCCTTATGTCTTGATCGCGGTAAGACCAGGGGGCTTTGCCCCCTGACCCCCACTGGGGCCGTCGGCCCCAGACCCCTTTTCGTGAATGATTCTAAACTTTTGCGGGTCTGGAGGGCGGAGTGGCCCAAGGTTCCATCGGCCGGAACGGCCGATGGAATGGCCACGGAGGGGCTGCCCCCAGCGGGTCCAGGGCGGAGCCCTGGCCTTGCCGGCCGCGCCGGCGTAACCGGGGCGCTCAGGTCCCGGTCCGGTCGGGCAGCATGCGCCGCAACACACCGTCCCGCAGCAGGAAATGATGGAACAGCGCCGCCGCCGCGTGCAGGCCGGCGCAGATCATGATGCCCGTCGCCACGGTATTGTGCACGGCGCCGATCAGATGCACGGTGGCCGGGGCCATGGCGCCGAACGGGGAGGGCAGGCCGATCAGCCCGAAAATCTCCAGCGGGGCGCCATGCGTCCAGCGGTTGCCGAAGCCGGTCACTACCATCGTGAGCAGCAGCAGATAGAGCAGGTGGTGCATGCCGCGGGCGGCCTTGTCGGTCCAGCCGGGTGTCGCCGGCGGGAGGCGGCGGCCCAGGCCGAGGCGCCAGGGGATGCGCGCCAGAATCACGAGGGTCAGCATGACGCCGAGCGAGATATGCAGGGATTGCAGTGCGTGCCGGGGCGCCGAGCCGCGCGGCAGGAAATCCCAGATCTGGGCGAGGCCGTAAAGCAGGATGACCAGCACTACGGTCCCCCAGTGCAGCATGCGCGTAAGGGCGTCGTAGCGCGACGCCTCGTCTCCTGGGGCGATCCGTGCCGCCGCCTGCCGTGTTTGCATGGTTGAGGATCTCCTGCGTGTCTGGCCGGAAAGGTTACTCTCTCCCTGTTTCGTCTTTATGTCGGCGACGCCAGGCCGGCATGGCGGTCGAAGGTTTGGGCCAGTCCCTCCGCGAGAGGGTGCGACCGCACGCCGAGGCGGGTGATCATCGGCGTGATGTCGAACGCCTTGTCCTCGAGCAGGCGCCGGATCTCGGTGGTGCGGATGGCCGGCAGCAGGGGGAGCAGCCGGGTCAGCGGCGCCGCGGCCATCAGCAGGGGTGCCGGGATCGGCAGGATGCGCGGCGGTTTCAGCCCGGCCGCGCGCGCCACGGCGCGGACGAAATCGGCATAGGGCAGGGATGACGGTCCGGCGATGACCAGCGCTTCCGGGCCGGTCCAGGCGAGACGCAGCGCCGCCTGGATGCTGCGCGTCACATCGCCCTGATGGATCGGCTGCACCAGGGCGCGGCCGCCGCCGGGCAGGGGCACGCAGGGCAGGCGGCGCAGCAGCGCGGCCAGGCGCTGAACGTTATCCTCGCCCTCGGCGCCATAGATCATCGTCGGGTGCAGCATCACCCCGGCGCGGCCGGAGCGCAGGAAGGCAGCCTCGCCGGCGAGCACGCCGTTGCCATGCGCGTCCGGCCAGCGGGTGAATTTGCGGGTGCTGCCGAGGAAGACGAAGCGGGCATCGGCGGGGGCGGCGGCGAGGATCGCCGGGGCGTGCCGCGCATGCGCGCAGGAGGCGACGCGGGCGGCATCGCCGAGCGCGCGGGCGAGGGCGGCCGGGTCGGCGAGATTGGCGACGCGCGGGGCGATGCCGAGGCCGGCCTCCGCCCAGCGCGCCGGGTTGCGCACCACCGGCACCACGGGCACGCCTTCGGCCAGCAGGGCACGGCAGAGGGCAAGGCCGGAGCGGCCGGAGGCGCCGATGACATGCACCGGTGTCGTTGCGTTCATGCCGCCATCCTCCCTCCCGGCGGGGCGTGGCGCAACTGTGGTATCATGTTACCACAGCGGAAAAGCCCTTGACGTGGTGCGGCTTTCCGACGATAAGCCGCGCCCTGATCCAATCGGGATGCAACGGAATGAAGACCACCCTCTCGCTGAAGCCCGCGGAGGTGACCAAGGACTGGGTGCTGATCGACGCTGACGGCCTGGTTCTCGGACGTCTCGCGGCCATCATCGCGCAGCGCCTGCGCGGCAAGCACAAGCCCCAGTTCACCCCGCATGTCGATTGCGGCGACAACGTCGTCGTGATCAATGCCGAGAAGGTGAAGCTGACCGGCAACAAGGCGCAGGACAAGCTCTTCCACTACCACACCGGCTATCCGGGCGGCATCAAGACCCGCACGATCAGCCAGCGCCAGGGCGGCAAGAACCCCGGCCATGTGGTCGAGAAGGCGGTGGAGCGCATGATCACGCGCGGCCCGCTGCAGCGCGCGCAGATGAAGCATCTGTACGTCTATGCCGGCAGCAGCCACCCGCATGAGGGCCAGCAGCCGCGCGCGCTCGACGTCGCCGGCATGAACAGCAAGAATAAGAGGGCCTGACGCGCATGTCCGGAACCCAGACCCACTCCTTGTCGGATCTCAAGGATCTCGTGACCGCCAGCGTGGCGGGTGCGCCGCTCGCTGAGGGCCAGGCGCCGCGCGAGCCGAAGCGTGACGCGTTCGGCCGCAGCTACGCGACCGGCCGCCGCAAGGACGCCGTCGCCCGCGTTTGGGTCAAGCCCGGCAAGGGCGAGATCCTCATCAACGGCAAGAAGGTCGGCCAGTATTTCGCCCGCCCGGTGCTGCGGATGCTGATCACCCAGCCCTTCCTGGTGGCGGATCGCTACAACCAGTTCGACGTCTATTGCACCGTGACCGGCGGCGGTCTGTCCGGTCAGGCGGGCGCGGTGCGGCACGGCATCAGCCGGGCGCTCACCAACTACGAGCCGGGCCTGCGCAGCATCCTGAAGGCCGCGGGCTTCCTGACCCGCGATCCGCGTGTGGTCGAGCGCAAGAAGTACGGCCGCGCCAAGGCACGCCGCAGCTTCCAGTTCAGCAAGCGCTGATCCACCGCTTCGGTTGGTGGTTCGGAAAGGCGGCTCCGCGAGGGGTCGCCTTTTTTGCGTTGCGCGGGCTGTAGAGTTAAGGGAAGGCCAGGGGCTCCGCCCCTGGACCCCGCCAAAGGCGGAGCCTTTGGAATCCGTTACTTAAAGTGATTGGGGGTCTGGGGCCTCAAGGCCCCAGTGGGGGGCCAGGGGGCAAAGCCTCCTGGTCTTCCAGCGGTCAAGACATAAAGCCGTTAGTATAAAACTAGGGTTCGGGATCGTTGAACACCGGTGGCCGGCGCGCCAGGTTCGCCTGCACGGCCTCGACCTGGTTCGCGGAACCGATGAGGGCCTTCTGCTCGACTGATTCAGCCAGCAGGATTTTGCGGGCGATCTCCTCGTCGGCGATGTTCAAGAGGCGCTTCGCCGCCCTGATCGCGTCGGGGCTTTTCCGGGCGATCTCGCGGGCTGTCTCGAGCGCCGCCGCGCGGGGGGCCGCCTCGACCCGCGTGACGAAGCCGAGCGTCGCGGCCTCGCTGCCCGAGAAGACGCGGCCCGTGAAGGTGACATCGCGCACGACATCGGCGCGCGCGAGATCGCGCATCAGCAGTACGCCCGCCATGTCCGGCACGAGCCCCCACTTGATCTCCATCACCGACAATCGCGCGTCGGGCGTCGCGTAGCGGATATCGGCGCCGAGCGCGATCTGAAGGCCACCGCCGAAGGCGGCGCCCTGGATCGCCGCAATGACCGGCACCGGTAGACGGCGCCAGACAAGCGCGACGTGCTGCGCGGCGTTCGCCGCTCCATGCGTCCGTTCGGCGAGGTCGCCGAACATGGAGCCACCTCCCTCGCTTGACGCCATGGCGGCGAAGCTTGCCATGTCGAGTCCGGCGGAGAACGCCGTCCCCTCGCCCGAGAGCACGACGGCACGCAGTCCCCGTGTCATGGACAAATGCTCGCCCGCCTCGACGAGAGCGGCGAACATCGCGGGGTCGATCGCGTTCATCTTGTCCGGCCGGTTCAGCCGGACGTCCGCGACCCCGTCGACGATCTCGATTCGGACACGTTGCGCCGCGCCGTCCGACATGCGTTTCTCCCCATCCGTTTCGCTCGTCCGGACGCAAGGCCCATGGACGTTCCCGGCGACCAGCCCGTGATCGGATCAGTCAACGTGATTCGATCACGGTCCAGGCCGTTGGTATTACTTCCCGCTCGCGGCGACGATCCATTGCGCGATGCCGGGCCAC
>DATJWY010000016.1:0-9358 GCA_035500775.1 Acetobacteraceae bacterium
GCGGGGCCGGCGCGGGCGGAAAATTGCCCCGATACCGGCGACGAGGCGGACGAGATCGCGCCTCTGCCGCATCTTGAGGCGGCGCTCTCGGCGAAGGAGCCGCTCGCCATCCTGGTGCTCGGCACGGGCATGCCGGGCGTCACCCAGGCCTCGCCCGCCGGCGAGCCTGGCGCCGGGGGCAAGCAGAAGCCGGGCGCGCCAACGCCGGTCGGCTTTCCGTTCCACGCCGCGACAATCCTGCAAAACGCGGTGCCGGGCCTCAGGGTGCAGGTGACGCTGCGCAGCAGCCGCGGCAGCACCGCCGCCGCCATGCTGGACGTGATGCGCGCCGAACTCGCGCGGCACAGCTTCCCGCTGGTGGTGTGGGAGACCGGCACGGTCGAGGCGGTGCGCAATATGCCGGCCGATGATTTCTATCAGGCGCTCACGGACGGCGCCGCGCTCGCCGCCGCCGCCGGTGCTGATCTCGTGCTCGTGGACCCGCAATACAGCCACTTCCTGGAATCGTTCGCCGACATCTCCCGCTACGAGGAGGCGTTGCAGGCGGCGGGCGCATTGTCAGGCGTCACGCTCTTCCACCGCTTCGACCTGATGCGCGGCTGGGCGGAAGCCGGGGTGATCGACATCGAGCGCACGCCGCGCGCCCAGCGCCCGGCCGCGATCGCGCGGTTGCAGGCCTGCCTCGGGGAACGCTTCGCCCGGCTGTTGTTGCGGGATGCTGGGCGGCCGTGACGCCCTCGGGGCTAAGCCCCCGGCCGCCAGCCCGGCGGCGCCATCGTAAACCCGGCGAAGCTGAAGGCCGGGCACACCACGCAGGCGACGAGCGACCACGCCCCCTCGCTCCGCGCCGCCTGCCACGCGCTTGCGGGCACCGTGTGCTGCAAGCACTGGCCATCCGACAGGTCCGGGCCAAGCCGGACCGTTCCGGTCGCCCGCCCGTCCGGCGAGATCGCAAGCGCCAGCGGCGCGCCGCCCTGCCATAGCCACAACTCCGCCGCGTCCACCTTATGCCAGTGGCTGGCCTCGCTCGCGCGCAGCAGGAACAGGATGGAGGTGCCGGCGCCGCGGCCACCCTCCGCCGGAGTGTCGCGCCAGACCTCCCGGTAATGGCCGCCCTCCGGGTGCGGTGCCAGGCCGAGCGCCGCGATGATCGCCTCCGCCGGAGTCGCCGGATCACGCAGATCGGTCATCGCCGCGCCGCCTTTTCCGACCTTTCGATTCCGCTCCCTGCCCCTGGCCGGAAGGCCAGGGGTTCCACCCCTGGACCCCGCCGGGGCCGAAAGGCCCCGGACCCCATTCACTTGAATGAAGTGCCGCCGCGGCCAGCGCGGTCAAGAAACGAAATGCCCCCCTCAGTGCAGATGCACCAGATGCGCGGTGTTCCGCCACGCGCCCGGGCTGATGAGGCGCGCCGAGGCGATGCGGACGGAGTGCAACTTGCCCTCGATCTCCCGCGCCCAGAAATCCAGGAACCTGTGCAGCACCGGGTAGCGCGGTGCGAGATCCAGGTCCTGCCATATATAAGTCTGCAGCAGGCCAGGATGATCCGGGAGATGATAGAGGATCTCCGCGGTGGTCAGGCGGTAGGATTCGAGCTGCCGGACGAGGGTCATGTGCACTCCGTCATCTGCTGGTGGCGATTGTCTCCTGTCGCGCCGGCCCACGGCCGGACCCGGCAACGATGACGTACAGATGACAGTCGGCGCAACAAAAACAGCAGCGAATTCAGTACATTAGCACCACACGCCCGGGAGTGCTGCTGGCCCGGCTTGACTTGCCCAGGCCCCTCCCCTAGATCGTTGGCACTCCCTCACGGGGAGTGCTAACAGCTCCGGCCTCACCGAGGATCAGGGGCTTTTCAATTGACACCAGTGATCGATTCTCACTGAGGAGCGCTCCGTTATGGCGAAGTTCCGTCCCCTGCACGACCGGGTCGTGGTCCGTCGGCTCACCGCCGAGGAGAAGACCGCGGGCGGCATCATCATCCCCGACACGGCGAAGGAAAAGCCGATGGAAGGTGAGGTGGTCGCCGTGGGTCCCGGTGCGCGCAACGAGCAGGGCCAGATCGTTGCCCTCGACGTGAAGGCGGGTGATCGCGTGCTGTTCGGCAAGTGGTCCGGCACCGAGGTCAAGCTCGACGGCGAAGAGCTGCTGATCATGAAGGAGAGCGACATCATGGGGATCGTCGGCGCGTAATCCGCCTGATCTCCCGCTTCTCCCGCTGAACTCAGATTGAAGGAATAAAGCAATGGCTGCCAAGGAAGTTCGCTTCGGGGGCGACGCCCGCCAGCGCATGCTGCGTGGTGTGGACATCCTCGCCGATGCGGTGAAGGTGACGCTCGGCCCGAAGGGCCGCAACGTCGTGATCGACAAGAGCTTCGGCGCGCCGCGCATCACCAAGGACGGTGTCAGCGTCGCCAAGGAAGTCGAGCTGTCGGACAAGTTCGAGAACATGGGCGCGCAGATGGTGCGCGAAGTGGCCTCGAAGACCAACGACATCGCCGGTGACGGCACCACCACCGCGACGGTGCTCGCCCAGGCGATCGTCCGCGAGGGCGCCAAGGCCGTTGCCGCCGGCATGAACCCGATGGACCTCAAGCGCGGCGTTGATCGCGCGGTCGAGGCCATCGTCGCCGAACTGAAGGCCCGCACCAAGAAGATCACCACCCAGGCCGAGATCGCCCAGGTCGGCACGATTTCCGCGAATGGTGAGGCCGAGATCGGCCGCATGATTTCGGAAGCCATGCAGAAGGTCGGCAACGAGGGCGTGATCACGGTCGAGGAAGCCAAGGGCATCCAGACCGAGCTCGACGTCGTCGAGGGCATGCAGTTCGACCGTGGCTACATCTCCCCGTACTTCATCACGAACGCGGAGAAGATGGTCGCGGATCTCGAGAATCCGTACATCCTGATCCACGAGAAGAAGCTCTCCGGCCTGCAGCCGCTGCTGCCGCTGCTGGAAGCCGTGGTGCAGTCCGGCCGTCCGCTGGTGATCATCGCCGAGGACATCGAGGGCGAGGCGCTGGCCACCCTGGTGGTCAACAAGCTGCGCGGCGGCCTCAAGATCGCGGCCGTGAAGGCGCCGGGCTTCGGTGACCGCCGCAAGGCGATCCTCGAGGACATCGCGATCCTGACCGGTGGCCAGGTCATCAGCGAAGACCTCGGCATCAAGCTCGAGACCGTGACGCTCGCCATGCTCGGCCGCGCCAAGAAGGTGCTGATCGAGAAGGAGAACACCACGATCGTCGAGGGCGTCGGCGCCGCTGAGGACATCAAGGGCCGCTGCAACCAGATCCGCGCGCAGGTCGAGGAAACCACCTCGGACTACGATCGCGAGAAGCTGCAGGAGCGTCTGGCGAAGCTCGCGGGCGGCGTGGCCGTGATCCGCGTCGGCGGCGCCACCGAGGTCGAGGTGAAGGAGCGCAAGGACCGCGTCGATGACGCGCTGCATGCGACCCGCGCCGCGGTCGAGGAAGGCATCGTTCCGGGTGGTGGCGTGGCTCTCGCCCGCGCCTCCCTGATCCTCGCCGACCTGAAGCCGGAGAACGCGGACCAGAAGTTCGGCTTCGAGATCGTGCGCAAGGCGGTGCAGACCCCGCTGCGGCAGATCGCCGAGAACGCGGGCGAGGACGGTGCCGTCATCGCCGGCAAGGTGCTCGAGAACGGCGAGTACGAGTTCGGCTTCGACGCCCAGAACGGCGAGTACAAGAACCTCGTGGCGGCCGGCATCATCGACCCGACCAAGGTCGTGCGCACGGCCCTGCAGGATGCGGCATCGATCGCCGGCCTGCTGATCACCACCGAGGCGATGATCGCCGAGAAGCCGGAGAAGAAGGCTGCGCCGTCGGCTCCGGGCGGCATGGGTGGCATGGGCGACATGGACTTCTAAGTCCAGGCCCGCATCGGGCGGACGGCAAGCGGTCCGCCCGGTGACGAAATTCGGTGCGAGTCAAGTAACGAATCGCGCCGGTGCCAGTGCGAAGGGCGGACCAAATGGTCCGCCCTTTTGCTTTATGTTACAGCCGCGGCGTGCCCGCCCCGGCAACCGCCAGTAGTGACCGCGGCTCCGACACTGGCTGCGCGGGTAGGTCGATCACGACATCGTAAGGATGCGGGTTTACGTGTGCCTTATCACACTACCGCAATTGACACCCTGTCCGTCATCTGCGCCCATTAGTCCCGCAATCGACTGTTGGCTTGCCTTGCTGCGCTTCCGTTACCGGGTGCCTCAAGTCGTCCAAAGTCCCGGTTGTCTATGCGCCCCGATTCTACGGCGGCGTTACATGACGGAGAGCGACGAGTATGGCTATCGGCACGGTTAAGTGGTTCAACACCACCAAAGGTTACGGTTTCATCATGCCGTCGGACGGCGGCAAGGATGTGTTCGTGCACATCACGGCGGTCCAGGCGGCCGGCCTGCGCGGCCTGAATGACGGGCAGAAGGTCAGCTACGAAGTGGCGATGGAGCGTGGCAAGGCCGCGGCCATCAACCTGAAGCTGGCCTGAGCCAACCCCAAACCGGCTCGGATAGGGCAGACCGAAAACGGTCGCCGTCAGTCCGGGATTCGGCAGACTGAAGGTTGGGCCGCCTCTCACCGGGCGGCCCTTCTTTTTTGGGCGCACCCTGCCGCCATGCCCTGGCGGCGAGGCGCGCCGCCAGCGTCAGGTCGTGAACTCGCTCCCGCTGCGCTCCACCCGCTGATGCCGCGCCCGCGCCCCGCGCTCAATGGCGGCGGCGACCAGCGGATCGATGCGCAGCTCGTTCATCACGAATTCCAGCATCCGCAGCATCGACTGCCCATGCGCCCGTGACGCCGCGACCACGTCGCAGGCGAGCGCATAGGCGGTTTCGCGCAGCCGTGGTTCCAGCGCGTCCCGCACCAGCCTTCCGGCATGCGCCAGCCCCTCCTCCTCGCGCAGCAGGTTGATCACGGCATCCGTCGCCGCCTCCAGCTGCTCGGTGGAGAAATTGTGGAACACCGGCAGGGTCTGCACCAGGCCGGCCATGACGCCGATCTCCGCATCGCTGATGCCGCCGCTATCCGCCGCGGCCACCAGGACCATTGTGCAGACCAGCGCCTCCTGGGGATCAAGAGCGGTCCGGGCGAGCATGGTTTTTTCCTTTGTCACAGCGCGGTGACCCTGCCCCCAAGCCCGCGGGAGATCAAGCCGGGGGGCCGGGTTCCTCCGGAGTTGATTCCCCCGGCCCGAACGCCTCGGCAAGAAATGCGCGGGTTTCCGCCACCGCCTCCGCGAGCCCGACCCGCCGCACCGGCGCCCCGGCCGGGAAGGCGGAGAGCAGCCGCGTCGGCGTGCGCCGGTCGAGCAGCACGAACACGCCATGATCCCCGGCATTGCGGATCAGCCGCCCGAAGGCCTGGCGCAGCCTGAGCCGCGCCACCCGCTCGTCGAACCCGCCGGTATCGCCGCCGGAGAGATGGATGCGGCGCTCGCGATGCAGGATGTCCGGCCGCGGCCAGGGCACGCGCTCGAACACCACGAGCCGGAGCGCCCGGCCGGGCACGTCCACCCCGTCCCGCATCGCGTCCGTGCCGAGCAGGCAGCTTTCCGCCTCGGTGCGGAACACATCGACGAGGGTCGCGTTGTCCATCGCATCCACATGCTGGGCGAGCAGCGGAATGCCGGCCTCCTCCAGCGCCGGGGCGATGCGTTCATGCACGGCGCGCAGCCGGCTGATGGCGGTGAACAGGCCGAGTCCGCCGCCGCCCGCCGCCAGGAACAAGGCGCGATAGGCGCCAGCGAGCGCCCCGAGCTGCCCCGACGGCACGTCATTGACCACGAACACCCGGCTCTGCCGCGCATAATCGAACGGGCTGGCCACGGCGGCGCGGAGCGCGGGCGACGGCAGATGCGACGCGCCGATCCGGGCCTCCGCCCGCTCCCAGGCGGCTTCCGCGTCGTCGCCATGGCCGTCGCGCAGCGTGGCGGAGGTGACGAGCAGGCCATGCGCCGGCACGGCCAGGCTCAGGGCGAAGGGGATGGTGGGGTCGAGCCAGTGGCGGCGCAGCCCGGCGTCGCGGTCCTGCCCGTCGCGCCGCAGGAGGTGCAGGATATGCACATGCTCCGGCCGCTGCCCGGGCTCCGGCGCCGGGGACTGCACCACGCGCAGGATCTCCCGCCAGGCGCCGAGCCGGTCGATCGCCCGGCGGCCGAGCGAACGGCCGGCGCCCTCGATGCGGGACCGGAAGGCGGAGTCGAGTTCCTCGGCCTCGTCCTCCAGCCGTTCGAGCAGGCGGCGGCGCAGGATGCCGAGCGGCTCGGCGAGGCGGGCGAGCGCCCGCTCCAGCCGCGCCGCATGCTCCGGCAGCGCCGGGTCCAGCGGATGCAGGTCACATTCCAGCCCCGGCTGCATCGCCGCCTCCGCCGTCTCCCCGGCACGGGCGAGCACCTGCTGGCGGATGACGCGCAGGAACGACTCGGCCGGGTTCGGCTGGCCCGCCTCCCCCGCCACCGGCACCAGCACAGCCTCCGCCTCGCCGAGGCGGAGCGACCAGCCCGGCGGCGGCAAGGCGCGCGCCGCCTGCAAGGCGGCGTCCAGCGGCGCCTCCAGCTCCGGCTTGCCGGCGACCAGATCCTCCAGCCGCCGGCGCAGCCCGCGCGCCCGCGACGACCCGCCCTCCGCCCCGAGCAGCCAGCGCCGCAGCTCCGCCATCTCGATGCCGGAGAGGTCGGCGGCGAAGGCGCTGTCCGCCGCCTCGAAGAGATGATGGCCTTCGTCGAACACGTAGCGGGTGGGCACGATAGTGTCGTCCAGCCCGCCCCAGCTCGCCTGCGCCATCACCAGCGCATGGTTGGCGACCACCAGGGAGGCGGTGCGGGCGCGGCGGATCGTGTGCTCGACGAAACAGCGGCGATAATGCGGGCAGGCGCCATGGATGCATTCGCCGCGCCGGTCGGCGAGGCCCGCCGCGAGGCCGAGGCCGAACAGCTCGCCGAACCAGCCCGGCAGGTCCCCGCCCTGGATGTCGCCATCCGCCGTCGCCTGCGCCCAGCGGGCGATGAGGCCGAGCGGGATGGCGGCGGCGCCCGCGCCACCGAGTCCGGTGTTGACCGCGCCCTCCAGGTTCAGCAGGCAGAGATAATTCTCCCGCCCCTTGCGCACGACGACGCGCCGCCGCCGCTCCGCCGGGTCCGGGTAGAGCCGGGTCAGCTCGGCGTCGATCTGGCGCTGCAAATGCTTGGTATAGGTGCTGATCCAGACGGCGCCGCCATTGCGCTCGGCCCAGAGGCTGGCCGGGGCGATATAGCCGAGCGTCTTGCCCGTGCCGGTGCCGGCCTCGGCCAGCACCAGCCGGGGATCGCCGGCCGCCGCGCGCGGGGCGAAGGCGGCGCTGGCGGCGCTGGCGTAATCCGCCTGCCCCGGCCGCTGCTCCGCCCCCGGCCCGAGGATCTCGGCGAGCCGGGCCCGCGCCTCGGCCGGTTGCACCGGATGCGCGGCGGGGGGCGGCGGCGGCGCGATCTCCTCCCATTCCGGCAGCCGGCGCCAGACGCGGTAGCCCTCCATGGCGGGCGCGGCGCCGGGCTTGCCGAGGGCGGCCAGCACGCTGGGCGCCCAGCCCCAGCCCGCCTGACCCATGCGCGCGGCGAGCCCCGCCGCCTCGGCGTTGAGCGGCAGATGCCGCGCGGTGGCGAGGCGGCGCAGCAGCACGGTGGCGAGTTCCGGCAGCAACGCCGCCGCATCCTCCCGCGTCTGCGGCGGGTCGAGGTCGAGGGCCAAGGCGAGGCCGCGCGGCGTCGGGGCGACCGGGCGCGCCGGCAGGACGAAGGCGAAGAGTTCGAGCAGGTCATAAGCGGGCATCGGCCGCAGGCCGAGGCGGCCGAGCGTCGCCGGCGCATGCACGAGCAGCGGCGGCGCGGCGTGGACGAGCGGCGCCGCCTCCGCCTGGCTCAGGGTCAGCAGCTCGCCTTCCACCGTCAGCACAGCCGCGCGGCCATGACCGGCCACGATGGCGGGGGCTTCCGGCAGAAGGAGGGCGGGAGCGGGCATGGGAATCAGTATGGGGCCGCGGGCCGCCTGCCGCCATGCCCCTCCCCGGCTCGGAGCAAGGCCGCCCCCTTATCAGGGCGAGGCGCCGATGATATCGTTTTCATACCGCAATGGGATGAACCCCCGATGTCGCCGTCGTCGCGTCGCACCCGGAAGCTGCCACGACACCGCCTGGCCGCGAGATTCCTTCACCCGCACCCAACGCAGGGCGCGATCCCGCCGGGTCGTGAACCCGGCCGGTCATCCATGGTCAGGCGTTTTGCACCCTCTTGCGCCGCTTTGTTCGCGCTCCTGGCCCTGGCCGGCGGCGCGCGGGCCAATCCGCCGGCATCCAGCAGCCCCGGAACACCCCCGAGCCCGAACAGCGGCGTGGCCCGGCCGATCGGCAACCACTCCTTCCTGCCCAGCGCCGGCAGCAACGAGAACAGCTCGACCAAAAACGAAAATACCATCATCTGGCGGCAATTGGTCCGCATTCCCGCGGACGCCCCGGCCTATTGCGGCATCCGGATCGCCTTCCTCAACGGCCATTATCCCGGCGCCAACCACCCCTTCGTCCCCGATGCCGCGGTGATCCGCACCGCGACGCTGCAGGCCGGGCCGATCGGCCATCAGACGATCCTCGGCCAATTCACCTGGAGCCGGTCGAAATCCCACGTTTTCCAGCCGGGCGAGGAGACGAAAAGCGATCCGTTGCCGGTCTGCCTCCAGCCCGGAACCGATGCCTTCATCGCCGGCTGGACCCAGCTCGCCCAGCCCGGCCCCGGCGCGTTCCCGCTCTCCTTCTCCGTCATCAGCCCGGGCGAGGCGATGCGAGCCGGAAACGGCCTCGCCGACAACACCAAGGTGGCTGGCGATTCTTACGAGGCCGGCACGGCGGCAGCGGCATCAGATGGGCCCTTTGCCGTCTATGGCGTGCCGGCGAACGCGTCCCAACCCGGCATCTGCCTCGTCGGCGACAGCCTTACCGCCGGTCTGGGCGACAGCCCCACCGGCTTCACGCCCCTGACCGGCGACGGCCATGGCGATTACGGCGCCTATCAGCGCGCGGTCTGGGCCGCGGGGTACGGCATGGCCAAGATCGCGCGCAGCGGCACGCTCGCGCAGGATTTCCACCTGACCACGCAATGGCGGGACGCGCTGTGGCAATGCTCCCGCGCCGTCATCCTGTTCGGCACCAACGATCTCTACTGGGGATTGCCGGTGAAGGACATCGAGCAATCGCTGCTCGACATCTGGATGGCGGCGGCGGTCCGCACCGGCCATCCCGCCGTGGCGCGCACCCTGCCGCCGCGAACCGCATCGGTCGATCAATGGGCGACCACCACCGGGCAGACGGTGCGCAACAGC
>DATJWY010000017.1:0-10045 GCA_035500775.1 Acetobacteraceae bacterium
GGCGGCGCGGGAGGCGGAGGGGCGGTTGCTCGCGCTGCGCCTCACCCTGTCGGGGGCCACGCCCTGCCATGAAGTGCTGTGCCGCGATCCCGGTGCGACGCGCGAGCGGGCGCGTACCGAGGCGATCGCCGCGACGGGAACGGATACGGTGTGGCTGGAGGCGTTGCGGCTGGAAACCCGCCCGGCGCTCGACCGTGCCGGGCTGCTGGCGGACCCTGGAGCGCTCGGCGTGCTGGTGCGGTCGATCGAGGCGGCGGATGGGGCGGCGCTGGGCGAGGCGATGCGCGCCTATGCCGCCGCGCTGCTGAACCGCAATCCGGGGGCGCGGCTGCGTGAGGCGCTCGGGCCGGAGCATCCGGCGGTGCGTGCCGCTGCCGGGGAGGTGTCGCCTGCCTTCCTGGAGCAGGCCCGGGAGCTTCTGCTGGCCCGTCTGGCGGAGGCGTCGGAATGATCCCGGCGGCGGTAAAGGCCAGGGCTCTGCCCTGGACCCGCTGGGGCCTTGAGGCCCCAGACCCCCGCTATTTTGGAATCCCTTTATGTAATCAGAAAACCCTAAAAACGAATGGGGGTCTGGGGCCTCAAGGCCCCAGCGGGGTCGAGGGGCGGAGCCCCTCGTCTTTGGAACCCCGGATGCGCCCCGGATGCGCCTGACCACCCTCACCCTGGAGCATTACGGCCCCTTCGACCGGCTGGCGCTGTGCCTCGACCCGGCGCCGGGCCGCATCAACCTGATCCTGGCCCCGAACGGCGCCGGCAAATCCGTTTTGCGTCAGGCGTTCGGCGATTTGCTGTTCGGCATTCCGGTCCGGAGTCCGCTGACCTTCCGCTACCCCGGCCCCACCATGCGCCTGCGCGCCGAGGCGCTGGACGCGTCCGGGCGCGTCGTTCGCTTCGGGCGGCGCAAGGGGCAGGGCAACACGCTGCTGGACGAGGCCGACCAGCCCTTGCCGCAGGCGGTGCTGGACCGTCTGCTCGGCCGCGCCGACCGTGATGTGCTGGAGCGTCTGTTCGCCCTGGACACGGAGCGGCTGCGCAAGGGCGGCGCGGATTTGCGGGCTTCCGGCGGGGATTTCGCCGAGGCGTTGCTGGCTGGCGCGGGCGGGGTGCGGCAGGCGCGGGCGCTCGCCGATGCGTTGCAGGCGGCGCGGGATAAGATCGCGCCAACGCACAAGACGGCGAGCCGGCCCTTCTACCGGGCGCTGGACGCGCTGGTCGCCAGCCGCAAGCGCCGGCAGGAGGCGACGCTCCGCCCTGAGGCCTGGGAGAAGCGTCAGGCGGCGCTGACAGACGCGCGGGGCGCGCAGGCGGCGGCGAATGAGACGGCGCGGGCGCGCGCCGCCGCGCTGGCAAGGCTGGAGCGCATCCGCCGGGTGCGTCCGTTGCTCGCGGAGTTGGACGAGGCGGAGGCCTGGCTCGCCGCTAATGCCGATGCGCCCTCCTTGCCGGTGGGTCTCGCCGCGAGGCTGGCCGCCGCGCGCGAGGCGATCCGCCGGGCCGCCGATGCCAGCGAGGCGGCGGCGGCGCGCGTCGAGGCGGCGCGGCGGGCGCTGGCGGCGGAGGCGCCGGACGCGGCGTTGCTGGCCGAGGCCGAGGCGGTTGCGGCGTTGCTGGAGCGGGCGGGCGCGGTGCGGCAGGCGGCGGCCGATCTGCCGGGGGTCGCGGGCGATCTCGCGGCGGCACGGCGCCGGGTGGCGGAGACGCTGCGCGCCCTGGGCAGCGATCTGCCCCCCGAGCAGGCGGCGACCTTGCTGCCTGCGCGCCCGGCGCTCGCCGAGGCGCGTGGGTTGATCGCCCGGTACGGGCAGCTGCGGGCCTTGCTGGATGAGGCGCCGGCCCGGTTGAGTGCCGCGGAAACCGCTCATGCCGAGGCCCGCGCGGGATTCGATGCGTTGCCGGAGCCGGCGGAGGATGCGGCGCTGGCGGCGCTGGCGCGCGAGATCCGCGCCGAGGGCGAGCCGGGTCCGCGCGCCGAGGAAGCGGCGCAACGGGCGGAGGCGGCGGCGCGCGAGGCGGCGCTTGCCCTCGCCCGCGTGTCCGGCTGGCCGCATGGGCTGGCGGCGCTGGCGGCGCTCGGGCCGCCTGCCCTGGCGGTGTTCGAGCGGCTGGACCAGGAACGGGCGGAGGCCGCGCGGGCTGTGGCCGCGCTGCGGGACCGGGCGGCGCGGGCGCGGGCCGCCCTGGCGGAAACTGAGCGCCAGGCGGCGGAGGTCGCGGCCGGAGGCATGCTGCCGGACGAGGCCGCGATCGCCGCGGCGCGGGCGCGGCGGGATGAAGGCTGGCATCTGATCCATCGCCGCGCCTTTGGCGATGCGCCGCCGGACGCGGGGACGGAGGCGGCCTGGGCCGGGGACGCGCCGCTGCCGCTCGCCTATGAGCGCGCCGTGGCGGCGGCGGATGCGCTGGCCGATCGGCGGGCGGGCGAGGCGGAACGGCTGGCGCGGGCGGCGGAGTTGGCGCGCACTCGCGCCGGGCAGGCGGCCGTGGCGCGCGATCTGGAGCGGGAGCTGGCAGAGGCCGAGGCGGCCCATGCGGCGTCGGCCGCGCGGTGGGACGCGGGCTGCGCCAGGCTTGGCGGGGAGGCCCCGCCGGGGGGCGTCCGCACGCTCGCCGAGCTGCGCGATTTCCTGACGCGGCGGGAGGCGGCGTTGCTGGCAGGGCAGGCGGCGGAGGCCGAGGCGGCGCGGCGGGATGCGCTCGCCGCCCGCCATGCCGCCTGGGCCGGACGCCTTGCGCGCACCCTTGCCGCTGGTGCCGCCGCTTCGGCGGCTGGCGTATCCGGTGGGCCAGCCTCATTCCGGGGGGAGAAGATTGGCGCGGCAATGAGCGCAAGGATCGGCGCTGAGAGCGGTGCGGTGATTGGCGCAGGGATCGGCGCGGAGATCGGCGCGGAGATTGGCGCGCGGAGTGGCGCGGCGGGGACCGGCGACGCGGCCGCGCTGTCCGCCCTGCTGCATCAGGCGGATGCGGCGCTTGATCGCGTCCGCCGGCTCCGGGAAGCGCGCGCCGTGGCGGCGGATCGGCTGCGCGCGGCGGAAGGCGCCCTGACCCAGGCGCGCGCCGAGCAGGCGGGGCTGGCCGAGCGCCGGGAGACGTGGCGCGCGGCCTGGGACGCCGCGCTCGCCGCGCTGCGCCGTCCGCCGGAGGAGACGCCGGAAGCCGTCGCCGAGGCGCTGGCCCTGTTCGAGGATCTGGCGAAGGCGGTGGTCAAGGCCGAGGACCTTGCCGACCGTGTCCAGGGCATGCGGGCGCGCATCGACACATTCGGCGTCGATTTCGCCGCCCTGGCCGCGCGGGTGACGCCGGATCTCGCCGGGGCGGAGCCGCTGGACGCGGCCGCGACGCTGCGTGCCCGGCTGGACGATGCAAGGCGGATCGCGACGCGGCGCGATCAGTGCCGGGAGGCGCTCGACCGGGCGGAGGCGGATGCGGCGACGGCGCGGCACCGTCTCGCGGAGGCGGAGGCAGAGGCCAGCGCGGTGCGCGCCGCCGCCGGGGCCGAGGATGACGCGGAGGCGGAAGCGCGCATCCGCCGCGCCGATGAGCGCGCCGCCCACGTCGCCACCCGCGCCGCCGCCGAGGCGAAGCTGCACGAGGCCGGCGACGGGCTGGCGCTCGCGGCGCTGCGCGCGGAGGCGGCGGCGGTGCCGGCGGATGGGCTGGCGGTGCGGCTCGACGAGGCCCGGCGCGAGCAGGAGGAGGCCGGCGAGGCGGCGCAGCGCGCGGCGGCGGAGGCGAGCCGGATCGAGAGCGAACTCGCCCGCGAGCTTGCCGCCGATGCGGTGACGGAGGCCGCCGCCGCGGAGGAAGCCGCGATCGCCGCGCTCGACCATTCGCTGGAGGAGGCGCTGCTGCTGCATGCCGCCGCCGCGTTGTTGCAGCAGGGGTTGCAGGCGGTGGGGACCGGCGCCGACGCCGCGTTGCTCGGCCGCATCGGCGAGAGGTTCGCCGGCCTGACCGAGGACGCCTATCCGCGGTTGGAGGTGCGGGAGGACGATGCCGGCCGGCCGCGCCTGTTCGCCATCGCGCGCGGCTTCCCCGACGAGGCGTGCCGCCCCGACGAATTGTCGGAAGGCACGCGCGATCAGCTCTATCTGGCGTTGCGGCTGGTGGCGATCGAGGATCACGCGGCCGGCGGGGTGGCGCTGCCCTTCCTGGCCGACGACGTGTTGCAGACCTTCGACGATACGCGGGCGCTGGCGGCGCTGCGGGCGTTGCTGACGTTGAGCGAGTCGGTGCAGGTGATCGTGCTGACGCATCACCCGCATCTGCTCGGCCTGCTCGCGCATCTGCCGCCGGGCAGCGCGCATGTGGTGCGGGGGCTGGTCGAGAAAGGCCAGGGCTCTGCCCTGGACCCGCTGGGGCCGTACGGCCCCAGGCCCTATTAACTTAAGGGAATCAAATAATTGGGGGCTTGGGCCTCAAAGCCCCCTGGTCTTACCGCGGTCGAGACACAAGGCCGCTAGTATGACCAGGGATGCCAGCGCCGGAGCGCTGGCGATCATCGCCCTATGGCAGGGTAGACGCCCGCAGCTCCTCGCGCGCTGCCTCGCCGAAGTCCTTCAGTAGATCAATCGCCGTCCCGCTCTTGACCATTTCATGCAGCTCGCGGACCGTCTTGTTCGGTGCGAAGTAGGTGTCGGTCGTTTCTATCATGATCTTTTCAGCGCACGCGACAATTCGCGGCGAGGACAGCATGCGCATCCTGCTGACCATGGCGTAGAGGGCGATGAGCTCCGGAACCCGTGGCTCGTTGTTCACGATGGCATCGCCGTATACTTTCGATGCCTCGATAATGAAATCCTTGTAGAGGTCCTCTCGCCGGGACTTGTCGTGGGCGAGCCGCTCGGCCCTGACCTGGGAGCGTTGGCTCAGCCAGGTGGTGAAGCCTGATGTCAGGCCGCCGACCGCCGATCCAGCGAGCGCCGAAAGTGCTGAAATGTATGCAATATCCATGTAGGGGAGTCTCTCGGTGAAGAGGCTTCGATCGCCTTGGATCAACGGCGGCTTTTGCGTCAACAACGGCGGCCAAGGACACGGTATGCATCGTCCGACATGTCAATCACGCTCTTGAAGCAAGGAGCAAGACCGCAATCGGATCGCGGCTCGAAGTAATGGATTCCAAAGGCTTCGCCTTTTGCGGGGGCAGGCTCCCATCGCGCTTGCGCGATGGCCACTCCGCCCCTGGCCCCCATCACGCGCAGGCTTGCCTTCGCACGTCACGTGCAGGCGTGCATTCGCATGACGAGGCCGTCGCCCCCAGACCCCGTTTCATTAATGATTCCAAATTCATGCGGGTCTGGGGGCGCTGCCCCCAGCGGGGCCCGGGGCAGAGCCCCGCAGCTTCCCCGCATGAGTCAATCATTATGCTCGCTGGCCTTACAACGGAACCCCCGCCCCGCCCGCCGGCCATCAGCGCCAGCCCCAGGGGCCGCCCCAGGTCCCCCATGGCCCCCACATCGACGCGTTCTCGTTCATCTGCGCCGCGCTGAGCTGGGCGGCGGCGATGCTCTGCTGGAACCGCATCATCTGGAACCGGCTATAGGCGGCCTCGTCGCCGACGAGCAGGCAGTTGCACAAAGTCGGATCGGCGAACACATATCCGACGCGGTCCCCCTCCACATGCCGCGCGAGGATGTGCGGCGGCTGGGAGGCGAGGGAAGCCCGGCGCTCCGGCGTGTTGGCCGGCAGGAACCGGAATCCGGCGGCGGCCAGCATGTCCTCGCGTTGCTGCAGGATTTCCCGCTCGCTGACGCAGCCGGCCAGGCCGAGCAGAACGAGGGAGGCGGCGATCAACCTGAACACTCTCGACCTCCGGAAATCGGGATGGCGCCCGTTGCGCGGCGCGGATTGCTGGCGTTCCCGGGCGTCATGCGGCCGCGCCTGCCAGTATGCTAAGAGATGGGATGGAACAATCAGGCATCCATGGCGGGTGAAGGCATGACGCGGCTCCGTTTCCTGGCTCTGCTGGCCCTGGCCTGCCTCTGTGGCGCGGCCCGGCCGGTGCTGGCCGCGGAGAGCGAGGCGGCGCGGAGCCCGCGCGCGGTCGTCACCCTGGTCAGCGACACCGATGCCTGGGCGCCGGGGCGGCCTTTGCATCTCGGCCTGCGCCTCCGGCTCGCGCCGGGCTGGCACACCTACTGGCTGAACCCCGGCGATGCCGGCGCGCCGCCCGAGATCAAGCTGACCCTGCCTCCGGGCGCGGCGGTGGGCGGCATCGAATGGCCCACGCCGGAACGCCTGCCGGAAGGGCCGCTGATGGCCTACGGCTATACCGGCGAGGTGGTGCTGCCGTTGCGGGTGACGCCCGCCGCCGGCGCGGCGTCCGGCGCGGCGTTGAGCGTGGAGGCGGAGGCGAACTGGCTGGTCTGCGCCACGATCTGCGTGCCGGAGCAGGCGCGGTTCCGGCTTGTGCTGCGGCCGGGCGAGGCCGCGCCCTCGGCCGAGGCGCCGCTCTTTGCCGCCGCGGCGGCAAGGCGGCCGGTGCCCTCGCCGTTCCAGGCGGGGCGGGCGGCGGATGGCACGCTGTGGCTGGCCGGGGCCGGGCTGTCGGCGGACTCGGTGCGCGCGGCCTGGTTCTTCCCCGAGGCCTGGGGCGCGGTGGATCAGGACGCGCAGCAGGGTCTCGCCGCGCATCCCGGCTGGATCGGCCTTGCCTTGCCGCGCCCCGCCGGGGCCGATCCGAAGGCGCGGCTGCGCGGCGTGCTGGTGCTGCGGGACCAGGGCGGCGGGGAAACCGCGCTCGCCCTCGACGCGCCGCCCGCTCCCCTTCCGGCATCCCCGCCGGCCGACCGCGTCGCCACGGCGACCGTCCCGGGGGCCGCCCCAGGGACCGCCCCGGGGGCCGTCCTTGCGGCTGCATCCCTTCCGGCGGCTGTTCCCGCCCCGGTTCGTGGGGAGACAGGTGTAAGCTGGCGGGTGCTCGGCCTTGCCTGGCTCGGCGGGCTGGTGCTGAACCTGATGCCGTGCGTGTTCCCGGTGCTCGCGGTCAAGGCGCTGGGGCTGGCCCGGCTGTCCGGTGCCTCGCGGCGCGCGGTGCGGGGGCGGTCGGCGGCCTATGCGCTCGGCGTGCTCGTCTGCTTCGCCGCGCTTGGCGGGCTGATGCTCGGGCTGCGCGCCGCCGGGGCCGGGGTGGGTTGGGGGTTCCAGTTCCAGTCGCCGGTTTTCGTCGCCGGGCTGAGCTGGCTGCTGTTCGGCATGGGGCTCAATCTTTCCGGCGTGTTCAGCCTCGGCGCGGGCGCGGCGGGGCTCGGGCAGGATCTGGCGGCGCGCGGCGGCCATGCCGGCAGCTTCTTCACCGGACTGCTCGCCGTGGTGGTGGCGACACCCTGCACCGCGCCGTTCATGGGAGCGGCGGTGGCGGCGGCGCTCGCCGGGCCGGCATGGTTCGGCATGGCGGTGTTCCTGGCGCTCGGCGCCGGGCTTGCCGCGCCGACGCTGCTTTTCGCCCTCTGGCCCGGCCTCGTGCGCTTCATGCCGCGCCCGGGTGCCTGGATGGAGGCGCTGAAGCAGGCGCTCGCCTTCCCGCTCTATGCCGCCGCCGTCTGGCTGGTCTGGGTGGCCGGGCAGCAGGCGGGGCCGGACGCGGTGCTGGCCGTGCTGGCCGGCGCGGTGCTGATCGGCTTCGCCCTCTGGGCCATCGGCCTCGCGCAGCAACGCGAGGGGCGTGGGCGGCGGATGTTCCAAGGCGTGGCCTTCACCGCCGGGGCGGTGGCGATGGCGGTGCTGAGTAGTCTCGCGGGCATCGCTCCGGCGGCGACGGGCGTCGCCGCCGCCGCGCAAGGGGAGGTGCAAGGCGAGGAGGCGTTCTCCGCCGCCCGCCTCGCCGCGCTGCGCGCCGAGGGGCGGCCGGTCTTCATCGATTTGAGCGCATCCTGGTGCGTCACCTGCCTCGTCAACGAGCGCGTGGCGCTGGCGCCCCGGCCGGTGCAGGCGGCCTTCGCGGCGCATCGCGTGGCCTACCTCAAGGGCGACTGGACGCGGGGCGATCCGGAGATCGCCGCCTTCCTGCGCGCGCAGGGGCGGGACGGGGTGCCGCTCTACCTGCTCTACCCGCCCCGCGGCGGCGCGCCGGAATTGCTGCCGCAGATCCTCACCGAGGCGGGGATGCTGGAGCGGCTGAACCGGCTCGGTGGTTGAGGCCGGGTTCGGCGGGCAGCCTTACCCGGTCAGGCGGGACCGCCGGGACGGGCGCGCGCCCTGGCCGGGTTTGGTTGCGGGCGCGGCGTCGCCGTGGGCCTCCATCCAGGCCCGCAAGACCGCGTTCATGCGCGTCTGATAGCCGGGACCTTGCCGCTCGAAGAAATCGAGCACATCGGCGTCGATGCGGAGCGTCTTTTGCCGCTTCACGGGGCGAAAGAACCGGCCTCTGACAGCCCCCGACCAGTCCCGTGCCTCGGGCATCTTGCCGGTGTCTATCTCCGCTTCCGGCAGCGCTTCCAGCGCTTTCAGTTCGGCCGCCAGTTCGGGCGGCAGCTTTTCAGAATTGCCCTTCCTCATACGCCTTCCTTTCATGGGCCGTGGCCTTTCTGGCCGAGATGATCCGTCCCTCTTCTGTCCCGTCCGGCCGGATGGCCGGGTTGGTGTGCACCACGAACAGAACAACGTGACTCTCCGCGCTCGGCTTGCCGATGGACTGCCACCGTTCCTCGTCGGGGGTACGGGTCCGGCCTGCTCGCGATCCAAGGGTCCCCGAAGATACGTTCCGCGATCTGAAAGCTGACCTTGTGCTTCTCCAGGTTCGCCCGGGCCTTCTCCGAGTCCCACGTCCACCGGGTCACCGCCTTGGCTATCCCTCGCACAGCATCATGTAGTGTCGGATTTGTAGCTACAGAAGAGGGAGGATCGTCAACCGGGACCTGGGGCCGGGATTCGCGGGATCGCGGCGGCTCAAAGACGTGCCCATGAAAGGTAGCCCCGGCCCGCCCGTGCCCCTATCTTTGCGCCATGACCTCGACTCCTGCTTTCCTCGACAGCGCCCGGCCTGACGTCCCCGACATCGTGGTGCCGCGCGGCGTGACCCCGTTCTTCCTGCCGCAACGCCCGGTGCGCGGCCGGCTGGTGCGCCTCGGCCCGCTCGCCGATGCGTTGCTGACCCGGCACGACAACCACCCCGCCGTCACCGCCCTGGCCGGCGAGGCCCTGGCGCTGGTGGCGGCGCTGGCCACCGCGCTCAAGTTCCGCGGCTCGTTCAGCCTGCAGGCCAAGGGCGACGGCCCGGTCTCCATGCTGCTCGCCGACTGCACCGAGTCGGGGGAGCTGCGCTTCTATGCCCGCAGCGACGCCGACCGGCTGGCCGCGCTGCTCGCGAGCGATCCGGAGCCGAGCGCCGCGGCGCTGCTCGGCGACGGCTATCTGGCCTTCACCGTCGATCAGGGGCCGGACATGGAGCGGCATCAGGGCATTGTCGTCCTGACCGGCGGCAGCCTCGCCGAGATGGCGCTGCATTATTTCGAGACCAGCGAGCAGTTGCGCACGCATCTGCACCTGGCCTGCACCCATACCGAGGCGGGCTGGCGGGCCGCCGCGCTGGTGATGGAGCAGGTGGCCGGGCAGGGCGGCATCGACCCCGAGATGGACGCCGCCGCGCAGAATGAGAGCTGGCGCACCGCCACCATCCTCGCCGGCACCCTCACCGCCGGGGAATTGCTGGACGATGCCCTGCCGCCGGAGCGGCTGCTGTACCGCCTGTTCCACACCGAGGGGGTGGCGGTGGACCGGCCGCGCGCGCTCGCCTATGGCTGCCGCTGCTCCCGCGCCCGCCTCGCCGGCATCCTGGAGGGGTTCGGCACCGCCGATCTCGACCACATGAGCGTCGGCGGCGACATCGTCATGACCTGCGAGTTCTGCAACCTGGATTTCTGCTTCCCGCGCGCGGAGGTGCAGGGCAAGCAGCAGGACGGGTAGGCCCGTTCCGTTCGCCTCGCCGCGCGCGCCGTGCCCGAGGTCACGGGCTGGTTGCCTGTGCAGCCAGGAAACGTAACGGGTTTCAAAGGCCGCGCCTGAAAGGCCAGGGGCTTTGCCCCTGGACCCCACTGGGGCCGTCGGC
>DATJWY010000018.1:0-7566 GCA_035500775.1 Acetobacteraceae bacterium
CGAGGTCGGCGGCGAGGCCCGGCGCGAGACGGCCGCGATCGGCCAACCCAACGACATCAGCCGGCCCGGAGGTGATCAGCGCCACGGCCTCCGGCAAGGTCAGAACATTCTGAGCGGCGGCGAGGAAGGCGGCCTCCAGCATCGAGGCCGGCACGTAGTCCGAGGCCAGAGCGTCCAGCAGCCCTTCGCGGATGAGGTCCAACACCGCGACATTGCCCGAATGCGAGCCGCCGCGCACGATGTTCGGCGCACCGGCAATGCTGCGCATCCCGTGCCTCTTCGCCGCCCTTGCCGCCACCAGCGACACCGGGAATTCGGTGATCCCGATGCCCTCCGCCGCGTTGCGCGCGACCTCCTCTTCCGTGCGGTCGTCATGCGAGGCAAGCGGGATGCCGCGGCGCTTCACCTCCGCCACGGTCCAGGCGCGGTTGGCGTTATGGTTGGCATGGTGGCTGGCTTGCATCTGCGCGATGATGTCCTCGATCTCCTCCGCCCCGAAGCCCTCCCCCGCGCGCATTTTCCGGTAGCGCTCAATATCGGTGTACTGCCCCCCGATGCCGGGGCTGTGGTCCATGACGGAGATCAGCCGCACCAGCGAATCATCGAGGACTGGCGCCAGCATCCCCGGCATTTCCGCCGCCGGCAACTCGCACCGCAGATGCAGGAGGTGCTCGACCTTGAGCGCCTCCGCCGCGTTCAGCGCCTTAAGGTCGGCATAACCGTCCTCGAAAGTTTTGTTGCGTTCCTTCTCGAAGCCGATATCGCCGAGGCAGAGCGCGTCGAACACCGTGGTGATGCCGGCAGCGGCGCATTGCGCGTCATGACTCAGCAGCGCCGAGCGCGATGGCCAGCGGGCGTTGCTGCGCGGCTGAGCCTGGCGCTCCAGATTATCGGTGTGCAGGTCGATGATGCCGGGGATTAAAAAATCGCCTTCCAGGTCGATCCCCTCGCCCGCCGCCTCAAGGCTGGCGATGAAGCCGTTCTCGGTGGTGAGTCCGCCATTTCGTACTTCGTGCGGCAGCACGAGGCGGGCATTGATGAATGTCGTCATATGTCTTCCTTTGCAGGTTCGAGCCGCAATACCGTATCGGCCACCGCGTCGCGCACAAAACTGTCGTGAAAAATGCCAATCATCGCGGCTCCACGGGCCTTGGCCTCGTTCATCAGTGTGATGACGATGTCGCGGTTGGCGGGATCGAGCGAGGCGGTGGGCTCGTCCAGCAACAGTACCGGCCAATCGCAGACAAAAGCGCGGGCAAGGTTCACACGCTGCTGCTCACCGCCCGAGAAAGTGACCGGCGGCAGCACGTGCAGGCGTGGGGCGACACCAAGCCGTCCGAGTAATTCGGCCGCCTTGGCGTGCGCCTCGTCCGACGCGACGCCGCGTTCCAGCAGCGGCGCCGCGACAACGTCGACCGCGGATACCCGCGGGATGGCGCGCAAGAATTGCGAGACATAGCCCAGCGTCTCGCGCCGGATGGCGAGCACATCGGCGGGCTGGGCGGTGGCGATATCCACCATTTGTCCCTCCTGGCGCACCAGGATCTTGCCGGTATCAACAAGGTAATTGCCGTACAAGGCGCGCAGCAGGGTGGATTTGCCAGCACCGGACGGGCCGGTGAGGGCGATGCATTCGCCCGCGCGCAGGATGATCCCGGCGTCGCGCAGCACCTTCAGCCGCGTACCGTTCTGCAGATGCAGGATAAAGGTTTTCTCAAGCCCGGAGGCTTCCAGCATGATCATGTCGGCAGCACCGAGGAAACGAGCAATTGGGTATATTCATGGTGTGGATCGTCCAGCACCTGATCGGTGAGACCGGACTCGACGATGCGTCCGCGCCGCATCACGACGATCCGATCGGCCAGAAGCCGCGCCACGCCGATATCATGCGTTACCAGCACGGCGGCCAAGCCGAGCCGGCGCACCAGGCCGCGGATGAGATCGAGGATGCGCGCCTGCACCGAAACGTCGAGCCCGCCCGTTGGTTCATCCATGAAGACGAGTTCCGGACCCGTGACCAGGGTGGCCGCGATTTGCAGACGTTGCAGCATGCCGCCGGAGAAATGGCGGGGCAGATCATCGAGCCGCGCCGGGTCGATCTCCACCGCCTCAAGCCAATGGGCGGCGGTGCGGCGTATATCACCGTAATGACGTGCCCCTGAGGCCATCAGCCGCTCGCCGATATTGCCGCCGGCGGTGATGGAAAGACGCAGCGCCTGGCGCGGGTCCTGCTGGATGAATCCCCAGCGCGCCCGTTGCAGCCGGCGCAGCTCCAGCTCGCCAAGCGCCGAGAGCGGCGCCAGCCCGGTGCCGCGATCGTAATACACCTCGCCTTCATCCGCCGAGGCACGTCCGGCCAGAACATTGAGCAAGGTGGATTTGCCGGACCCGCTCTCGCCGACGATGGCGAGAATCTCATGTCTGCGCAGCGACAGCGAGACACCGTCCAGCGCCTCCAGATTGGCGAAACGCTTGTGCAAATTCTGCGCTTGCAAAAGCGTCATCGTGTTTCTCCCCTGCGGGTGTCGCAGTAATCGGTGTCGGAACAAACGAACATCTTGGTTCCCTGATCGTCGGAGATGATCTCGTCGAGATAGGAATCCGCGGCCCCGCACAAGGCGCAGACGGCATCGGCGCGGCCGGGATGGAAGGGGTGGTCCTCGAAATCCAGCGAGCGCACACGTGTATAGGGCGGCAAGGCGTAGATGCGTTTTTCTCGTCCGGCGCCAAACAGCTGTAAGGCCGGCGACATATCGAGCTTGGGATTGTCGAAGGCCGGAATTGGCGAGGGCGACATCAGATAGCGCTCATTCGCCACCACCGGATAATCGTAGGACAGGGCGACGCGGCCGAAACGGGTGATCTCCTCGTACAGCTTGACATGCATCGCACCGTAATCGGCGATGGCGTGCATGCGCGCGGCCACCGCGCGGCTAGGCTCCAGCCGGTAAAGGGGCTCGGGCATCGGCACCTGATAGACGATGATCTGGCCGGCCTGCAGCGGCGTCTCCGGTATGCGGTGGCGCGTTTGGATGATGCTTGCCTCCTGCGTGCGCGTGGTCGTCGCAGTGCCCGCAGTGCGTTCGAAAAAGCCGCGGATGGAGACAGCGTTGGTGGTGTCGTCGGCACCCTGGTCGATCACCTTCAACACGTCCTCGGGACCGAGTATGGCGGCGGTGAGCTGGATGCCGCCAGTGCCCCAGCCATAAGGCAGCGGCATCTCACGGCTGGCGAAGGGGATCTGATGCCCCGGAATCGCCACAGCCTTGAGGATGGCGCGGCGGATCATCCGCTTCGTCTGCTCATCCAGATAGGCGAAATTATAGCCTTCCATCTTCCGCCTCCTTGCGCATGGCGCGTATGGTCTCGAGCTCGCTCTGGAAATCGACATGGTGCGGCAGCTTGAGATGCTCGACGAAGCCGGTGGCCTCGATATTGTCACAGTGGGAAAGCACAAATTCCACATCCTGTGCCGGAGCTTTCACCTCCTCGCCCAGCTCGGCCGCACGCATGGCGCGGTCCACCAGCGACATGGCGATCGCCTTGCGGTCGGCATGGCCGAAGCAGAGCCCGTAGCCGCGCGTGAATTGCGGCGGCGCGGTTTTGCTGCCGGTGAATTGGTTGACCATCTGACATTCCGAGATGGTAATGTCGCCGATCTCGATGGCAAACCCCAACTCGGGCGGCACCAGGGTCACAGCCACCTCGCCGATGCGCAACTCGGCGACGAACGGGTGGTTATGGCCGTAGCCACGCTGGGTGGAGTAGCCGAGCGCCAGAAGAAACCCCTCGTCGCCTCGCGCTAGGGCTTGCAGGCGGACATCGCGCGGCGCGGGAAAGTCGAGCGGTTCCATAGTGAGGTCGGTGGGAGGGGCGCCTGTCGCCTCGCCGCCATCCGGCTCCAGCAGCGCCTCGGCACCGAGAAAATCGGTCACGCGCGGCATCGCGGCGCCGGATATTTCGGCCCGGGGTGCGGGGGGAGGCGCGTCATCGAGCCCGAAATCGAGCAACCGGTGGGTGTAGTCGGCGGTCGGGCCAAGACGCTGGCCACCGGGCAAGTCCTTGAAGATGGCGGAGATGCGCCGGATTGGCCGCATGGCGCCAGTGTCCACCGGCTCGGCATCGACGAGGCGTGACAAGGTGGTGCGGTAGGCACGGACCAAAAACGCCGCCTCGATGAGATCGCCCTGCGCCTGCTTGATGGCGAGCGCCGCCAGCACCGGGTCATAGAGCCCGCCTTCGGCCATAACGCGATCCACGGCGCGGCCGAGCTGGCTGGCGATCTGCGCCACCATGACCGCCGGCAGCGCCGGATCGCCGCGCCGCTGCTCGGTGGCCCAGCCATGCGCCGCCCCGATCGCGGCCTCGCCGCCTTTAACTGCTACATAGGCCATGTCACGCCTCCTCGATTGTCAGGCTGCGCGGCAGTGCCAGCACCGAGGCGCCAGCGCAGAGCAAAATGTCCACCCCGCGTGGTGCGGTGAATGTCTGCGCCCGCCATTCTGGCAAAAACGCCGCATCCAGCGGCAGGGATGCAATGATGGGGTGGGCCAGCCCCGGACCGGAGAGACGGAAAGGCGCCTCCCCCACGCGTCCGTCGCAGTCCAGGATCAGGGTGGCGCCATCCTCGGGCGCTTCGGCCGTGCCCTGCGGCAGGCTGGCCAGCGCCGGGCGCCGGCGCGCGACACAGAACATTGCCTCCGCCGGGGCAACGATGTGTGCGCCAGTATGGAAAACGAGCCAATCGCGCGCAGCCTCGGCATCGGGCAGGGCGATGGGCGTCGTTGCGTCGGCCAACGTCAGCAGTGCGGCAGCGGCGGCGGCGGAAAGCCCCGGCGGCGGGGTAAGCGCCGCCGGCAATTCGACTGCCGTACCCGGCGAGGAGAATGCGCCTAAAATGGCTCGAAAACAGGCTTGGGCTTCCAGGGGGGATGTGAAGCCGGGCGTAAGATTGTTCATCCGCGCATCGCCGTAAGGGTAAAGAATTTAACCTCGGTGGCGGCGGCGCGGGCCTGTTCTGCCGTCCGGCGCGCCGCCTGGGCATCGGCCAAAGGCACCAGCACGGCCTCGTGATAGGCCGGATATAGAGCCGGATCCTGCAAGGCCGCATCCAACCGCGCGATCAACTCAACTTGGGCACGGTCGCGTCCGGCCGCGTAGCCATGGCCAATCCGCCCAGCCTCGTCGCGCACGGAGCAGCGGGAGATCGTCATCTCGCCGAGGTTAAAAGGGGCACCTCCGCCACCGGCACGGCCACGCACCATGGACATGCCGCTCTCCGGCCCGCGCAAGCGGGTGAAACCGGGCAATTGCGGCGCGCTGTTGAGATGGGTTTTGATTTCGGTGGCACTGGCCCTGGCCAAAACACCAAGCCAGGCCGGACGGCTAAAAATTGGCTCTATCATGTGGAGATGTCTATATAACTTGCGGTTAAGCGTAAAGCCTTGGAGAGGGGGGTTTTCCCTCTCCAAGGCATGTTCATTCAGAAAACCAGACCGGCTTCCAGCATGCCGACGAACTGATTTGTCCCATGGCCGGAATTGCCAAAAGCACCAGTGGTGCCATCGCCGGTGTAGGAGCCGTTCAGCAGATGCACATAGCCGGCGTTCGCACGGGCATAAATCTGCTTGTACTGCCAGGTCGGAGCGACAGAGAAACCGACGACGCGGGCATTCGGCGCCAGGAACCAGCTATTATAAGAAGTGTCGCCATTGCTCCTGGCATATTCCACCCAGGCGCCAAGCGAGTACGGAGAGGTGCCGAAAGCATAGTCCACGAACAAAGCGCCGCCGTAATTGTCGGTGAATTTAGGAATTACCGCGCGCGCGCCATAGCTGGCATAGTGGTGGTTCGCCTTGGCATAGGCATACTGCACTTCCGGCACCAGATTCAGGTTACCGATCGTAGTGCTGTACCACAGGCTGTACACATTATAATTGGTGGACAACTCATTGCCATTGGCCACGTAGTCCTGATTGTAAGCGTAGGCGTTGGGGCCTGTATTGCCAAACGCGACGCCACCCGAGACATTCAGATTGTTGTTGGCGTCGAAAGTATAGGTGCCGAGGAACTGCAGATAGTTGAACACGCCTGAGTCGGTGCCGTCGCCGTAGAGCACCGTCACGTCGGCTGGGCCTTTGGTGTATTCGACCTGGACACCGCGGCTGTTGCTGTTCGTGACATAATACAGGACGGTGTCCATCGAGGTCGGATTATTCCACGGGAAGGTGGATTCGTAGCCCTCTAGCGAACCCATCTGGCCGGCGGAGATTTTCAGCCCGTCAATCGGCGCCAGGGTCACATAAGCATTCCGCAAAGGCCCCAAGGTGAAGTGATTGGTGGTGGCCTCCTTGGGCCGGTTAGCGCCAAGCGTGTAGGTCTTGAAGCCGGCCACCTGGAATGTGAACTGCACCAGGCCGGAGTTCTTTTTCAGCTGGATCATGTAAGAGTTAAGATCCATGCCGTCCGTATAGTCGCTCGCCAGGCTGTTGCCCTTATGTGCCGTGTCGGCGGCGCCGGTTTGCACATAGGCATTGCCGTCCATGGCGGCGGACACTTCCAGTTGGCCGAGCGGTCCACCGTCGATATTGACGCCGGCGGGGCCGTTCAAGGCGCGCGCGGCATGCGGCGCGATGAGGCTTGTGCCGGCCAGAAGGCAAGCGGCAAGCCAAGGCAGTTGTATCTTCACTGCGTGAAACTCCTGTTATTGCGGTCTTCTGCGCGATTGTTGCCGGCGACTAAATTGCGGCCAACACATCTAGATGTCTAGATTAACTATCAAGCGCCGTAAAGGATTTATTGATTGGATATCTAGATGAGTTGTGAGAAGTTTTTGTGTCGCTTACATGAAGGCACGATGACATAACGCCCCTTGCAAACTAATGACGGCACGACCGGCTGTTATTCGGCGTGCAAAATTGACCCCGCGTTTGGGGGTATCGGCGTTGAATTTTGCCCCCTTTTTGAGTGGCTATTACGACATCCCCGAAATGTTTTTAATAAATGATCGGACGGTTTATCCTGGTGGGATGAGTCGAGGACGCCATGCAACGCCAGTGAAGCTGGCCAGGAAGGAAAGACAGGAGCTGCAGTCGCTGATCCGGCGCTTGGTCATGCGCAATTACTCGATACCAAAAACATCGAATGCGGCCTGCTACTGCCGACCCTACTCTACTGCGCGGACGAATTGGCTATCACCGCCGGGCCGCCACCCAAAGGCATCGACACAAAATCGTACCTGAAGGTCGCCTATCACAACATACCCATCGTCGTGCCATCAATCAGAGACTTCTGGATGCCCCAGCGCGTCGCAGAGGTATCACGGTAACGTCCCGCCCCACGCCGTGGGAACCTCGCAACGGTGACAGTAGATGCGCAGCATCCGCTCCAGACCAACCGGGGCACGGCCCTTGCCGGCCTTCGGATACACAGGCTCGATCAAAGCGCATAACGCGCGCCACGGGACGACACGGCTCATCTCGGCCAGGAACGCAGCCCGCCGCGTCGGCTTGCTGTAGCGCTCAAACCCAACCGTTGCCAACGTCATTTGCCGCATCGTTGCCGCCC
>DATJWY010000019.1:0-18562 GCA_035500775.1 Acetobacteraceae bacterium
GCCACCGCCGCTCTCGAGGATCAACTACCCCGCCAATCGTACTGGTGGGCCATCCGGGAAACTCAGCTATGGCCGAAAACGATGAAACCACTCTCAATAATGGGGGTCTGGGGCCTCAAGGCCCCAGCGGGTCCAGGGCGGAGCCCTGGCCTTCCCACCCAGCCGCGACCGCGCCCAATTCCGCGAGTAGGCAGGACGCCTTCCGTCGCCACGCCCCCACCGGATCTTCCGCGATGCAGGGCGCCGCCGGATGCCGCAGCAACTGGCGCACCCCCTCGGCGAGGCTTTCCGCCTCCGGCTCGCACAGCACGGCGCAGGCCTGACCGCGCAACTGCTCCTCCAGTCCGCCGACCCGCGTCGCCACCACCCACCGCCCGGCCGCCGCCGCCGCCGCCGCGACTCCGCTCTGGCTCGCCTCCCGGTGCGACAGGATCACCGCATCCGACCAGGCGAGCAGAGGACCGACCTCCTCCTCCGGCACCCAGCGATTTTCCACCGTCACCCCGGGCAGGTTGCGCAGCGCCGCGAGCGCCGCGCTTTCCGGCCCGCTGCCGACGACCCGCACCTCGAGATCGGGTCGCGGCCCCAGAAGTTGTAACGTTTCCACCAGGAGATCGAGCCCCTTGTAGGGCAGCAACCGGCCGAAGGAGAGCAGGCGCAGCTTCCCGCCATGGGCGAGCGGCGGCGACGGACGCGGCCCATAGACATGCGGCGGCAGGCTGGCGAGCAGCAGCGCCTTGTGGTCCGCCAGCCCCTGTTCTCGCAGCCGCCCGGCGACATGACCACTCAACGCCACCAGCGCATCCGCCCGCCGTGCGAGCGCCCGTTGCAGCGCCATCTGGAACGGATAGCCGTCGCCGGGATGCGGGTCCGCGTCATGGATAATGACGGCATACGGCACCCCGGCCCGCCGCAGCGCCGCGCCCATCAGGAGATCGAGCGGCCCCGGCATGGCGCAGACCGCGATATCCGGCGCCAGGGCGCGGATCGCCCGGGTCAGAAGGGGCAGCATCAGCGGCGCGCTCAGCAACCGCGCGACATAGCTCGCGGCACCGGCATAGGTCGTGACCGGCAAGTCGCAATGCGGCGGATGGGACCCGGCGAGAATCTCGGCACCCCGCGCGAGCGAGAGCGCGACGCGCCCCCCCGGCACGGTGCGGAACCCTTCCGCGAGTTCGAGCGCCACCCGGGGACCCGCGCCAAACCGCCCCCACTGCCAGACCAGAACGTTCATGCCACCGCGAGCCCGAGGCCACGCACCGCCTCGGCCAGCGGTCCGGGGCCCAGCCGGCGCATGGCGAGTTCCCGCCCGGCCGCGCCGATGCGCGCCCGTAGCGCGGCGTCATCCGCCAGACGGACGAGACTCGCCGCCGCCGCCCCGACATCCGCCTCCGCCCAGACCGCGCCCGGCGCCTCGAACACGCCGCGCGGATCGCGCGCCGGCACCAGACGGTAGGAAACCGGCACGCCGCTCGACTCATCCAGGAACTCGCGCGTGCCCGACCAATCGGTCGCCACGACCGGCCGGCCGAGCAGCATCGCCTCGGCCGGAACCAGCCCGAAGCCCTCGCTCCGGTGCAGGGACAGCACGATGTCGCACGCGGCGGTCAGGGCGTGACTATCCGGTCCAGGCAGGGTGCGGGTCTCCAGGCGAATGTTCGGCGCATCCCCGACGATCTCCCGGAGGCGGCGGAAATCATCCGGGAAATGCACCGGATTACCAATCTTGAGCAACAGCAGCCGGTCCGTCCGCGTGCCGAAGGCCGCGCGGAAGGCCGCGATCGCGGCGAGCGGATTCTTGCGCTCGAAGCTGGAGGCGAGATTGAAGGAGACAAGGACGATCACCGCGTCCCGCGGCAGGCCGAAGGCGGCGCGATCAAGCGCGGACGGCTCCGGCGGGCTGATGGCGAGCGCATGCGGCACCACCCGCACCCGGCCGGGCAGCAGCGTCTCCATGGCGGCGGCGGTGAAGCGGGACGGCACCCAGACCTCATGCACGAATGGCAGGCCGATGCGCCAGAGATCCGGCAGGGTCGGCAATTCCCAGGCCCAGTAGCCGATCACCCTCCTGCCCCGCAGCGCGCCGCGCGGCAGGCGCAGCAGCGCGGCCGGCAGCCAAGGGGAATTCACGTGCAGCACCAGCGCCGCCCCGGCAGGCAACGCCGCCGCGCCCGGGGCGGCCTGCTTGCCCGGCAGCGCCATGCCGGCGGCGAGTGGAAAACCGCTGACGCCGATCGCCCGCAAGGCCCGCAGCATGACGCGCGCTCCCTCGCCCAGGCCGGATTCGCGATCGATCTCGCCGGCCACGATCACCCCCTCCCGCGCGGCGGGGGGCGGCCAATCGATCCGAGGCGCCATGAAGGCCGCGCCGCGCGCGGCCAGATGACGACGGACATTGGCGGGGAATGCCCGCCAAAGCCGGTGCAACGGGTGCAGTTCCAGGGAGGCAGGCATCGGACCGACCCTGCCGGGCACGGCCGGCGCAAGCAAGAGGGAGGAATGGTTCCGCCTGTAACAGGCGGCCATGCGCGCAGAAATATTGAAATGGGACCCGGCGTTTCAGCCGGAACGTGCGTTTGCCCGCCGCGTCCGGCGGTATAGACTAAATGCATGGAGCGCATGGCACGGCCCGACACGCCCGAGATCCTGCAACACCTGGTCTCCTTCGACACGACCAGCGCCCGGTCGAATCTCGAGATCATCGGCTGGATTCGCAGCTGGCTGGACGCGCTGCGCATCCCGTGCCGGGTCAGCCACACGCCGGATGGCGGCAAGGCCAATCTGCACGCCATCATCGGCCCCATGGTGGGCGGCGGCATCGCCCTCGCCGGCCATCTCGACACGGTGCCGGTGACCGGCCAGGCCTGGTCGGGCGACCCGTTCCAGCTCCGCGCCGAGGGAGACCGCCTGATCGGCCGCGGCGCCGTCGATATGAAGGGGTTCGTCGCCGCCTGCCTCGCCTCGGCGCCGGATCTCGCCCGCGCCCCGCTTGTCCGGCCGCTGCACCTGTTCTTCACCTATGACGAGGAAGTCGGCTGCCACGGCGCGCGGGCGCTGATCGAAACCCTCGATGCCTGGGCACCGCGCCCGGCGCTCTGCGTGGTCGGCGAGCCCACCGGCATGCAGCCGGTAATCGCGCACAAGGGCCGGCTCGCCGCCCGGGTGCGGGTGCGCGGCACGCCGGGCCATTCCAGCCAGCCCGGACGCGGGGTGAACGCCATCCATTGCGCCGCCGAGGCGATTGCCTGGCTGGCGCGCGACGCCAGGCGCTTCGCCTGCGAGGGGCCGTTCGAGCCCGGTTACGACCCGCCGCACACCACCTTGCAGGTCGGCACGGTCACGGGTGGCGCCGCGCTCAACATGATCCCGGAACAGGCGGAATTCGCCCTGGAATGGCGCACCATCGCCGCCGACGATTTCTTTCGCGAGCTGGACCGGCTGCGCGCCCATATCGCCGCGACCATCGAGCCGGAGATGCACCGCCTCGCCCCGGAGTCCGGCTTCGGCATCGAGGTCACCGACTGGATTCCCGGCCTCTCCCTGCCGGGCGACCACGCCCTCGCCACGCTGGTCCGGCAGCTCACCGGGGCCAACGATGTCGCCAAGGTCAGCTACGGCACCGAGGCCGGACTCTACCAGCAGGCGGGCATCCCGAGCATCGTCTGCGGCCCCGGCTTCATCGCGCAGGCCCACCAGCCGGATGAATGGATCAGCCGCGCGCAGCTCGCCGTCTGCGACAGCTTCATCCGCCGCCTCGGCGGCTGGCTGGCCGCATGAGCGCCCCGGGCAACCTGCCGCCGGAGCGGCAGGCGGACTGGCTGGAGGAGCCCCTTCCGCCGCCGCCACTGCCGGAATTCCAGGTGCACCTCGCCGCCCCGGACCTCGGCCCCTGGGTCGCGGGCAATACCGGCATACGCGGATTCACCAGCCTCGCCTCCGGCACGGCCGGGCCACATATCGTCCTGATCGCCCTCACCCATGGCAACGAGATCGCCGGGGCGATCGCGCTCGACCGGCTGTTGCGCGCCGGTCTCCGCCCCGCGCGTGGCCGCCTCACCCTCGGCTTCGCCAATCTCGCGGCCTTCGCCCGTTTCGACCCGGAGGAACCAACCGCCTCGCGCTTCGTGGACGAGGATCTCAACCGGCTCTGGGACCCCTTCCTGCTCGACGGCCAGCGGCATTCCTGCGAACTCGACCGCGCGCGCGAGATGCGGCCGCTGATCGACCAGGCGGACGTGTTGCTCGACCTGCATTCGATGTTGTGGCCGTCCGAGCCGTTGCTGCTCAGCGGCCCGTCGGCGAAGGGGCTGGCGCTCGCGCGCGGGATCGGCCTGCCGCCGCTGATCGTCGCCGATCAGGGCCATATGAGCGGCCCGCGCCTGATCGATTACGGCCCGTTCGTCGATCCGGCGAGCCGGCAGGCCGCGGCCCTGGTCGAGGCCGGGCAGCACTGGCTGCCGGAAACGGTGGAGACGACGCTCGCCTGTATCGACCGCCTGCTTCGTTTCACCGGCCTCCGCGCGGAAACAGCGCCCCCGGCCCCATCCGCGGCCCTGCCGGAGCGGCCGCCCCGCTACGCGGAGGTGACGATGGCGGTCACGGCGATGAGCAACGACTTCACCTTCGTCCATCCGGTGCGCGGCGGCGAGGTGATCCCGCGTCGCGATACCCTGATCGCGGTGGACGGCAAGACCGAGATCCGCACCCCGCACGACGATTGCCTGCTGGTGATGCCAAGCCTGCGCCCGTGCCGGGGCCATACGGCGGTGCGACTCGCGCGCTTTCTTTGAGGGTCGCATCGACGGGACGCGCCGCCCGCCGAACCCGCTTGTCCGGCCGGGACGCGGGGGCGCCCTCTCATGCCACCAGGGACATGCGACGGGACCGAATGCCCCGCCGCCTGCCGATACTCCGGATGTTGTCCGAGGAAGAAAGCGAGTTCTCAGGCCCTCACGGTCTGTCCGTGACCGGCGAGGGCATGCCCTTCCTCGGTGGTGGCGGAACGGAAATACTCGAGAACATGAACGCGCACCGCGCTCGTCCTGCCGCCGGCGTGGCGCTTCTGTTCGATGCGCCGAACGAGTTCGCTCAAATCCACCTGTTCACGAATGCAAATTTCCCGCAGGGCGTCCCAGACTTCGGGCTCCAGACGCATGCTGGTGCGCCCGCCGTTGGCGGTGACGTTACGATTGATTAATCTGCTCTCACTCACCGCACGCTCCCAGGCCTCACGGTATTGTTACGGGAAATGTAATTAACTCGGTTCGAATGTGCAACGCCACGTTCTCCCTGAGACGCCTCACCGGAGGCGAGTCTGGTCTGATAATAAGACGATATCGTTCGGTTAACAAAATCGCCGAAACCCCGGGTCAGGCCACCACCACGGCCGCGACTCGCAGGAGGATTCCGCCGGCATCCGCCGCCGCGATCCACGGAAAGCCCGCGCGCCGTCAGCCTTTTCGGGCCGACGCCTCCTGCTCATCAGGGGTTCGCAAGGTCAAGGCCAGGGCATGCAGACCGGACTTGAATTCCGCGTCGAGGATCTCATGAACTGAGCGTGATCGCGCGACACGAGATTGCCCCTGAAACAGCGGCGAAACGAGCAGGACGGCATAGTGCGTTTCGCCTTCGCCCCTGGCCCCGGCATGGCCGGCATGACGGGCGCTCTGATCCTCTATCTCCAGGAGGGTCGGCTGGAACCGCCGCTCCAGCACCGCGCGCAACCGATCGAGACGTGTCTGCATGATTTCCCGCCTGCGTCCGCGGCATGCCGCGTCAGGACATCTTGCCCTCACGCCGCCACGACGCACATAAGTCCGCGATGACCCGACGCACAAGCCGAGCCCGGGCCTACGCGCCGGATCCGGACGCGCCGGGCCACCCCTGCGACGCCCCAGGATGCGGGCTCGCGGGCGATTACCGCGCTCCCAAATCCCGCGATGCCCTGCGCGACTACTGGTGGTTCTGCCTCGGCCATGTCCGCGAGTACAACGCGGCCTGGGATTTCTATCGCGGCATGACCCCCGGCCAGATCGAGAGCCATCTGCGGTCCGATACCGCCTGGCAGCGGCCGACCTGGCCGCTCGGCCGCCTCGGCGCCGGCGCCATGGCGGAGGAGCTGCTGCACGACCCGCTGCAGGTGCTGAGCGGCCGCCCGACCCGGCGCCCGCCGGTCGAGGCCACCCCGCCAGAATTGCGCCAGCCCTTGTCCACCCTCGGTCTTGAATGGCCGGTCTCGCTTGACGACGTGAAGGCGCGGTACAAGGAACTGGCCAAGCGGCACCACCCCGACGCAAACGGCGGCGATCGGGCGGCGGAAGAACGGCTCAAGATTATCAACCTGGCCTATGCCGCGTTGCGGTCGCACTTCCTGACCGAACCCGGGCTGGCACCCGCCTGAACGGAATGGCCGCCGGCCCCCTGAACCATGTCCGGCAGGGTTGGCTGGCTTTGCCGCCGCTTGCCGCCGGCGTTACTCTCTTGCTGGACCGCAGAGGATTTGTCGTCTGATGAACAAGATCGCCGCAGTCGCGGGGACCGACGCACCCGAGGCGCTCGCGCCGACCTCCGCCATCAACCTGCCCGACACCACCGTGTCGGCCCGGGAGGTGTTCGGGATCGACAGCGACCTCGTCGTCCCCGCCTTCTCGCAGCGGACCGAGCATGTCCCGGAAACGGACGAAACCTACCGGTTCGACCGTGAAACGACGCTCGCTATCCTGGCCGGCTTCGCCTTCAACCGCCGGGTCATGGTCCAGGGTTATCACGGCACCGGCAAATCCACCCATATAGAGCAGGTCGCCGCCCGGCTGAACTGGCCGTGCATCCGCGTCAATCTCGACAGCCACATCAGCCGCATCGACCTGATCGGCAAGGACGCCATCGTCCTCAAGGACGGCAAGCAGGTCACCGAGTTCCGCGAAGGCATCCTGCCCTGGGCGCTCCAGCACCCCTGCGCCCTCGTGTTCGACGAATATGATGCCGGCCGGCCGGATGTGATGTTCGTTATCCAGCGCGTGCTGGAAGTGGAAGGCCGCCTCACCCTGCTCGATCAGAACCGGGTGATCCGTCCGCATCCCGCCTTCCGCCTGTTCGCCACCGCCAACACGGTCGGCCTCGGCGACACCACTGGCCTCTATCACGGCACCCAGCAGATCAATCAGGGGCAGATGGACCGCTGGAACATCGTCGCCACCCTGAACTATCTGCCGCACGCGCAGGAAACGGCGATCGTGCTCGCCAAGCTGGGCATCGATCCGAAGAACGCGCAGGCACGCAAGCGGATCGAATCGATGGTCGCGCTCGCCGATCTGACCCGCGCCGGCTTCATCAGCGGGGACATCTCCACCGTGATGTCCCCGCGCACGGTGATCACCTGGGCGGAAAACGCGGAGATCTTCGGCAATGTCGGCTTCGCCTTCCGCCTGACCTTCCTCAACAAATGCGATGAGGCGGAACGGGCGACGGTGGCCGAGTACTACCAGCGCTGCTTCAACGAGGAGATCCCGACCGGGGCGCTCATGCGCGGCGTGGGGTAACAACAAAGACCAGGGGGCTTTGCCCCCTGCCCCCACTGGGGCCTTGAGGCCCCAGACCCCCGGCCCTTTGATTTCAGGCCCCGCCGGGCGGTTGCCGTTCTGGAAGAAGCGAGATGACCGGTTCCAAGGACAATACCCGGGCCGAAGAATTCAAGCGGGCCACCGCCGGCACGCTGCGCGCCATGGCGGAGACACCGGAGGTCCAGGTCGCCTTCCAGGCCGGCCCGACCGGGCTGGTCGGCAAGCGCGCGCGGCTTCCCCTGCCCTCCCGCGCTTTGCCCGCCGCCGAGATGGCCAAGCTGCGCGGCGCCGCCGACAGCGTTGCCCTCCGGCTCCGCCTGCATGACGACGCCCTCCACGCCGCCCGTCTCCCGGCCGAGCGCGAGGCGCGCGATGTCTATGACGCGCTGGAACAGGCCCGGGTGGAAGTGGTCGGCTCCCGCCATATGCAGGGCGTCGCGGCCAATCTCCGCGCCCGCCTCGCCGAAACCTGCGAGGCCGAGGGCTACGACCGCATGATGCGGAAGGAGCAATTGCCCGCCGCCGCCGCCCTCTCGCTGCTGGCGCGCGAGCGGATGACGCACGAGGCCCCGCCCGCTACCGCCGCGCGCGTGCTGGCGCTCTGGCGCGACAGCCTGGAGCCATCAGCCAACGCCGCGCTGGACGAGCTGGCGGCGGCGCTGGACGACCAGGCCGCGTTCAGCCGCGCCTCCCGCAAGCTGCTGGCGGCACTCGACCTCGCCGCGGCGGAGGCCGAGGCGCCGGAGCCTGAGGCCGGCGAGGACCAGTCCGAGGAGCAGAACGAGGAGACCTCGGGCGCCCAGGACAATGCCCAGGAAAGCCCCTCCCAGGCATCGCGGGACACCGAGAGCCTGTTCGGCGCCCAGCCGGAGGAGATGGAGGGCGACCAGGCCGAGGAGCAGGCTGAGGAAGGCGAGGAGGGCGAGGCCGAGGGCGAGGACCGCCCCGGTGGCCCGCAGCCGCGCCGCGAGCGGGCGCCCGAGCCCTCCGAGGGCGGCTACCGCGCCTATACCCGCGCCTTCGACGAGGAAGCGCGGGCTGAGGATCTCTGCGACCCGGACGAGCTGACCCGGCTGCGGCAGCAGCTCGACCAGCAATTGCAGCACTTACAGGGCGTCGTTTCCCGCCTCGCCAACCGGCTGCAGCGCCGGCTGCTGGCGCAGCAGACCCGGGCCTGGGAGTTCGACCTGGAAGAAGGGATGCTGGATGCCGGCCGGCTCGCGCGGGTGGTGGTCAATCCGCTGCTGTCCCTCTCCTACAAGCGCGAGCGGGATACCGAGTTCCGCGACACGGCGGTGACGCTGCTGATCGACAATTCCGGCAGCATGCGCGGCCGGCCGATCACCGTCGCCGCGATGTGCGGCGACATCCTCGCCCGCACCCTGGAACGCTGCGCGGTGAAGGTGGAGATCCTCGGCTTCACCACCCGCGCCTGGAAGGGCGGGCAGAGCCGCGAGCGCTGGGTGCAGGACGGCAAGCCGCGCAATCCCGGCCGGCTCAACGACCTCCGCCACATCATCTACAAGGCGGCCGACGCGCCCTGGCGGCGCGCGCGCAAGAATCTTGGCCTGATGCTGCGCGAGGGGCTGCTCAAGGAGAATATCGACGGCGAGGCCCTGCTCTGGGCCTACCGGCGCCTGCTCGCGCGGCCGGAACACCGGCGCATCCTGATGGTGATCAGCGACGGCGCGCCGGTGGATGACAGCACGCTCTCGGTCAATCCCGGTAACTACCTGGAAAAACACCTGCGCGACGTGATCCGCGATATCGAGACGCGGGACTTTGTCGAGCTGATCGCCATCGGCATCGGCCATGACGTGACGCGCTATTATCGCCGCGCCGTCACGATCGTGGACCCCGAGGAACTCGGGGGAACGATGATGAAGAAGCTGGCCGAATTGTTCGACGAGGATGCCGCGGAAGCCTGGATGCGGGCGACGATGGAGCGCGCCGCGGTCGTAGTCTGATGCCAACCGCTTTATTGATTGATCCGTTGAAAGGCCAGGGGCGTCGCCCCTGGACCCCACTGGGGCCGTAGGCCCCAGACCCCGTTTCGTTAATGACTCCAAACGTGTGCGGGTCTGGAGGGCGGAGCGGCCCAAGGTTCCATCGGCCGGAACGGCCGATGGAATGGCCGCGGAGGGGCTGCCCCCAGCAGGGTGCGGGGCAGAGCCCCGCTGCTTCACTGATCCGCCTGCCTACTCCAGCGACTTGCCGGCGGCTTTCAGCCGCTCCGCCGGGAAAATCAGCGTCACGCGGGTTCCGACCCGCGCTTCCGATTCGACCAGCAGGTTGCCGCCATGCGCCTGGATGAGGCTGCGGGCCAGCGACAGGCTGTAACCGATGCCGCGGCTGTCCCGCGCGACCGGCGCGGCGGACGAGCCCACAAGCCCCTCCCCCTCATCGACGATCACCACGGCGAAATTACCGCCCTGGCGCTCGGCGCCGATCTCGATCCAGTCCTGCTCGCGCGTCGCATGCGCCGCATTGGCGAGAACCCGGGTCAGGATCAGGTGCAGCGCCCTGCGATCCGCCAGCAAGGTGACGCCGGCCAGCGCCCCGGAAACCCGCCAGTTGCGGCGCCCTGGCGCCAGCGCCGTCGCCACCTCGGTGATGGCCGCGTCCAGCTCCGAGGTGAGCGTCACCACCTCCTCGTTCAGCACCCGCCGCGCGCCGGCCTGGCTGGTCTGCTCCAGCAGATCCTCCGAGAGCGTGATGAGCCGGCTGGAGAGCAGCGCCAGGGTGCCGGCAGCGCCCGGCGTCGCCTGCAACCCGGCATGCCCCCGCAGCGTCAGCGCCGGGGCGCGGATCTCGTTCGCCGCCAGGCGCAGCAGACGGGTCGCCGCGGCCTCCGCGGCGGCGACCTCCCGCCGGGCGGCTTCCGCGCGCGCCATACGCTGCCGCGCGCGCAGCGCCACCGCCCCCGAGAGCAACGCGGCCAAGGCAAAGCCGGAAACGAAGCCGGAAACCGTGAACATAAGGCGATTGAAGACGGGCTTTGCCAACGCCTGGTTAAGGGTCGTGGGCGATCCGGCCGGCCCGAGCGGTTACAGCGGCGAAAGCGGCAGCGACGCAAAAAAGCCCGGGGCGCATCCATGGCGTTTGATCGCCCTGACATACTCCAGGCTCGCATCGTTCAGAGCATCACCATTCGTCGCCCCCAAGAGGGCGAGCGATGCGAACGCGCGTATTCGGAAACACGGGCGGCGGCCTCATCCCGGCGCGTGGCCGGGACGAGGCGCGCGCCGTGTCTCAGGCGGCTTCGGCGGCGGTCCGCTTCGCCTGCGCGCGGACGATCCGGCGCTTCAGCGCCTTCGCCTCGTCCGGCAGGTTCCGGTCCGGCGTGCCGAGCAGGAAGGCGTCGAGCCCGCCATTATGCTCGATCGTGCGCATGGCCCGGGTCGTCACGCGCATCCGCACGCTCTGCCCCAGGATATCGGAAAGCACCGAGACTTCCTGCAGGTTCGGCAGGAAGCGGCGGCGGGTCTTGTTGTTGGCATGGCTGACGTTATTTCCGGTCAGCACGGCCTTGCCCGTAATCTGGCAGCGGCGAGACATCGCAGGATACCCTCAAGCACTAAGGCCGCGCCAACGCAAACCGCGCCGCGGCTAAACTCGGAAGTCGGGGCTTATGGCGAAGCGCGCCGGGACAGTCAAGCGTGCCGCCGGCAGGATGGGTCGCGGCTGGCATGTCCACCCGCCGGCCTCCCCTTTTTCCGCGCCGCGCTCAGGAAACCAGGGCGCTGCACGCGCCGGGCCGGGTCGGCGCCGCCGGCTCGGTCACGTCCGCGGAATCCGCCAGGAAGAAGCGATTGAACCCATCCGCCGCCAGCGCCTCGAACACGCGCCCCTCGACATCGGCCAGCGTGCCGCCATCGTCGATCCGGTGCATCTCCGTCGCCCCGTCCGGGGTGTGGACGCTGATCTGCCCGCACAGCGCGAACACGTAGGACTCGGCCTCCGGCACGGCCGCGTCGATCCGCGCCGTGGGATGGCGGGCATCGAGTCGCAGGCTGCCCACCGGCTGCCCGTTGACGAAGACGTTGGTGATCTCTTCCACCTCATGCGGGTCCAGCCGGTCGATGATGCTGAACCGCACCATCCCCGCCTTTGCCGGCTCCGCCGCCGCCGGCGACGCAAACAGGAGCAGTGCCGCCCCCAACCACACACGCCCAACGCGCATGCAGACCTCGCTTTGACCCAGAGAACGATACCGGAAAGCGATATCCACCCCATCGCAATGCCCGAACGTGACCGGCGCCCCGGGAAATGGTCCCACGACTCCGCGCCGAGGCGATTGCGCACGAACCGCCCAGCTATAGCGTGCCCGCCCGGCCCGGGCACGCTATAGCCGCCTGCGTTCACAAAGCGTCACCAACACGGGTCCACGCCCCTTGCCTCACCCCACGGCCTGCATCGAAGACCTGCTCCAGGACGGAGCGAACACCCTGCGCGCCGCCGGGTTGGACGAGCCGCGGCGCGAGGCGCGGTTGCTGCTCGCCCATGCGCTCGGATGCTCGCTCACCGACCTGGTGCGGGAGCCGCGCCGGCTGGTGGACTCCACCCGCTTCCGCGCCCTGCTCGCCCGCCGGGCGGCGCGCGAGCCGCTGGCGCTGATCACCGGCCGGGCCGGATTCTGGACCCTCGACCTCGCCGTCTCCCCCGCCACCCTCATCCCCCGCGCCGACAGCGAAACCCTGATCGCCACCGCCCTGGACTGCTTCCCCGACCGCAAGGCGGTGCGGCGCGTGCTCGATCTCGGCACCGGCACTGGCTGCCTGCTGCTCGCCGCGCTCTCGGAATTTCCGGACGCGTTCGGCGTCGGGGTGGATCTGGCGCCGGCGGCGGCGGCGCTCGCCGCGCGGAATGCCGGGGAAACCGGGCTGGCCGGACGCGCCGCCTTCCTCGCCGGCCACTGGGCGACCGCCCTTTCCGGCAGCTTCGACCTGATCCTCTCCAACCCGCCCTATATCGCGAGCGGCGAGATCGGGGGGCTGATGCCCGAGGTCGCCCGGCACGAACCGCGCCGCGCCCTCGATGGCGGCGCGGACGGGCTTGCCGCCTACCGCGCGTTGCTGCCGGCGATCGCGATGCTTCTGGCGCCCGGCGGCGCCGCGATCCTGGAACTTGGCCAGGGCCAGGCAAACGACACGGCGGCCCTGGCAAAAGCCGCCGGCTTCGCCCATATCTCCGTCCGACCCGATTTGGCCGGCGTGGAACGCGCCCTGGTTTTGCGACGCTGAAGTCGAAAAAGGCGTTGGCAAGGTCGCATGGCCCGTCTAGGGTCGGCGCGCACCGCAGGAAACGGCTCCCGGGGTCAAAGCTCGCCACATGGCCAGCAATTCGCCTGGGCGAAGCTGCGATGCACCGGAGGAGAGGGCAAACGATGCCCGCCCTCTGGCGTGGTGCGGACACACTTCGGCGAATGATGTCGGCCCGGCCCCAAGGAGCGTTTGACCGCGTCCTGGGCCATGGGGCGGATCGTTGCAAACAGGAAAGTGCTGCGACAGACTGATGAATATGAAACGCATGCGCGGACGCAACCATCGCGGCGGTGGGGGCGGGAGCGGTGGCGGTGGCATCCGCCATCACACCGGAAATATTCCGCTTAACCGCAACCACGTCTTTGACAGCAACGGTCCGGATCTGCGCATCCGCGGCACCGCCCAGCAGCTGTTCGAGAAATATCTCCAGCTTGGCCGCGATGCCACCAGCGCCGGCGACCGCGTAATGGCCGAGAGCTACTTTCAGCATGCGGAGCATTATTTCCGCATCCTGAACGCCATGACCCAGGCAGCACAGCAGAACCAGCCCAGCCATCATAACGGCCAGCGCCGGCCGCAGATGGAGCAGTCGGAATCCGAGGAATCGGGCGAGGAAACCACCCCGGTTGGGCTTGGCGAGCAGCCGGCCACCGAGGCGCGGGAGATCCCGATCGCGGCATCCGCCTCAAGCGAGGCCTAACCCCACCGCACCGCACCCGCGCGCAGGCCTTCCCCGCCGCATGCGACCCGCGGCCCCGCCTTCCGGGGCCGCGGCTTCTCCCGGCATCCGGCATGGCCGGACCTCGGGCGGGGCGGCATCCCGGCGCGCTTTGCTTCCGGAGCCCTGTCATGAACGAAGTCGAGATGGCGCAGGACAGCCTTGAGAAGGCGCATGAGCGGGCGGAAACCGGCGGCAACCGCACCGCGGCGATCATGGTGGCCTGCTTCGCCGCCATCGCCGTGATCGTCGAGATGAGCGCCAACGACGCGCAGACGGCATTGATGTACAACCATGTCGCCGCCAGCGACACGTGGGCGGAGTATCAGGCGAAGTCGGTGCGCCGCGTGGTGTATCTGGAAGCAGCGGAGATCCTCCAGGCCACGGCGGGCGCCACGCCCAGCGCCGCCGGCCAGGCACGGATCGACGCCGCGCGGGCGCAGGCGAACCGGATGCAATCCGAGCCGGGGAGCACCGGCATGGAGCAACTCCGCGCCCGCGCGCTCGCCTACGAGGCGGCGCGGGCGCATGAGATAGCCCTGCATGACGGGCTGGAGCGCAGCGTCCGCGGCCTGCAGATCGCCATCGTGCTCCTCGGCCTGTTCATGGTGACCCGCTTCCGCTGGCTGTTCGGCCTGGGCGGGACGCTCGGCGTGCTGTCGCTCCTCTACGGTCTCGCGGCCGGACTCTCGCTGATCTGACCATCCCGGCCGGCGACACCGCCGCCCGCCTGCAACCCGGCGCGCAGCCGCCGCCCGGCCGCCGAGTCCGGGTCGATCAGCCCAACCCGCAGGAACAGGTCGATCAGCACGAGGTTCACGTTGAACTTGAAGCTGTCCCCGTCCCGCACCGCCTCGAACACGCGGGCGAGCGGCCATAGCTCGAACGCCTCGACCTCGCCATCCTCCGGCACCGGCACGAAGCTTTCCGGCAATTCGAGGTCGTAGCACCAGAGCCGGTCGCGCCGCAGTCCCTCCGGCCGCTCCATCCGGTAGCCGAACACCGAGACCGGCCGCGCGGCGGCGAGCAAAGCCGGGCTCAGCCCCGCCTCCTCCGCCCCTTCCTTGACCAGGGTTTCGGCGGGCGAGAGCCCGGCCGGAACGCCGCCAGCCACCAGGTGATCCAGCTTGCCGGGATCGAGCAGCTTGTTGGCCGCCCGCCGCGCCACCCAGAGATGCAGCCCCTCGGCCCGGCGAACCAGCCCGTTCAGATGCACCCCCGCCGCCTCCACGCCGAACAGCGGCAGGGCGCCGCGATCCAGCGTGGCGAGCGCCGGACCGCCCCAGTCGGCGCGCACGTCGAATGCCTCGTCCCGCCAGGGATACCAGCCCTCCGCCGCGAGAGCGCGGGCAACCGGCTGCAGGCGTTCCGGATCATCCAGCGCCACCGTCCCGGCGGCGACGGAGAGGCCATGCCGGGCGAGCGCCGCGGCGAAATCCGGCCGCACCCAGCCGACCGCCGCCCCGCGCAACAGGAATGGCAGCCGCTCACCAGGCAGTTCGGCGTTATTACAGGCGGCTATATGTCGCAGGAACCGGTCCAGCATCGGCGCGGGAGGTCCTCATCCTTTGCAAGCACGGGCCGGCGTGCCAAATCCCCGCCCATGCGTCATTACACCCTGAGTTCGGCGGGTCCGGTGCTTCCCGGCACGCGCCGCGCGCCCTGGCAGACGGTACGCTCACTCCTGCCTTATCTGTGGCCGAAACACGACACGCAAGCCCGCATCCGCGTCGTTGCGGCCATGCTCTGCCTGGCGCTGGCCAAAGTGACGACGATTGGCGTGCCGATCCTCTATGCCCGCGCCGTGGACGCGCTGATGCCGAAGGGCCACCCGCTCTCCGCCGCCGCGGTGCCGCTGGCCCTGATCCTCGCCTACGGCCTCATGCGCATCGCCGCCGCCGGGTTCGGCGAGTTGCGCGACGCGGTGTTCGCCTCCGTGCAGCAGCGCACGGTGCGGCGGGTGGCGCTACAGACCTTCGAGCACATGCACCGCCTTTCCCTGCGCTTCCATCTCGACCGGCACACCGGCGGCGTCTCCCGCGCCATCGAGCGCGGCTCGGCCGGCATCGAGTCGGTGCTGCGCCTCGCCGTCTTCAACATCGTGCCGACGCTGGTCGAGCTGCTGCTCGTCACCGCCGTGCTCTGGCGCCTGTTCGACTGGCGCTTCGCGCTGATCACCTTCGGCGCCGTCGCGCTCTATATGGCCTTCACCCTCGGCTTCGCCGGCTGGCGGGTCCGCTTCCGCCGGCGCATGAACGAGGTGGACAGCGAGGCGCAGGCCCGCGCCGTGGACAGCCTGCTGAACTACGAGACGGTCAAGTATTTCGGCAACGAGGCGCATGAGGCCCGGCGGTTCGACGAGGCGCTGGCGCGCTACGAGCGGGCGGCGGTGAAGAGCCAGGTCTCGCTCAACGTGCTGAATTTCGGCCAGGCGGCGATCATCGCCATCGGCCTCGTCGCGGTGATGCTGATGGCGGCGCAGGGCGTGCGGGACGGGCGGATGACGGTCGGGCAGTTCGTGCTCGCCAACACCTACCTGATCCAGCTCTACCAGCCGCTGAACTTCCTCGGCTTCGCCTACAACACGATCAAGCAGGGCCTCGTGGACATGGAACAGATGTTCCGCCTGCTTTCCGTGCCGGCGGAAGTGGAGGACCGGCCCGGCGCCATCGCCCTGCCGGCGCGGCTCGCCGGCGAGGCGCCCGGCTCCGTCACCTTCGAGGACGTGCATTTCGGCTACACGCCGGAGCGCGGGATCCTGCGCGGCGTCAGCGTCACCGTGCCGGCCGGGCGCACGCTTGCGATCGTCGGCCCCACCGGGGCCGGCAAATCCACGATCGCGCGCCTGCTGTTCCGCTTCTATGACGTCACCAGCGGCCGTATCCTGATCGACGGCCACGACCTGCGCGACCTGACCCAGGACAGCCTGCGCGCCGCCATCGGCGTCGTGCCGCAGGATACGGTGCTGTTCAACGACACCATCCGCTACAACATCGCCTATGGCCGCCCGGGCGCGACCGACGCCGAGGTGGAACACGCGGCGCGGCTCGCGCAGGTGCATGATTTCGTCCAGGCCATGCCCCAGGGCTACGCGACACGGGTCGGCGAACGCGGCCTCAAGCTCTCCGGCGGCGAGAAGCAGCGTGTGGCGATCGCCCGCACCCTGCTCAAGGATCCGCGCATCCTGATCCTCGACGAGGCGACCAGCGCGCTGGACACGCGAACGGAGCGGGAGATCGGGCAGGCGCTGCGCGCCGTCGCCGCGCGGCGGACGACGCTGGTGATCGCCCACCGCCTCTCCACCGTGGTGGACGCGGATGAGATCGTGGTGCTGAGGGAAGGCGCGGTCGCCGAGCGCGGCACCCATGCGAGCCTGCTGGCGCAGGGTGGCGTGTATGCCCATCTCTGGGCTATGCAGGCCGAGAGCGAGCAAGCCGAGATCGTGGCGCCCGCCGCGTAACGAGGTTGCGGAACCAGCATTCGGTCCGCCGCCCGCCGACCCGCCGGGGCACTGTTCCGGCGGCGGCGTTCCTGGGACCGAAAGGAGCAGATGATGCCAATGAGTGATGAAATGGGCCCCGATTCCGGCATCGACGACTCCCTCCCCGACGAACTCAGCCATGCCGGCGCCGTCGTGGACAAGGCAATCGAGTACATGATGGGTCAGAATATCAGCCCGATGGCGATCGCCTCGGCGCTGCTCGGCGGGTCGCTCGGCCTGCTCTCCCAGACCATGGGGGACGAGGCCGTGCTCAGCGTGCTCCGCAACGCCATCGAAAGCGTCGAGTCGGGCGAGCTGCGGGACAACTAAACGCGGGCAGCACGCGGGAGGGGGTGTCGTGCCGGATGCTCTCCCCTCGTCGCTCGCCGGACCGCCTTCCATCAGCCTCTCACGCCATGCGCCGTTCCGGCCGCGCACGGCGCTCGATTTCACGCCGGTTACGATCGCGCTGGTCAATACCGGCACCGCCCCCCTCCGCATCGCCCGCCTCGACTGCGACCCGCTGCTGGACAGCGAAACCGGAGCGGCGATGCCGGCGCGGCTCACCGCGGAAGCGGCCTCTCTCGAGATACCGTCCGGCGGGACGGCGCGGGTGACGCTCGCGGGACAGGTGCCGGCGCGAGCAGGCGTCTATGCCGCGACATTTCGGGTGCAAGGCGAAGACGGCGCGGCTCTCGCCATCCCGCTCACCGTCACCATCGGGGCCAGTCCGCTGCGCGGAATCCTGTGCACCCTGCTCGGCCTGCTGCTCGCCGGGCTGATCGGCATGCTGCAAACCGAGAGCGACCTGCACGCGCGGCGCGCCAACCTGCTCGAGGCACGCGCCGACACCGAAGACTGGCAGCGGCGCAATCCGATCCCCTCCACCCTGGCGGCGAATTGGGACGCCTATGACGCGGCGATGCAGGCGGCGCAGCGCCTGCTCTCCCAGCGGCGCCCGCTCTCGGTGGTGGATTGGCGCATCGCCATGGCGCAGGACCGCCAGCGCGTCGCCGAGGACGAGCTGAAGACGATCAAGGAGGCGATGAAGGATGCACCGCCGGGAGCGGCCGAGGTGGCCGAGCTGGACGCTGCCTGGAAGACGCTCCAAGGGCAGTTCCAACCACTGGCGGAGCGGCCGGAAGACCTGCCGGGTGCGACGGCGGACACTCTCGCGCGCCGGCTCGCCGCGTTCCTCGCGGCCTTCCGGGGCGGCTTCCTCACTTTGCCGGTGCATATCGAGTCGGCCGAGATCGGCACGTATGTAACCTTGACCGACCTGACTCTCGCCGCCGGTCAGCGCGAGGCCGCGCGACAGCAGGCGATCGAGGTCCGCCGCTGGCTCGAGCGTGCGGCGCATGATCTCGGCCTGCGCCTGACCACGCTCGCCGATTTCGAGAACCTGGCCAACTCCCTGCTGATCGAGGACGCCACGCTCCGCCGGCGTCTCGCCGATCCCGCGATCCCCGACGACACACGCCGCACTCTCATCGCCGCGCTGGATGCCGCGGAAGCCGGAATCGGCGCGGGCACGGCGCTG
>DATJWY010000020.1:0-16837 GCA_035500775.1 Acetobacteraceae bacterium
GACCCCGATACTTAAGTGAAGGATTCCAAAGGCTAAGCCTTTGGCGGGGTCCAGGGGCGGAGCCCCTGGCCTTTGCTCCATCCCCATCAGGCATGGCAACTGTCTCGCGAGCGTTCTGGCCACGGGCCGGATCGGCGACTACATGAGGGTGGAAACGGGGCCGATCCAGCGCCCGGCGATCACCATCTAAGGAACAGTGCCATGATCAGGCTTCTCGCCATCACCGCCGCTCTGACCATGGCTGGGGTGACGCCGGGGTTCTCGCAGACGACCGCTCCGAGCCCGGCCGATCAGGGCGCTCCGCTCGCGGCGACCCAGCCCGGCGGGGCGCCCTCCGCCGCGCCCAGCGCCACTATGGAGCATGGCGCGCCCACCGCCCCGCCGGTCAAGAGGCGCACCCTCACCACGATCGGCGGCGTGCCGGTGCGGATCGATACCAATCTCGGCCCGTCCAACAACAGCAACGCCGCTTACCAGACGCTTGGCGGGCAGCCGGTTTCCGGCAAGGACGCGGCGGCGCTCGGTCCGTTGCTCAACGCGCCGGGACAGTAATACCAACCGCCGTAAGTCTTGACCGGCCAAGAAAGGCCAAGGCTCTGCCCTGGACCCGCTGGGGCCGTCGGCCCCAGACCCCATTCCATGAAGAATTTCAAATGGGTGCGGGTCTGGGGGCGCTGCCCCCAGCGGGGCGCGGGGCAGAGCCCCGCAGCTTCCCTGCATGGGTCAATCAATAGGGCCGTTGGTATAAGCCGGCGATCCGGCCAAAAAGGCGCGGCGCCGACTCTGGTCAGAGCGGCTTCTGCGCCTTTTCGAGCAGGCGGGCGAAGAAACCGGGCGGCTTGGCCGCGGCCTTCGGCGCCTTCGCCTGCTCTTCCTCACGCGCGCGCGCCTGTTCCTGCCGGGCTTTCTCCGCCAGCCATTTGTCGAGGCTCATCCCGGCCTTGGCGGCCCGCTTCATCTCGTAGGCGCGCTGCCCCTCGCTCATCGTCTTCATGGTCGGTTCGGTCCCTGTGATCACCGTTTTTGCTTGTTGCAGGCGCGCGGGACGGCGGCAAGGCGGGCATGCCGTCTGATCAGGCAGGTCGTCTTGCCTCCGGCTCGTTCCGGCCGGTAGAGACGGGGGGCATGTACTGGCAACGGCTCATCCTGGCACGAACGCCGCCCAGGCGGCGGGGTGGGGCCCGCATCGTCGGCGCGCTCGCGGCGATGCTGGCCCTGTTCGCCTTATGGCTGGGCAGCGCGCGGCCGCAGGCGCCGTTATCCGGCATTTTCCCCGCCTATCTGGGCGTGGCGCGGATTTGTCACGCGGCATCGGCCGCCGATCCGGCCAGGGTGCCGTCGCCGGCGCGACATGACCACCCCGCCTGTGCGCTCTGCCCGGTCTGCCTGGCGGGGACGGCAAGCACGTTAGGGCCTCCTCCCTCGGGCGCCGTCGTCATGGTTTCGCGGAGCCTTCCGGCCCGGGGCGGCGCCGGATTTCCGCTCCAGGCGCGCGCCCCGCCGCGCGCGCCCCCGCGCACGATCCGTTCCCGAGCGCCCCCCGTCCTCGTCTGATCCACGCCCGCCGTGAAGTGGGGGCGCCACACCATTCCGCGCGCGGCCGGCCTTTGGACGGTCCCTCCGCGCGCGTATGATCCGGGATGCGTTTCCCGGCCGGCGACGTATGTCCGGCCGCGCGCCCCGGCTGGATCAGGCAAGAGAACGAAACCGTCATGATAAGCCCTGACGCGGAAACCCTGGCCGCCGCCGATTACCAGGCGCGGCACTGGAACTGGCCCGGCGCCGAAGAACTGCGGCCCGGCAGCCCGGAGCACAAGCAGGCCGTCGCCCGCATGTTCCGGGAGACCTTCAATCCCTATAAGCCTTCGGTCATCGACTGGCCGACGCTTGATGCCGAGGCGTTGCAGCGCATTACCTCGTTGCCGATCTGGGATATCGCCGTGCAGACCGAGGGCAAGGCCCGGCTGCGCATGCTCGCCTATGCCGAGACCATCGACGACCCCGACATGCGGGACGCGATCGACCGCAATGGCTGGGAGGAAGGGCGGCACAAGGAAGTGCTCGCCAACATGGTCGCCTTCTACAATATCAAGTTGGCGCCGGAGCCGGAGTATGTCAGGCCGCGCAATGTCGAGTGGGCGTATCTCGTCACCGGCTTCAGCGAATGCGTCGATAGCTTCTTCGCCTTTGGCCTGTTCGAGATGGCGAAGCGCTCGGGCTTCTTCCCGCCGGCGCTGATCGACACGTTCGAGCCGGTGATGCAGGAGGAATGCCGGCATATCCTGCTGTTCGCCAACTGGCTGGCCTGGTACCGGCACATCATGCCCTGGTGGCGCCGGCCCTGGTTCGAGCTGAAGGTCGCCGCTGTCTGGGCGTTTCTGGGCTGGGAGCGTATCGGCCTTGCCAGGAGCATGGACGGCGCCGGCAACGAGATCAGCCAGGACAACAACTTCACCGTCAACGGCACCAAATCGGTCAGCGACCAGGATGTCAGCCTGAGCGAGTTGCTGGCGCTGTGCCTGTCCGAGGATGAGCGGCGGTTCAGCGGCTATGACCGGCGGCTGCTGCGGCCGACCACGGCGCCCTGGCTCGCGCGGCAGGTGCTGCGCGTCCTGCGCCTGGCGGATCGTTCCCGTTCCTGGTCTCGCTGAAGCGGTTTGAGAGAGGGGGGCGGGATCGCTACCCGGCCCCCTGCCGCCGCAGCAGCCAGGCCGAGAACCAGCCGAGCGCCGTGTTGATGACGATGCCGGCCAGGGACAGCAGGGCAAGGGCCGCGAACATGCGGGCGATCTGCAGACGGTAGCCCGCTTCCAGGATGCGGAAGGCGAGGCCGGAGGCGAAGCCGCCGGCGCCGGTGACGAATTCCGCGACCACCGCGCCCACCAGGGCGAGCCCGCCCGAGACACGTAGCCCGGCCAGGAAATAGGGCAACGCCACCGGCAGGCGGAGCAACCGGATCTCCTGCCAGATGGAGGCGCCGGAGAGCCGGAACAGGTCGCGCAGCGGCGCCGGCGCCGCGTTCAGCCCGGCGGCCGTGTTGGAGAGGATCGGGAAGAACGCGATCACCGTCGCGCAGACCACCATCGCGGCGAAGGGATTGCCGACCCAGATGATGATGAGCGGCGCCACCGCCACGATCGGCGTCACCTGCAACACAACTGTCCAGGGCTGCAGCGCCGCGCGGACCCAGCGATTCGCGGCCATGGCCACGGCCAGCGCGACTCCGATCACGACCGAGGCGAGGAGCGCCATTGCCGTGACCGCGAGGGTGGAGACCAGGGCGCCAAGCAGCAGCCTGTCATCGGCGGCGAACGCACCGGCGATCGCGAGCGGGCCGGGCAGGACATAGACCGGCACGCCGGTCAGCCAGACCGCGCCCTGCCATGCGGCCAGCGCGAGCAGGAAGGAGAGCGCCGCGCCGAGCCGGGACGCGGGAGAGGGCACGCTCATGCCGCCGCATATCCGTCCCGCACCGCGGCGGCGATGCGGGCGACCTGCGCCGCGTAGGCCGCGCCGAGCCGGTCCACCCCGCCTTCCGGCAGGTCGGAGGCGAGATCATGCGTGATTCGCCCCGGACGCGGACTCATCACCACGATACGCCGGGCGAGGAAGGCGGCCTCGTAGATGGAATGGGTGACGAACACGATCGTCGGCCGCAGCTCGGCCCAGAGCGCCAGCACCTCCTCCTGCAGACGGTGCCGGGTGAATTCGTCCAGCGCGGCGAACGGCTCATCCATCAGCAGCAGGTCCGGGCGGGAGACGAGGGCGCGGGCGATGGAGACGCGCATGCGCATGCCGCCAGAAAGCTCCGCCGGGCGGGCATGCTCGAACCCGGCGAGGCCAAGGCGGGCAAGCGCCTCGCGCACCGCCGGCGCCCGTCGCGCGCGCGGCACGCCGGCCAGGCGCAGCATCAGCCCGGCATTCTCGGCGGCGCTCGCCCAGGGCAGCAGGGTCGGGTCCTGGAATACGAAGCCGATACGGCCGGGGGGCGGCGCCACGCCGGCATCCCAGCGCACGGCGCCTGTATCGGGCTGATCGAGCCCCGCCATCAGGCGGAGCAGCGTCGATTTGCCGCAGCCCGAGGGACCGAGCAGGGCGATGAAATCGCCTTGCTCCACCCGCAGCGAGACGTCGCGCAGCGCCTCCGTGCCGGTGAAGCGCCGGCCGACTCCGTCCAGGCGCAACACCTCAGGGCTTCGGTTCGATGCCGACGCGATGATTGACGAAGCGCAGCGTATAGGCGCGCATATAGTCGAGACCGCGCGGATAGAGGCCCTCCGACGCCATGGTGTCGAAGAAATCCTTCCAGCGCGCATCCGTCATCGCGCCGATGCCGAGGCTGGCGGTGTCGCCCGACTCGACGATGCCGCGCGTCTTCAGCGCCTCGCGCCCATAGGTGATGAGGGCATCGGTCATCTCCGGGTTATCCTGCTTGATCAGCGCGTTGCCGGGCGATGGGTCGCCGTGGAGGTAGGAGTGCCAGCCCTCGATGGAGGCATCGACGAAGCGCTGCACCAGGTCCGGGTTGCTGGCGATCAGCCGGGTGCTGGTGGCGATCAGGTTGGCGTAGCCGCTGAACCCGGCATCCGCGAGCAGCAGCACGTTCGGTTTGAAGCCGGCCTGTTGCTGGATCAGGAACGGCTCGGAGGTCACGTAGCCCTGCTGGATCGCGGTCTTGTCGGCGAGGAAGGGCGCGAGGTTGAAGGTGTAGGGCCGGATCTGGTCATCCGTGTAGCCGAACCGGGCCTTGACGAAATTCCACCAGCCGACCCGGGTGTCCGACCCGATCATGATCGGCTTGCCGCGCAGCGCCGCGAAACTGTCATCGCCGGCGCCGGGATGGGTGATGATGACCGATGGATCCTTCTGAAACAGCGCGGCAACCGTGGTGAAGGGCAGGGATTCGCTGGCGAAGTTGAGGGCGAGGAAGCTGTTGGAGGCGATGGTGAAGTCGAGTCGTCCGGCAAGCAGCTTCTGCGCCTGGTTCACCTGCGGGCCGCCTTGCTCGATCGTCACGTCGAGGCCGTGCCGCGCATAGATCCCGGTCGCGACGGCCTGATAATAGCCGCCATATTCGGCCTCGGCGAGCCAGTCCAGCCCGAAGCGGACCTTGTCCCCCGCCTGAGCGGTACCCGCCCCAAGCAGTATCGCGGCACAGGCGAATAACAGGGATCGGAGGCGCGGCATGGGCGAGCTTCTCCCGTCGCTATTTTTTACGAAACGTTCCAGTTTTTACCGTATCGGTTCACGGCCGAATCGTAACCGTTTGTATCCTTTTCCCGCAACTCCGCCGACTTGACAGCGCGCCGGAGAACGCTGACCTGCCGCTGGACGCCGGGGCAATTCCGCTTCCGGGGGCGAGGACGAAAAGCGTGGCGGAAGCTCGTGTAAAGGCGCGGCTCTGGGTGCAGGCGGCGCTCCGCCTCGGTGATCTGGAGGGGCGGTCCGGCGCGGTGTTGCGGCGTGGCGACCCTGACTCGGGCGGGGTGCTCGTGGTGCTGCGCGGCCGGGAGGGCATGATCGTATTGAGCCAGGTGCGTGTGGAGGATGGCGAGGTGGCGTGGATGCGCGCCACGGGCAAGGAGCCGGTCGATCAGGGCGCCGCCGATGCCTATGTGGAGCGGCAGGTGAAGCGTGATCCGGATCTCTGGGTCGTGGAGTTCGAGGCGCCTGACCTGCTTCCGCCATTCGAGGGGCGGTTGGTGTAGAAAATTCCACGATCACAGATGGTTCTGAACTAAACCACAAGTGTTATGGTGACTGGCTCCGAGGGGCGGCGGTCCGGAGCCTCCCCGGTATCGTGTGCGGCGCAAAACGCTCTAGAAGCTTTATTGTCAACATTTTTTTATGAATCCGACGGCCGGCCCGGCGGCTCTGTTCCCAGAGTTTCAGCCGTTCGCACGTTCCTACCGGAGCGCGCTCCAGGGATTGGTTTTTGCGGGATTCAAACCGGTTCGGGCGATTTTTTCCCGCTTGCTTTGGGGCAGGGCCGTGGGCGGCGGCGCCTGGGGGGCGGCCAAGGGCGCGCACGCGGAGCCAGGGTGTGGGGCTGGCGGCTTTCCGGCGGGAATGTTACCCCAGGCCGCCCCTAACGAACCCGGATAACCCCATGAGCGCCATCACCGATATCGTCGCCCGCGAGATCCTGGACAGCCGTGGCAACCCGACCGTCGAAGTGGACGTGATCCTGGAGAGCGGGGCCACCGGCCGCGCCGCGGTGCCGTCCGGCGCCTCCACCGGCGCGCACGAAGCGGCCGAGCTGCGCGACGGCGACAAGAGCCGGTACGGCGGCAAGGGCGTCCTCCAGGCGGTCGCCAATGTCGAAGGCGAGATCTTCGACGCCATCGCCGGCATGGACCCGACCGAGCAGGTCCAGATCGACAATCTGCTGATCGACCTGGACGGCACGCCGAACAAGGCGCGGCTGGGCGCGAACGCCATCCTCGCCGTCTCCCTCGCCACCGCCAAGGCGGCGGCGGCGGAATTCGCGGTGCCGCTGTATCGCTATGTCGGCGGCGTGTTCGCCCGCACCCTGCCGGTGCCGATGATGAACATCGTCAACGGCGGCAAGCATGCCGACAACCCGATCGACATCCAGGAATTCATGATCCAGCCGGTCGCCGCCGGGACGGTGGCGGACGCGGTGCGGATCGGCTCGGAGATCTTCGCGCAGCTCAAGAAGGCGCTGAGCGAGGCCGGGCACAACACCAATGTCGGCGATGAGGGCGGGTTCGCCCCCAATCTCAGCTCGGCCGACGAGGCGCTGGCCTTCATCAGCCGCGCCACCGAGCGCGCCGGGTACCGCCCGGGCGAGGACGTGACCTTCGCCCTCGACTGTGCCTCCACCGAGTTCTTCAAGGACGGTCTCTATGTCCTGGAGGGCGAGGGGAAGAGCCTCGACGCCGAGGGCATGGTCGACTATCTCGCCGACCTCGTCGCCCGCTACCCCATCGTCTCGATCGAGGATGGCTGCGCCGAGGATGATTGGGCTGGCTGGCGCCTGCTCACCGACACGCTCGGCAGCCAGGTGCAGCTCGTGGGCGATGATCTGTTCGTCACCAATCCGGAGCGCCTGCGCCGTGGCATCGAGGCCGGCACCGGCAACTCCATCCTGGTGAAGGTGAACCAGATCGGCACGCTGACCGAGACGCTGGAAGCCGTCGAGATGGCGCATCGGGCGGGCTTCACCGCGGTGATGAGCCATCGCTCCGGCGAGACCGAGGACTTCACCATCGCCGATCTCGCGGTGGCGACGAATTGCGGTCAGATCAAGACCGGCAGCCTGTCCCGCAGCGACCGCACGGCGAAGTATAACCAGCTCATCCGGATCGAGGCCGAGCTTGGCACGGCGGCGCGCTACGCCGGCCGGACCATCCTGCGCGGTTGAGAGCGGTCCGGCGCGTTTCGCGCGTCGGACAGCTGTGATGCCGTCGCATCGTCTGTCAGGCCGGTTCCGGCCCGGCGGACGATGCCCCGGGTGCGGCGGAAATGTTTGCGGTCCGCCGGCCTGCCATTAGTATCTGCGTGAATCGGGCCCGGATTCTGCCGGGCGGACCCAGGGAGCGTGGCATGGATATCGGGCGCGCGATCAAGCGCAGGGCCAAGGCGGCGGTGCCGCCCCTCCTGTTCCTGTCCCTGGTCGCCTATTTCGGCTGGAACGCGACCCGGGGTGATCGTGGTTTGCAGGCCTACGCCATGCGTGAGCAGCAGCTCGCGCAGGTCAAGGCGGAACTCGCCCGCGCGCAGGCCGAGCAGAGTAGCTGGGAACGCAAGGTCAACGGCCTGCGCACCAGCCATATCGACCCCGATACGTTGGATGAGCGGGCCCGGGCGATGCTCAATCTTTCGGACCCTTCGGACGTCGTTGTTCCGTACCCGCAGAGCAAGAAACTGTTCTGATCCGGGGCGGCGTTGCCGCCGCGTTTCGTCCGCCGCCCTCCATAGAGCAACGGCCCTAAGTCCTGACCGCTTTTCAAGGCCAGGGGGCTTTGCCCCCTGGCCCCCCACTGGGGTCTTGAGGCCCCAGCGGGTCCAGGGCAGGGCCCTGGCCTTTCTTGGCCGGTCAAGACTTGCGGCGGTTGGTATGAGTCCTTGTTTCGCGCGCCGCTGACCCGGAGCCAGCCCGGCGCGGTTTGGCGCGCGACCGCTCCCCAGGCATCCCTGGGCCAACCCGGCCACGGGTTTCATCACATGAAATTTATTTGTTTGACCGCTCCCGGTGCCACCCGGCGGCGGCGCGCGGCGTTTTCTGCTCTTTGGGTAGCGTCCACTCTCCGGTGTCAATCAGGAACGATCGCTCCGGATAACCATGGGCATTCGCAATAAATGATCTAAACTTCGTCCGGTTTTGCTTGATAAATGACCCAACTGTTGCGTAAGGATGTCGGGCAGGTCGTCTGGTCCGGCCGTTATGCAAGATTCAATGCGCTGCAATACATGCGCCATTCGGCGCAGTGTCTTGCCGCCCGGCGCTGTCGCGGTAAGCTCAGCTGAAACCGCCCAGGATCAGCGGAGCGCCCAATGACCAAAGCAACGAAAACGACCACGCCTGAGACACAGGCGGCGCAGGCGGCACCGATGTCGCAATCCCAACTCTTGCAAGCCTACCGGATGATGCAGCTGATCCGGCGCTTCGAGGAGAAAGCCGGCCAGCTCTACGGGATGGGGCTGATCGGTGGCTTTTGCCATCTCTATATCGGCCAGGAAGCCGTAGTGGTCGGCATTCAGCTGGCCCAGTCGGAGGGCGACCAGGTCATCACCTCCTATCGCGATCACGGCCACATGCTGGCCGCCGGCATGGAGCCGCGCGGGGTGATGGCCGAGCTGACCGGGCGGGCGACCGGCTACTCGCATGGCAAAGGCGGTTCCATGCACATGTTCAGCCGGGAGAAGAATTTCTTCGGCGGACACGGCATCGTCGGCGCACAGGTGAGCCTCGGTACCGGCCTTGCTTTCAGTAATCAGTATCGTGGCACGGATCGCGTCGCCCTGATTTATTTTGGCGAGGGCGCGTCCAACCAGGGTCAGGTGTACGAGAGCTTCAATCTGGCCGCGCTGATGAAGCTCCCCGCCGTCTATGTCATCGAGAATAACCGCTACGGCATGGGCACGAGCGTGGAGCGCGCCTCCGCTTCGCATGACCTGTCGAAGAACGGCGCGCCCTGGGGCATTCCCGGCAAGCAGGTGGACGGCATGGACGTCACGGCGGTGAAGCAGGCGGCCGAAGAGGCGATCGCGCATTGTCGGGCGGGCAAGGGGCCTTACCTGCTGGAGATGCGCACCTACCGCTATCGCGGCCATTCCATGTCCGATCCCGCCAAGTACCGCACCCGCGAAGAGGTGCAGGAAATGCGGCATGAGCATGATCCGATCGACGGCGCCCGCCGCCGGCTGCTCGCGCTCGGCGCCACGGAGGCGGAGCTGAAGGCGATCGACGACGAGATCAAGCTGGTGGTCCAGGACGCCGCGGAGTTCGCGCAGAAGAGCCCGGAACCGGATCCGTCCGAACTCTGGACCGACGTGCTGGTGGAGGGCTGACCATGGCGACCGAGATCCTGATGCCGGCTCTTTCCCCCACCATGACCGAGGGGAAGCTGGCCCGCTGGCTGAAGAAAGTCGGCGACACCGTGCAGGCCGGCGACGTGCTCGCCGAGATCGAGACCGACAAGGCGACCATGGAAGTGGAAGCGGTGGACGAGGGCAAGCTCGCCCGCATCCTGGTCCCCGAGGGGGCCGAGGGTGTGGCGGTGAACGCGCCGATCGCGGTGCTGGCCGCGGAGGGCGAGAGCGTCGAGGCCGCCGCCGCGTCGGCGGGGCAGCCTGCGCCGCAACCCCAGGTGCCGGCCGCACCGCCCGCCGCGCCCGGCGTCACGGCGGCCGAGGCCGCGCACCATGCCCTCGTGGCCCAGGCCGCGCCGGAGCGCGATTGGGGTCCCACCCAGTCCATCACAGTCCGCGAGGCCTTGCGCGACGCGATGGCGGCCGAGCTGCGGCGGGACGAGAACGTCTTCCTGCTCGGCGAGGAGGTCGCGCAGTACCAGGGCGCCTACAAGGTCAGCCAGGGGCTGCTGGATGAGTTCGGGCCGCGCCGCATCATCGATACGCCGATCACCGAGCACGGCTTTACCGGCCTCGCCGTGGGGGCGGCGATGACCGGGCTCCGGCCGATCGTCGAGTTCATGACCTTTAACTTCGCCATGCAGGCGATCGACCAGATCATCAACTCGGCCGCCAAGACGCTTTACATGTCGGGCGGGCAGATGGGCTGTCCGATCGTCTTCCGTGGCCCGAACGGCGCCGCCTCCCGCGTCGGCGCGCAGCACAGCCAGGATTACGCGAGCTGGTACGCGCATTGCCCCGGGCTCAAGGTGCTCGCCCCGTATTCCGCGGCGGATGCCAAGGGGCTGCTGCGGGCGGCGATCCGGGACCCGAACCCGGTGATCTTCCTGGAGAACGAGATCCTCTACGGCCAGCATTTCGACTGCCCGGTGGACGAGGATTTCATCCTGCCGATTGGCCGCGCCAAGGTGGAGCGGGTCGGGCAGCACGTCACCCTCGTCGCCTACAGCATCATGGTCGGGGTCGCGCTCAAGGCGGCCGAGGCCCTGGCGGAGCAGGGGATCGAGGCGGAGGTCATCAACCTGCGCTCCCTGCGCCCGCTCGATATCGGGACGATCGTGGAGAGCGTGAAGAAGACCAGCCGCCTCGTCACCGTCGAGGAAGGCTGGCCCTATGCCGGCATCGGGGCCGAGATCGCCATGCAGGTGATCGAGCAGGCCTTCGACTGGCTGGACGCACCGCCGGTTCGTGTCGCCGGCCTGGACGTGCCGCTGCCCTATGCCGCCAATCTGGAGAAGCTGGCCTTGCCGCAGCCGGATTGGGTGGTCGATGCCGTGCGCAAGATCGTTTGAGGGGAGCGCATTCGATGGCAACCGATATCCTGATGCCGGCGCTCTCGCCGACCATGACCGAGGGCACGCTGGCCCGCTGGCTGAAGAAGGAAGGGGAGAAGGTCACGGCGGGCGACGTGCTCGCCGAGATCGAGACCGATAAGGCCACCATGGAGGTGGAGGCCGTCGATGAGGGCATCCTCGGCAAGATCCTGGTGCCGGACGGCACGGCCGGGGTGAAGGTCAATGCCCCGATCGCCGTGCTGGTCGCGGAGGGCGAGGCGGTGCCGGCCGGCGGTGCCGCGCAGCCAGCGTCGGCCGTGCCCGCCCCGGCAACTGCTCCCGCGCCGGCGGCCCCGGCCGCGGCTGGACCGCATCCGAACGGCCACGCCGAGCCGGCCGGCCATGCGGCCCCGGCGGGGCGCGTCTTCGCCTCGCCGCTGGCTCGCCGTATGGCCAAGCAGGCGGGGATCGATCTCAGCGGCCTCAAGGGCTCCGGGCCGAGCGGGCGCATCGTGCGTGCCGATGTCGAGGCGGCGCAGCATGCCGCCGCGACGAAACCGGCCGCGCCGGTCGCCGCCCCCGTTGCGGCACCGGCTCCGGCTCCGCAGGCGGCGCCACAAGCCGCGCCGCGCCCGGCTCCGGTGATCGTCACCGCGCCGCACCAGCTGATCCCGAACTCGACGGTCCGGCGCACCATCGCCCGGCGTCTGACCGAGGCGAAGCAGACCATTCCGCATTTCTACGTCTCGGTGGACGTGGAACTCGACGCCCTGCTGCGCCTGCGCGCCGACCTCAACGCCAAATCCGCCAAGGATGGGCCGGGGGCGTTCAAGCTCTCGGTCAATGACCTGCTGATCAAGGCGGCGGCGCTGACCCTGCGGCGCCTGCCGAAGGTGAACGCCACCTATACGGACGAGGCGATCATCCAGTACGACGACGTCGATATCAGCGTCGCCGTTTCCATCCCGGACGGGCTGATCACCCCGATCATCCGCCGCGCCGACCAGAAGGGGCTCGCGGCCATCAGCAATGAGGCGAAGGAACTGATCGCCCGCGCCCGCGCCGGGAAGCTGAAGCTGGAGGAGTTCCAGGGCGGCGGGTTCTCCATCTCCAACATGGGCATGTTCGGGGTGCGGGAATTCGCGGCGATCATCAATCCGCCGCAGGCCGGCATCCTGGCCATCGCGGCGGGCGAGCAGCGGCCGGTGGTGAAGAACGGTGCGCTCGCCATCGCCACCGTGATGACCTGCACACTCTCGGTCGATCACCGGGTCGTGGACGGGGCGCTCGCGGCGGAATGGGTGCAGACGTTCAAGGGCATCGTTGAAGAGCCGCTGAGCCTGATGCTCTGACCGGCGTGCTCTTTCGCTCGATCAGCAAGGCCAGGGGCTCCACCCCTGGACCCCGCCAAAGGCTAAGCCTTTGGAATCCATGACTTAAGTGTCGGGGGTCTGGGGCCTCAAGGCCCCAGCGGGTCCAGGGCAGAGCCCTGGCCTTTGGATGTCTTATTCTACGAAATCGGCGGAGGCCTCACATGGCTGAAACGAAGTTCGACCTGATCGTTGTGGGCGGCGGGCCTGGCGGCTATGTCGCGGCGATCCGTGGCGCGCAGCTTGGCCTCAAGACGGCCGTGGTGGAGCGCGAGCATCTGGGCGGGATCTGCCTGAACTGGGGCTGCATCCCGACCAAGGCGCTGCTGCGCTCCTCGGAGATCGGCCATCTCCTGCATCATCTGCCGGAATACGGCTTCGCGGCGGATAATATTCGCTTCGACCTGGACAAGGTGGTGAAGCGGTCGCGCGCGATCTCGAAGCAACTCGCCTCCGGCGTCGGCCACCTGCTCAAGAAGAACAAGGTCACGGTATTTGACGGGCAGGGCGCGCTGGCCGGCAAGGGCAAGCTCGCGGTGACGAAGGATGGCAAGCCCGTCGCGACCCTGGAATCACCGCATATCGTGCTCGCGACCGGCGCGCGGGCGCGGCAATTGCCGGGGCTGGAAGCCGACGGGAAACTGATCTGGAGCTACAAGGAAGCGCTGGTGCCGCCGACGATGCCGCGCTCCCTGCTGGTGATCGGTTCGGGGGCGATCGGCGTCGAGTTCGCGAGCTTCTACCGGAACATGGGCGCCGAGGTGACGATCGTCGAAGTGCTCGACCGCATCCTGCCGGTCGAGGACGAGGAGATCAGTGCCTTCGCTCACAAGGCGTTCGAGAAGCAGGGCATCCGTATCCTGACGGGGGTGAAGGTGGGCGGTGTCCGCAAGGGGACCGACAGCGTCACCGTCAGCGTCGAGGCCGGTGGCAAGGCGCAGGAGATCGTGGTGGACCGCGTGATCTCCGCCGTCGGCATTGTCGGCAATGTGGAGGGGATCGGGCTCGAGGGCACCGGCGTCAAGGTCGAGAAGACCCATGTGGTCGTCGATGGCTTCGGCCGCACCGGGGAGCCGGGCGTCTATGCGATCGGCGATCTCGCCGGCCCGCCCTGGCTTGCGCACAAGGCGAGCCATGAGGGGGTGATCTGCGTCGAGGCCATCGCCGGCCAGAACGATGTCCATCCGCTCGACCTGACCAACATCCCGGGCTGCACCTATTGTCGGCCGCAGATCGCGTCGGTCGGGCTGACCGAGGCGAAGGCCAAGGCGCTCGGGCACACGCTGCGGGTTGGCCGTTTCCCCTTCATCGGCAACGGCAAGGCGATTGCCATGGGTGAGCCGGAGGGCCTGATCAAAACCATATTCGATGCCGACACGGGGGCCTTGCTCGGCGCGCATATGGTGGGGGCCGAGGTGACCGAGATGATCCAGGGTTTCACCATTGCCCGCACGCTGGAAACCACGGAAGCGGAGCTGATCGCCACGGTTTTCCCGCATCCGACCATCTCGGAGGCCATGCACGAGGCGACGCTCGCAGCATTGGGGCGCGCCATTCACTATTGACGCGCCTGTTGCCTCCCTCCACTTCTGGCGGACATCATCAGGACCAGGAGCGCCCGCGGGATAAACCCGCGGGACCGTACGGAAGGCGGAGGGCCTTGGAAAACCCCGCACCTGGTCGCGGGAGCGCCGCGCTGAGAGAGGTCGTATGTCAACTCGGGTCGTGATCGATCACCGCACCGGGGCCGGGCCTCGTCACCCGGAGAAGGTCCATCGGCCCGATAACCCGATCCAGCGCAAGCCGGCCTGGATCCGGGTTCGCGCGCCGAACCACCCGATCTATCACGAGACCCACGCGCTGATGCGGGAGAACCGCCTCGTCACCGTCTGCGAGGAGGCGTCCTGCCCGAATATCGGCGAATGCTGGTCGCAGCGGCACGCGACGATGATGATCATGGGCGATACCTGCACCCGGGCGTGCAGCTTCTGCAACGTGCGCACCGGCCTGCCGGACGCGCTCGACGCGGACGAGCCGCGCCGGGTCGCCGAGGCGGTGGCGAAGCTCGGCCTGCGGCATGTCGTCATCACCTCGGTGGATCGCGACGACCTGGCGGATGGCGGGGCCGCGCATTTCGCCACGGTGATCCGCGCCGTGCGGGAGGCGTCGCCCGAGACCTCGATCGAGGTGCTGACCCCGGATTTCCTGCGCAAGCCCGGCGCCGCCCTGGAGGTGGTCGTCGCGGCGCGGCCGGACGTGTTCAACCACAACCTTGAGACCGTTCCCCGGTTGTATCCGACGATCCGCCCCGGCGCGCGCTACTATCAGTCGCTGCGCCTGCTGGACCGGGTGAAGGCGCTCGATCCCAGCATCTTCACCAAATCCGGCCTGATGGTCGGGCTTGGCGAGGACAAGACCGAGATCATGCAGGTGATGGACGATCTGCGCGTCGCCGATGTCGATTTCCTGACTCTCGGCCAGTATTTGCAGCCGAGCGTGAAGCACGCGGCGGTGGATCGGTTCGTGACCCCCGAGGAGTTCGGGGAATATGAATCGCTGGCGCGGGCCAAGGGTTTCCTGCTGGTGAGCGCGACGCCGCTGACCCGCAGCTCCTACCATGCCGACGCGGATTTCGCCCGTTTGCGGGAGGCGCGGGACGCGCTGCTCGCGTCTGCATCGGCGAAGGCCGGTGCGCTTGCTCAGGAGCCGATTGCCTGAAATGCCGACGCATGCCGAACGCAAGATGATCCCGTATCGCCCGGATCAGCTTTTCGACCTCGTGGCCGATGTCGGCCGCTATCCCGAGTTCCTGCCCTGGTGTGTCGGCGCGCGGGTGCGCAGCCGCAAGGAGACGGAACTGGTCGCGGGTCTGTCGATCGGGTTCGGGCCGTTCCGAGAGAGCTTCATGAGCCGCGTGGCCCTTGAGCGGCCACAGCGTATCCGCGTCCGCTATGAGGACGGCCCGTTCCGCTACCTCAACAACGAATGGATCTTCCGGCCCGACAGTCGCGGCTGCATGGTCGATTTCTATGTCGATTTCGAGTTCCGCAGCCGGATCCTGCAGGCGGCGATCGGTGTGGTGTTCAACGAGGCGGTGCGGCGGATGGTGAACGCCTTCGTCAAGCGCGCCCGTGACGTCTATGGCCCGACCGCCTCGGATCTCGCCCTCGTGGCGGCGGTGGCAACGCCGGCATCGGCCGAGGGGTAGAGCGCAATCGCTTGAGGCTGACAGTCGGAAAGCACCGCTCTTGAAACAAGGCGCCAGACCATGATCGTATCAGTCAACCTGATCCGATCATGGTCTGGTGAGCGGGGGCAGGGCGCGGGAACGCGGCGTTATCCCCTCGCTGTGGTTTGTCGGTTTGAGGAGATCCAACGCATGCGCCTGGCCGTCCCGTTGATCGCTGTCGCCCTGCTGACCGCAGCAGGCGGTGAAACCGCTCTGGCACAGAGTCCGGCTGCTGGCGGTCAAGGTGTGACGGATACCGGCAACGCCCCCGCCGCGACTCCCGGCACGGGATCGGGCCCGGCGGCCGCGCCCGTGGCGCCGCAGGCGGCGCCCGAGACGACGCCCCACCGGCATCGCCGCAAGCTGGAGGAGCGCTTCAGCGAGGCGAATACCACGCATGACGGACATCTGACGCTGGAGCAGGCGCAGGCCGCGCACTGGAAGCGGGTCGTCGAGAATTTCCAGGCCATCGACCACGCGCATCAGGGTTACGTCACCCTGGATGACATCCATGCCTTCAACAAGGCGCGCCGCGCGGCGCATCACGCGGCGGAGCATCAGGCCGCGCTGCAGACCGAAAGCAAATGAGCGGAGCCGGTTCGGGGGATATGCCTGAACCGGTGACGTTGCGCGTAAAATAAGAGAGGCTGGATCGTTTTCGCCGCGCGCGGTCACGGCGAAAACGCTGTCCGCGGGAATGCGGCGGCATCCGGCCGGATGACGGATCGCGATAACCGGCGGCAAGCCGGAGCAAGGGGGAAACAAGATGAGCGAGAACAAAGCGGGCGCCGACGACAGGATTTATCTCGAAGACTTCGTGGTGGGCCAGAAGAGGCGAAGCCGCACCTACACCGTGACGCTGGAGGAGATCCGGGAATTCGCTTCCCGTTACGATCCGCAGCCGTTTCATCTGGATGAGGAAGCGGGCCGGAATTCGATGTTCGGCGGCCTGGTTGCCAGCGGCTGGCATACCGCGGCCATCACCATGCGGCTCATAGTGGACAGCCAGGACAAGCGAGAGGGCGGCACCATCGGCGCGGGGGTGGAGATTTCCTGGCTCAAGCCGACGCGGCCCGGCGACACGTTGTGGGCGGAGAGCGAGGTGATCGAGGTCACGCCGTCCCACAGCCGTCCGGATCGTGGGATCGTTACGAGCCGCACGGTGACCTACAACCAGGACAATGAGCCCGTGCAGATATTGCAGAGCCGGGCGGTGGCGCCGCGCCGGCCCGGCTAGAGCAGGATTGCCTGAGATTGAAGCGCAGAGACTTGGGGCTTTGCCCCAAACCCCACTGGGGCTTTGAGGCCCCAGACCCCCGATAACTATTATAAAAAATGAAGTAAGG
>DATJWY010000021.1:0-6241 GCA_035500775.1 Acetobacteraceae bacterium
AATGCTTTCACATAGTGGACTGCTCCGCCGCGCCATCGGCCCCCTCCTGCTTGCGGGAATGCTCGCAGCCGGGTTGTGCTCGACGGCGCTGGCGGAAGGGACCGTGGTGCGTGTCGGCATCATGAGCGGCGAGGACGAGGATATCTGGCAGGTGGTGGCGCAAAACGCCGCCAAGGAAGGCCTCGACATCAAGATCACCGTATTTGAGGACTACACCCAGCCCAATGAGGCGCTCGACGAGCACGACCTGGACGCCAACGCCTTCCAGCACAAGCCTTACCTGGACGCGCAGATCAAAGCGCAAGGCTATCACATCGCGCCGGTCGGCTATACTTATGTTCAGCCGATCGGCCTCTACTCGGCGAAATACAAATCAGTCGCCGCTCTGCCCGACGGCGCCGTCATCGGCGTGCCGAATGACCCCAGCAACGAGGGGCGCGCCCTGCTGCTCCTGCAAGGGCAAGGGCTGATCACCGTCGACCCGAACGCCGGCTTGCTGGCAACGGCGCTCGATATCCAAAACAACCCCAGGCACATCGTCATCAGGGAGCTCGATGGAGGCATGATCGGCCGTTCACTTGGCGATCTCGATGCCGCCGTCATCAACACAGACTGGGCGGTGAAGTCTGGCATCAATATCCCGCAGGAACGCATCGCGCAGGAACCAATCCAGAACAACCCCTACCGGAATTTCATCGCCGTCAATACGGGAGACGCCAACGCGCCGTGGGTCAAGCTGCTGGTGGCGGCGTATCAGCAGAAGAATGTTTCCGCTGAAATTCTGAAAATCTACCACGGCACGACCCTCCCGGCTTGGTAACGACAAGCATGTTGGATGGTTTCAGGCATGATGTCCGTGCAAATGAGAAGCGGGCGGCGGTCGATGCGCCGCCCGTTCTCAGCCTGCGCAATGTCAGCCACGGCTTCGGCGCGGTCCGGGCCTTGGAAAATATTTCCTTCGATGTCGCAAGCGGCGAGGTGCTTGGCATCATCGGGCGCAGCGGGGCAGGCAAATCGACCCTGATCCGCTGTCTCAATGGGCTGGTCCGCCCCACCGCCGGCGTGATCGAAGTGGAGCAAAGCGACCTCACGACGCTCGACGAAGCCGGGTTGCGCCGGATGCGCCGGCGGGTCGGCATGGTGTTCCAGCACTTCAATCTGCTGACCGCCAAAACCGCCGCCGACAACATCGCCCTCCCGCTGGAGATCGCGGGCTGGCCCGCCGCCAAACGCCGGGCCCGGGTGAGCGAACTGCTCGACATGGTCGGCCTGTCCGGCAAGGGCGGGGTCTATCCCGCGCGGCTCTCCGGCGGCCAGAAGCAGCGCATCGGCATCGCACGCGCGCTCGCCGCTTCGCCCGCCGTGTTGTTGTGCGATGAGGCGACATCGGCGCTCGATCCCGAAACCACGCGCTCCATTCTGGCTTTGCTTGACGACATCAACCGCACCCTCGGCCTCACCATCGTGCTCATCACCCATGAGATGAGCGTCATCCGCTCGCTAGCGCACCGTGTCCTGGTGCTCGATCACGGCCGCATCGTCGAGCGCGGGCCGGTCGCCGATATTTTCATGAATCCGCGCGAGGCCATCACGCGCAGCCTGCTGCTTGCCGTCAGACCTCGCCTTCCCGAGCGCATCGCCGCGGCGGTGCGCGCAACTTATAAGCCGGCGGATCTCCTTCTCCTGCGTCTTGAACTGGACAAGGACAAGGCGCGCACCCCGCTGCTGGCCGATCTCTGCGCCGCGACCGGCGTGCGCGCCGTGCTATTGCATGGCGGCATCGACGATGTGCGCGGCGAACCCGTCGGCACGCTGTTTATCGGCATCGCGGAGGAGGATCCGGTGCGGCGCGCGCCAGCCGTGCGCTTCCTGCTCGACCGCGCTGCACAAGGAGAGGTTCTCGGCTATGTCCCCGCTACTGTTTGATCTCGTCTTACAATCCCTGTGGCAGACCGTGGCGATGGTCGCAGCATCGGGCGCGATTGCCGTAATCGCGGGCCTACCAATCGCCGTGCTGCTCGTCGTCACCGCCCGCGAGGGCATCCTACCCTATCCGGCCATCCATTGCTTTCTCGGGTGGATCGTCAACGCCTTCCGCTCGGTGCCGTTCATCATTCTTCTGGTACTGCTGATCCCTCTCACCCGCCTGATCGCGGGCACCTCTCTGGGCACCGCCGCCGCGATCGTCCCGCTGTCGATCGCCTGCATCCCCTATTACGCGCGGATCGCCGAAGTCTCCTTGCGCGAGGTCGATCGCGGCGTCATCGATGCCGTCGGCGCCATGGGCGCAACACGATGGACCATCGTGCGAAAAGTCATCCTGCCCGAAGCGCTGCCCGGCCTGATCTCGGGCGTGACGGTCACGCTCGTCACGCTCCTCGGCGCGTCCGCGATGGCTGGCGCGATCGGTGCGGGCGGCTTGGGCGATCTCGCGATCCGCTACGGCTATCAGAGATTCGAGACCAACGTTATGTTCGTGATTGTTCTCATTCTCATCGTTATGACCTGCAGCGTGCAATTTGCCGGCGACCGCCTGGCGAAATGGCTGGACCACCGCACCTGACCGAAGGGGGCAAGTGGCTGTGAAGCCGCAAACAAATGGGAATGCCGTTCAGGCTGAGCCGAGCAACCTGAACGCGATTTAATAGGCTCTGCTCAAACCGACTCAAATTACGCGACGGCAGACGATTATTTTTTGACATGCGGCGATTTATTTAATCGATTAACTGTTAGCATGATTTGACAAGCTGCACGCGCGCATTAACTATACTAATACGATCGATTTAAAGTTATTAATTGCGCGAACTACAGGAGCTTACAACAACCGCATCCATGGTGACTTTGGACGATGTTCCGACAAAATCACCTTTGTTTCATGTGTCATGCAATTTGAACGAAATAACCTTTCAATTTTGAAATTACACCAAATTTTTCCGCGTTTTTTAAAGCAAAAATCGCTCTTACGATCATCTGAAGCGATTGCCCCGAAATCCGCTGCGCGCCCGGCGCCCGCATGTTCTGCCGTCATTTAGCGATATGAGAGAAAGTAAATGCCGATTATAGACTTCGATGATACCCGCACTGCGTTTTACATGGTCCGTCACACGACATCAGAACCGAGCTGGTTCATGAAATATGTGGGGCTTATGCCCAAAACGGCCGGCCTTCTGACGGGCCTTTTCAGCATTGGCCTGTGTGTTTCGGCGCACGCGCAGGAGGTCAGCCAGACCTCGATCGAGCAGCAGACCGTGAGCAACCAGTGGTTCACCGGCTCGCTGGTGTCGCCCTCGCCGGCCTTGCCGAAGGCGGGCCTGGTGGCGATCGAGCCTTATGACATCGTCACGCTCGGGACGGGCTATTACGACGCCAGCGGGCACCACCATGGCGGGAGCGACAATGCGCGGACCGAGACGGGGCTGTCGCTGTTCGAATACGGCCTCACCGACCGGCTGAGCATCGAGACGATCCCCGCCGACAATTTCTCATGGAACAGCACGAATACCTCGCGCGGCCAGCGCGTGTCCGATCTGCCCATCGACCTGAAATACCGCGTGCTCAACGCGAACACCGTGACGGGCGCCCCGTCGGTGACCTTCGACCTCGGCATGGAATTCCCGACCGGCTCCTACGACCGGCTCGGCTCCGGGCTCGATGGCACGGGCGGCGGCAGCTACAATCTGCGCCAGGGGATTACCCTGCAATCCCTGTTCGACACCTGGGGCAACCACCCGCTGCGCATCCGCGTGTGGGAACAGTTCCAGCTGCCGCTCACCCATCCCTCCGTCAAGGATGTGAGCGTCTACGGCACCGGGACCGGGTTTGACGGCACGGCGCATCCGGGCAGCCAGTGGGCCGCCGGCATTTCGCCCGAATACGGGCTCACCCAGCGCTGGCTGCTCGCGACGGATATTGTCTACACCTATGCCGACGGCTCCCGGGTGCGCGGCACCGATGCTGGCGGGGACAATGTGAATTTCAGCTCGGGCAGCAGCAAGAGCTGGTCCTTTGCCCCGGCGGTCGAATATAACTGGTCGCCGCTCTATGGCATCATCGCCGGCGTGCAGTTCAGCTTTGCGGGCCATAACACGAGCTCCTACGTCGCGCCGCAAATCGCCTTGAACATGGTTTTCTGACACAGAACGCTTTTTGCTGTAATGTCGAAATCGTATCATTTTGGATTAATGTCTGCTTCACCCGGAATTCTTCATCAAAGGCAGGAGATACACATGACGGCTCCCCGTCCTTATAAGACTCACATTGGCCAGCACGCCCTGCATCCCGAGACCCAGATGCTGAATTATGGCTTCGACCCGGAACTCTCCGAAGGCGCGGTCAAACCGCCCGTGTTTCTCACCTCTACCTTCGTCTTCAAAACCGCTGAAGATGGACGTGATTTTTTTGATTTTGTTTCGGGGCGCCGCGAACCTCCGGCCGGTACCAGAGCCGGACTCGTCTATTCGCGATTCAACCATCCGAACAGCGAAATCGTTGAAGATAGGCTTGCCGTCTATGAACGCACGGAAAGCTGTGTGTTGTTCTCCTCCGGCATGTCCGCAATCGCCACAACCTTGCTGGCCTTGGCCCGTCCGGGTGATGTGATTCTCCATTCGCAACCGCTCTACGGCGGAACAGAAACGCTTTTAGCAAAAACTTTTGCGAATCTGAACATCACCGCCGTCGGTTTTTCGGATGGTGTGAACGAAGCCTCGGTGCAAATGATCGCCGAAGAGGCGCTGGCGAAGGGGCGTATCTCGATCATCCTGATCGAAACGCCCGCCAACCCCACCAATAGCCTGGTCGATGTCGCGATGATCCGCCGCGTCGCCGAAAGAATCGGCCAAAAACAGGGGCACAGGCCCATCATTGCCTGCGATAACACCCTGCTCGGACCGGTCTTCCAGCGCCCCATCGAGCACGGCGCCGACATCTCGCTCTATTCATTGACCAAATATGTTGGCGGCCATTCAGACCTGATCGCCGGGGCGGCCTTGGGGGCGAAGGCGACCATGAGGCCGATCAAGTTGCTTCGCAGCGCTATTGGCACGCAGCTCGACCCCCATTCCTGCTGGATGCTGGGGCGCTCCCTGGAAACGCTCAGCATTCGCATGGAAAAAGCCAACGACAACGCCATGGCTGTGGCGAATTTCCTGCGCAACCACCCGAAGGTGGAAAAAATCCATTACCTGCCCTACCACGAAAAATCTTCGCCTCTTGGCCGCACGTTCGCGGCGCAATGCTCAGGGGCCGGTTCAACTTTCTCATTCGATATTCTCGGGGGCCAGCCTGCGGCCTTTAAGTTTCTCAACGCGCTGCAGATCTTGAAATTAGCGGTCAGCCTGGGCGGCACGGAATCTCTCGCCAGCCATCCGGCCACGATGACTCATTCAGGTGTGCCGGCGGATGTGCGACATAAGATTGGCATCCTTGATTCGACGATCAGGCTATCCATCGGCATCGAACATCCCGACGATCTTATCGCTGATCTCGCGCAATCTCTCGACATCACTTGACATTATTGATTTGCGCTCAGATTTGACCCGGGATTTTCATAGGGAGTTGATCCGCATATGGATGCTCCACTTTAACTGAATGGGCTTGGGAACGACCTGAAAGTGGGTCAACTCCCCGTGAAAACTTGGCGTCGCTCGGGCTGCCAAGTAGTGACTGATGCCTTCGGCCTATCATGTTGAACAAGTTTTTTGGCTTTTCTGAATGAACCATGTATGTCTATTTTTTCTGTAGATAAAACGGCATACACATCATGAGGTAGAGTAAAGCGGTGCGTGAAATAACCTGGAAGGATACAGAGGCTCGGGTGGCACTGGCGGCGCTGAAGCAGGCAGCGCCGTTCGTCTACGGTCTCACCAATTACATCGCGGCCAATCTTAGCGCCAATGTGCTGCTGGCCGTGGGCGCTGGGCCAGCGATCGGCGTGGCGCCGGGCTGGCCGAAAGCCTTCGGCGCCGGTGCCGGGGCGATGTGGATCAACACCGCGGCGCTGATGAGCAGCGGCCCGGAGACACTGCTGGATGCCGCCCGCGCAGCGCATGAAGCCGCTACTCCATGGGTGCTGGACCCGGTCGCAGTAGGCGCGGGTGCGCCGGAATATGACGCCGCGGTGCGCGCCCTGCTTGCCTTCCACCCGACCGTGATCCGCGGCAATGCCAGCGAGCTGATCGCCCTGGCTAGCGGCGGCGCCGGCGGCAAGGGGGTAGAGACCACCGCCACCGCCGACGAGGCA
>DATJWY010000022.1:0-3699 GCA_035500775.1 Acetobacteraceae bacterium
GGCCTGGCGGGGGCTCGCCCGCTTCGATCCCGCTGCGGCCGCTGAGCCTGTCCCTGGGCGAGTAAAGAGCGGCGGCGTCTAAAGGGGTGCCCCCTGGCGCGCGATTGTGTGAGCTTGTCATAAAAACAGTTGACAAGCCCATCCGACGGCCCTAACAGCCGCCCTCCTATCGGAACGCGGGAGATCCGTGCGCCAGGGCGGTTTGCGTCCTGGGCGCGTGTCGTTCGTACCGCGGTCCTGGTGCAACCCGCAAGGGCGTCCTCCGGACGCACGAGAGGCCAGGATATGGCAAAGAAGATCGTCGGCTACATCAAGCTGCAAATCCCCGCGGGCAAGGCGAATCCCTCGCCGCCGGTGGGCCCCGCGCTCGGTCAGCGCGGCCTGAACATCATGGCATTCTGCAAGGAGTTCAACGCCGTCACCCAGGGCATGGAGCCCGGGATGCCGGTCCCCATCGTGATCACCGCTTACGCCGACCGCACCTTCACCTTCATCACCAAGACCCCGCCGAACACCTACTTCCTGATGAAGGCGGCGAAGATCGACAAGGGCAGCACGACGGCGGGCAAGGGCGGCACGATCGGCCGCGTGACCACCAGCCAGCTGCGCGAGATCGCGGTGCAGAAGATGAAGGACATGAACGCCAACGACGTCGAGGGCGCGGTGCGCATGCTCGCCGGCTCCGCCCGCTCGATGGGCCTTGCCGTGGTGGAGGGCTGAGATCATGGCGAAGAACAAGCGTCTGGCCGCCGCCGCCGCGACCGTTGACCGCACCCGCTCCTATGCGCTCGCCGATGCGATCGCCCTCGTGAAGAGCAACGCCCGCGCGAAGTTCGACGAGACGGTCGAGATCTCGATGAATCTCGGCATCGACCCGCGTCATGCCGACCAGATGGTGCGCGGCCTGATCAGCCTGCCGAACGGCACCGGCAAGACGCTGCGCGTCGGCGTGTTCGCCCGCGGGGCGAAAGCCGAGGAGGCGCTGGCCGCCGGCGCCGACGTGGTGGGCGCGGACGACCTCGCCGAGAAGGTGCAGGCCGGCGACATCCAGTTCGACCGCTGCATCGCGACCCCGGACATGATGGCGCTCGTCGGCCGGCTCGGTAAGATTCTCGGCCCGCGCGGCCTGATGCCGAACCCGAAGCTCGGCACCGTCACCATGGACGTGCGCGGCGCGGTGCAGGCGGCGAAGTCGGGCCAGGTGGAGTTCCGCGCCGAGAAGGCCGGTATCATCCATGCCGGCATCGGCAAGGCGAGCTTCGAGGAAGGCAAGCTGCTGGAAAACATCCGCGCGTTCGTGGATGCGATCCAGAAGGCGAAGCCGACCGGCGCCAAGGGCACCTACGTCCAGAAGGTCGCGCTCAGCTCCAGCATGGGGCCGGGCGTGCGCGTGGACGTCTCGACCCTCGCCGGCTGAGGCGTAAGCAAGACCTGACGAGATACGCCGGCCTCCCCGGAGGCCGGCGGGCAGGGGCGCCCGCGAGGGTGCTCCGAACCTGTCCAAGACCGCACGTCGTCCCTCGGGGCGTTAAAGGGCTTCGGTCCGCGCGTGGAAGATGGGGGATGCCGGAGATGACGGGGCGGCACCGCCGCTCCCCGAGGCTTTGGCGGTTCCTGATCGAGGGCCTGTCGCGTTCCGCGCGGCCGGCCCGGCCAAGGACAGGCGAACCGGATCGCCTGCGGCTTTCAGGCGGTCCATGGGCAACCGGCCTTGCGCGGCCTCGCCGCGGAAGGCCACCGACGGAGACGAGATTTGGACCGTACGGAGAAGCGCGAGTTCGTCTCGTCGCTCGCCGCCGTGTTCGCAGAGACGTCCATGGTCGTGGTCACCCGCAACAAGGGGTTGACCGTGGCCGAGGTGACGGATCTGCGGCGCCGGATGCGGGCGGCGGGCGCGAACTTCAAGGTCGCGAAGAACCGGCTGGCCATCCTCGCCCTGGACGGGACCCGGTTCGATGGCATCAAGCCGCTGCTGACGGGGCCGACCGCGCTTGCGTGGTCGAAGGATCCGGTCGCGGTGGCGAAGGTCGCCGTCGAGTTCGCCAAGACCAACGAGAAGCTCGAGCTGGTCGGTGGCGCGCTTGGTACTCAGACGCTGAACGCGGATGGGGTCAAGGCGCTGGCCGAACTGCCGTCGCTGGACGCGCTGCGCGCAGGGCTGGTGGGGATGATCCAGACCCCCGCCACCCGTATCGCCGCAGTGGTTCAGGCGCCGGCCGGGCAGCTCGCTCGGGTCTTCGGGGCCTATGCCAGGAAGGATGAGGCGGCTGACGAAGCGGCCTGAGACGGGGCGCCTGCCCCCTCTTGGCAAGAGTGAACGCAAGCCGGTGCGAACAGGGCTTGCATGGAACCGACAAACGCTTAATATGAGGATGCACAATCATGGCTGATCTGTCAAAGCTGGTGGACGAGCTGTCCAGCCTCACCGTTCTCGAGGCTGCCGAGCTCTCGAAGCTCCTTGAGGAGAAGTGGGGCGTGTCCGCCGCCGCGCCGGTGGCCGTCGCCGCCGCCGCTCCGGCTGCCGCCGCCGCACCGGTCGAGGAGCAGACCGAGTTCACCGTTGTCCTGGCGAAGGCCGGCGACAAGAAGATCAACGTCATCAAGGAAATCCGGACCATCACTGGTCTCGGCCTGAAGGAGGCCAAGGATCTCGTCGAGGGCGCCCCGAAGACCGTGAAGGAAGGGGTGAACAAGGACGAGGCCGAGAAGATCAAGAAGGTTCTGGAAGAGCAGGGCGCTTCTGTCGAGATTAAGTAAGGCCCTTTGCTCGTCGTTGCCCCTTCGGGGCGCGGCGGGCTGTTGAGCTGAGCGGGGCGGGAATCGCGCTGATTCCCGCCCTATCGGCCGTTGCGAGTCGGGTCATGGCGACCTGTGTGGCCGGGGTACGTGGCCACGATGCGCGATTTGCCCAAGGGACGGGATGTTCCGGGCTTCGGGGCGCATCAGGGGCATCATGGGCATCGCGCGGGTCTGGCGCGCGGGCCAAGGACGATGGGGCAGCAGGATACGATGAACGCTATTACGAAGTCGTTCACGGGACGCAAGCGCATTCGCAAGAGCTTCGGGCGTATCCCCGAGATCGCGCCGATGCCCAATCTGATTGACGTGCAGCGCGCCAGCTATGAGGCGTTCCTGCAGATGAATGTCGCCCCTGACAGCCGGACGAATACCGGGCTGCAGGAGGTGTTTCGCTCCGTTTTCCCGATTGACGATTTCGCTGGCCGTGGCCGCCTGGAGTTCGTGTATTACGAGCTTGAGGAACCGAAATACGACGTCGAGGAATGCATCCAGCGCGGCATGACCTTCGCCGCGCCGCTCAAGGTGATCCTGCGCCTGATCGTCTGGGACGTGGACGAGGATACCGGCGCCCGTTCGATCCGCGACATCAAGGAGCAGCCCGTCTACATGGGCGACATGCCCCTGATGACGGATAACGGCACCTTCATCATCAACGGCACCGAGCGCGTCATCGTCAGCCAGATGCACCGCAGCCCGGGCGTGTTCTTCGACCACGACAAGGGCAAGACCCACAGCAGCGGCAAGTACCTGTTCGCCGCCCGCGTCATCCCCTATCGCGGCTCGTGGCTCGATTTCGAGTTCGACAGCAAGGATCTCGTTTACGTTCGCATCGATCGTAAGCGTAAGCTGCCGGTCACGACACTGTTGTATGCGCTGGAGAGCCGGCACAACGCAGAATAC
>DATJWY010000023.1:0-14274 GCA_035500775.1 Acetobacteraceae bacterium
ACGCATAACGACAGCCGCCGTCACAAGATCCCCACGGCCAAGTGCCGGGTGACGAATTGGCCGGGCTATGACGCGGCTCTGGTTCAATGAGGCCGTCTCGCGGTCTGGTTCAGCGAAGAGGCCGTGGCGGCATGGCAGGCGGGAGCGGCGAAAAAATATGCCGCGCCAGTACGAATAAACCGACCTGGCCGCCGGTCTGCACTCCAGGACCCACCATTCTGGAGCGACCGATGATCGACCCGTCAGACGATCTTTCCACCACCCTTGCGAGCCCAAGTCGGCGCGGCCTGCTGAAATGCATGGCCTGGGGCGGCACCGCCATGCTGTGGACCATGGCCGGCGGCGTGCCGCGCTCCCGCTTGGTCGGCACCGCCGAGGCGGCGACCGCGCCCGTCGGCGATCTGAGCTTTCTCCAGATCAGCGACAGCCATATCGGCTTCTCCCACGCCCCCAACACCAACCCCACCGGCACGTTGCACGAGGCCGTTGCCCTGGTCGGCCAGCAGAAGGGCAACGCCGCGCTGCTGCTGCACACCGGCGATGTCAGCCATCTCTCCCGCGCCGTCCAGTTCGACACCGCCGATCAGATCATCCGCGAGGCGAGGCTGGACACCTACTACGTGCCCGGCGAGCACGACCTGCTGGAGGACGACGGCCGTGCGTTCTTCGACCGCTTCACCCCGGGCGCGCCGAAGGGCTGGTATTCGTTCGACGTCCAGGGCGTGCATTTCGTCGCCCTGAACAACGTGCAGGACCTCAAGCCGGGCGGCTTCGGCAATCTTGGCGCCGAGCAGTTGGAATGGCTGGGCCGGGACCTGGCCGGCCGCCCCTCCAGCCAGCCGATCGTGGTGTTCGCCCATGTGCCGTTATGGATCGTGTCCCAGGAATGGGGCTGGGGCACTGGGGATGGCGAACAGGCGCTGACGCTGCTGCGCCGGTTCGGTTCGGTGACGGTGCTGAACGGCCATATCCACCAGGTGATGCAGAAGGTTGAAGGCAACGTGGCGTTCCACACCGCCCGCTCCACCGCCTTTCCGCAGCCGGTGCCGGGCACGGCGGCCTCGCCCGGCCCGATCAAGGACCTGCCCGCCGGCAAGCTGCGCTCCACGCTGGGTGTGGCCCGTGTCAGCCGGGTGGAGGGCCAGCACGCGCTTGCCATCGTCGACACGCCGCTGGGCGCGTGAGGGAGAGAGACGTCATGACCCGTCTTGTCGCACTGATGGCCTGCGCCCTGCTGCTGGCCGTCCCGTCCGTCCCTGCTCATGCCGAGGATGCGCCCCAGGAGAGGCAGATAAGCATCGACAATTTCACCTTCACGCCGGCCGAGATCACGGTGCCTCGCGGCACGCGTGTGGTGTGGACCAACCACGACGACATCCCGCACATGGTGGTGGACGCGGCCAACCCGAAGGCGGTGAAGTCGCCGCCGATGGATACCGGTGACGCCTACGCGCGCCGCTTTGACGCGCCGGGAACGTACCGGTATTTTTGCTCGCTCCATCCGCACATGCAGGGCACGATCATCGTGCGCTGAATGGAGACCGTCGGGCCGGGATGGCAGGACAGGTGCAGATGCCGTGAGATGGCGCTTCCTTTCCACGCCTAACCGGCCGGCGGCTTTACCGGGTTCCGGCTCATTCGCTCCGCCGGGGACCGGCTCATTCGCCCAGGTGATGCTCCCGCACCTCGATGCCGCGCATAACCTGGCGCGGTGGCTGGTGCGGGACGCCACCCTGGCGGAGGACGTGGTGCAGGATGCCATGGTGCGTGCTCTTGGCTATTTCGACTCCTATCGCGGCGGCGACCCGCGGGCGTGGCTGCTGCGCATTGTGCGCAACGCCGCCTACACCGCGCTGACCGCTCGCCACCGCGGCGCCGAGGTGCCGCTCGCACCCCCGCCGGGCGCCGAGGACGACGACCTGCCCGAGCACGTCCTGCCCGACCCGGGCGACACGCCGGAGGCGGCGCTGGCCCGGGTCGAGGACTGCGAAACCATCTCCCGCGCCCTTTCGTCGCTGCCGCTGGATCTGCGCGAGTGCCTGGTGCTGCGGGAGCTGGAAGAACTGTCCTACAAGGAGATTGCGGAGGTGACGGGCGTCCCGGTTGGCACGGTGATGTCGCGCCTGTTCCGTGCCCGCCAGGCCCTGGCCGCCGACCAGGCGTTGGCTGCGGGCGCGGCGGGGGAGGGGCGGCCATGACGGATGATGGCTGTGAGGAGATGCACCTGCTGATCCAGGCCGACCTGGACGGCGAACTGCGCCCCGCCGAGGCCGCGCGGGTGGCCGCGCATATCGAGCGCTGCGCCGCATGTGCCGCGTTGCAGACGCGCTTGGTCGCCCAGTCCGCGCATCTACGTCAGGCGGCGCCGTATCACGCGGCGTCGGACGTCTTGCGCGCCCGTGTTGCCGCCTCTGTCGCGGCGCGGACGCCGGTGCCGGCGCCGCGACCAGCCGTGCGGTCGCCGGGGCGCGCCGTATGGTTCGGCGGAGGATTTGCCCTGGCGGCCTGCCTGGCGCTGTTGCTGGTGCTGCCGCGTGGAGGCGATCTGCCGGACGCGGTGGTGGCGGCGCATGTGCGGGCGTTGCAGCCGGGGCATCTGGTGGATGTGGTTTCCACCGATCAGCACACGGTCAAGCCCTGGTTCGACGGGAAGCTGCCCTTCGCGCCGCCGGTGAAGGATCTGGCGCAGGCGGGTTTCCCGCTGGAGGGCGGCCGTCTGGACTATCTGGCGGGCCAGCCAGTGGCGGCGATGGTGTATCGGCGCCGGGCGCATGTGATTGATCTGTTTGTCTGGCCGTCCGGCTCGGCGCTGGACCGCGTGGGCGTGTCAGGCAGTCGCGCGGGCTATCACTTCCGCCGCTGGGGGCAGGATGGGATGACGCTCTGGGCGGTCTCGGACCTCGATGATGCGGAGTTGGACGCGTTCGTGCGGCGCTGGCAGGGCGGGTAGGCGGGCCCGGCTCCAGCTGCGCAGGCAGATGCCGGTCAAGGAACCGTGTGGCGCCGGTGGCGTCACGGGTGATGACTGATCGGTGCGCGTGGCAGCCGCCGCGGGCATTCAGCACGGCGGGCGACGCCGGATCGGTGCGTTGCGCGAGGCCGGTTCGCGCCGCCAGCAGCAGCGCCGGAGATATCTCTATGGCTCGACAGTGAACGGAATGTCGCCATTGGAAAGCGCGCCGTCGCCCGAGACCGCCTCCCAGTGCAGCATGTAGCGGCCAGGGGGTGGAACGGCGCTGCTGGCAAAGAGGACGTCCACCGCACTATCGCCAAGCGGGCGGAGGGTTTGGACAATGCGGTTGCCCTGCGTGATCTCCATGCGTGATGCCGCATGGTCCACCGGCCCATCGAACCGGATGACATATTCCGCGTGATCGCCATGGATGATCGCTTTGGCCGCAGGCGTGGACTCCCGCATCTGTAACGGTCGAGCGGTGGTGACGCACGGCCAGAGCGCAAGCGCTGCGAACACGATGCAGGTTGTTTTTTTAGAGCGATTCCAGAACAATTTTTGTCGCATGGCCGTCTCCTTGGCTCGCGATCAGCGTCAGTCCTTCGAAAGTTTTATTGGCTCACCAGCGATGTCTCATCTTCAACGGCGATCTGGTGCGGGCTGTCCGAAATTCGGGTCAGCGAACAATGGACGGAAGGCGGAACGAAGCCTATCGTCACGCCCGGGACGTTCACTGCGCCACACCAACTCCAGTCATGCGTCCGTGATGCCACGTTGGAGCTTGTTGCCGCCGCATGCAGCGTGCTTCAGACTGAACCGCGCGGATAGACTTGCATCGTCTCTGGATGCGGCGCAACCGGCAATCTCTGCCTTACATCGCGCGTGCTGCTTTGCACAAATAACGAAGCGCGATCTTGTTCCTCGCTGATGCTCGGCAGCCGACTGGATATCTTTGTGTGCGGTATCTCTTTGTGCGCGGCGTAAGCAGCCGTGCAAAGCCGTGGCGACCGGAACCGCGCGTCAGCCGAGCCGTTTCCGGCCATATCCGCGTCTTGCCGAACGTGCCTGGCGCCCGACCATGTTGGACACGTACTGCCGGGATCTGACTTGGACAACCCGCCATCAAGGATGTGTGATGACAAGACAGGCAAGCCTGCTTCTCCTCGCCTCGGGGCTGCTCAGTCTCGGCGTGGGCGCCGGTTACGCGCAGTCCCAGTATCCAATCCTGGATCGGGTCGCGCAGAAGGTCGTGCAGAACTATCAGAACTCGTCCTGCCAGCAGTTGCAGGCCAAGCGGGCCCAGCCGCCGGCCGGGCAGCGCGAGGCGATGGAGGAGCGCGTCGTGCGTCTGCTGCACGAAGACCCGCAGATGCGGCAGGCGTTCATCAATCAGGTCGCCGCACCGATCGCCAACAAGCTGTTTGAATGCGGGATGATTCCCTGAATGCCTCGGGCCGGAAGACCACTGGCGACCGCAAGATGATGTCAGTCTGCAAGCGAATGGCGTTGCCGGTCGCGCTGGCCTTGCCGTTGCAGGCGTAGCAGGCGCCGGCCGGCTCGGCGCAATCCGCTCGGTGTGATGGCCGGTCATCCCCGGGTTCCCGGATCCGGGGATGTTCGCCAGCGCGTTGGTCAGGCCGATCAGGGCGAATTTCGAGGCGAAGTCATACGCGAGGACAGGGAAGTCCTCCTTGCCGGCGATCAGACCGCGTCGATTCACTTTGATGCCAAGGAAGCCCTGATCCAGGCGGGCTAATTAACATTTAGTTATATTAGGCATTTAGCGGTCATTGTGAACAATCCGTGAGCGGCTTTGACCATCCGGGAGCAGTTCACGCGGCAGAAGGCCTGGCGGCACCGGGCCCTGCGCCGCGCGGACACGGGTGTTGCCATGCGTGGTGCCGGCTCATACGACGGTCCCATGACGGGGAGGACGCCGCATGAACAAGGATGAACTGACCAGCTGGGCGCTGGCGAATGGCTGGCAGATGATCGCCGGCTGTCCGAGCCTGACGAAGCCGTCCTCGCCCAAGGAGGCGATCGTCCGGATGGTGCTCAAGGCGACGGTCGTGAACCTCGAAGTCAAGAAGCCCGCCGGGAAGTGGGAGAAGGTTTCGGGCCAGACTTACGCAAAGGTCCAGCCAGATCCCGACACGGGGCTGCCCTTGGGGCTCGGTCTCGATACCATTCCAGGCTTCACGATGCTGATGCGGGAGAACAAGGACCGCATGGTCTTCGCCGGAATGACGGGGCCGCTGAAATCCTAGAGCAGCATCAGCCAGACCGGAAGCGGCCTGGCTGATAGCGTTGCTTGCCCGCTTGAAGGCCTGGAACAGGTCCACTGTGCACGGTCACAGTGAACATGTTCCAGCGGATTGGCGTCACCTCTTGTCGTCTTCGCCGGACCTCCGGGGAGCGCAAGCATGGCGCGTGCCCCGGGGGATCACGCTCTCAGCGGCGGCGCGCCTGACGGGCGGCATAGCGTGCGTCGCGGGCCGCCTTCTGCGCGACGGCCAGGGCGGCGGCACGGGCTGTTTCCTCGGCCTCGCGGGCGGCCTGCTCAACGGCCCGGGCTTCCATCTCGGCCGCGAGGGCCGCCTGCTCGGCAGCCTGTCTGACCGCCTCGGCCTCGCGGGCGGCCTTGCGCTCGGCGATGCGGGCATCACGGGCGGCGCTGATCGCCTTCCGGGCCTCCTGCCGCGCAAGGACGGCGGCACTATCGGGCTCCGGCCGCGCGCGGAACTTCGCCAGCGCGGCGTTCCTTGCATTCGCCGCCATGGTCAGTCGTTCATTGAAGTTATCATTTTTGTAAACGCTCATTTGTAAATTATACCGGAAAATTATGTGCGCGCATAGGATGTCGGTGCCTTTATTTTTGGCGCGCGTGCCGGGATTGAGCGCGGTATTCGGCAAGGCACCCGTAGTCGGCCGAGCGCCTGGCGTCGTCTCGATAGGGCTCGCCGCCCCACTCCCCCGGATTGCCTCCGATGTCGCTGGGTGATGCACCGGGAAGGGCGCCCCATGCGCGCGGCCTGAAGAAAAGCGAGAGGCGGCTATGAGCCGCTGCCGGATAAGCGGCGTCGCTCTTTCCCGGCTGCTGTCTCGCTTTGGACCGTGCTAGAGTGCCCATCAGTTCAGTGGGAACCACCTGAACCGGTGCAGGTGCGGGTGGAAGCAAAGAACTGGAGCAACATGGGTCAGGCCGGAATTGGTCTGGATAATAAAATTTCTTGCCAATCAAAAACAGGGGCAGTTTTTTTACTGCTCACGGTCACAGTGAAAACCATCCAGGGTCTGATCGGTGTCCCAACCCGCCCCGATCGGGCTCCAAGGCACGGCCGATGATGGCGGGCCGGGCCATTATCGATTCTCGTATTTGAGGTCCGTATGACGATCCAATTTCCAGTGTCCGCCGATGGCATCCAGATCAGCGACGGGACGCCGCCACGGCGGGCGGCCACCATCGATGCGTCGCAAACGAAGGACGGCAGCCTATCGGCGCCGGGGATCGAGGCGGATATGCCGGACGCGACGGCGCTCGGGGTCGTCGGCGACGGTCAAACGGATAATTCCGCCCTGCTCGCGACACTCTGCGGCCAGCTCGTCGAACGTGGCAAGCGACGGCTCTATTTCCCGCCGGGGCAATACTATGCCCCCACCCTCGCGGGATCTGGCCCGATTGGGCAGGTGCTCTTCCTGGGCGAGGGCACGCTCCTTGGGGCCTATCGAAAGCGCATCGTCCCCATGCCGGCGGCGGCGTATCAACCGGGCAGCGACATCGTTCCGTCCAGGCACCTGAAACAGCTCACCGCAGCCGCCGCCTCCGGGGCGGCAAGGATTTGCTGGGTTGGGGACAGCACCACCACGGCGGCGAGTGGCATCGGCACCGACTACATGGTCCCGATCTTCCAGCGATGCATCCAGGCGCAGTACCCGGGGGTGGCCTTCAACTGGTTCCCCTATGGCCTCGGCGGAGCGGCCTGGACCACCCTGAACGGGATTTATCAAGGCCCGTTGCAGCCGCGCTGGTATCCCGGCATGCCGCGCGAGCGCACGGTCCCGTGGCTGGATCTGGTGAGGGCCGCCGATCCGGATGTGCTGTTCTTCAACTTCGGCATGAATGATGCCGCCGGCTTCGACCCGAGGTCACTCCAGGCATGCGTCGCGAAAATCAAGGCCTGGCCGAAGACTCCCGATCTCATCTTCATCTGCGGTTTTCCGCCGACGTTCAGCTCGACCTCGTCGGCCTTCGGTTCCATGAGCAAGCCGGCTGGCCAGGAAGGGCGCGACTACGTCGCCGGCTACACCCGGAGCTATTGCCTCAGGAACGGCTACGGGTTCATCGACCTGAATCGCATGGTCACCGCGCATCGGGATGGATACGACAGCCGCAATTGCGCGCTGATCCAGCGCGTGACGCCGAACACCGCGGCGAGGCTGCCCTACACGCTGCCCGGCGACGCGTGCACTGACTATCAACTGAAGATCGTCTTCCCCGGGATGACGGCGGAACAGATATTCGCCGGTGGCGCCACCCTGCATTTTCAGGTCGGCGCCCGTCCGGATAACGTTCTGATCCTCGGCCTTGATGCCAACGGGGAACTGACCATCCAGGTCAACGCCACGTCGGGCGTTGTGTCCGTGCCGCTGACGGCGACCGGCTTCCAGCCGTCCGGATCCGGACCGAATTTCGAGGTCGTGGTGGCCGACAGTTATCTTCAGGTGTTCGCGAGTGGCGGGCAATTCGTGTGGGCTGGCTTCTACGAGAAGTTCGGCGGGCTCTACGCTCCGAAAGTGACCCATCCTGGTGGCGCGGCGAACCGGGCCATCGCCATTCTGCTCGGGAACGGCTCGCTCCCGCAACTCACGCTGCCGACCATCACCGACTTCGAAATATTCGGCCCGGAGAGCGGCTTCGCGGGGCTCGATGGCACCGTCTGGCCGCAGGGCGGTAACGGCGGCAATCACATGAGCACCATGGGGGTTCATCGCATGATGCAACCCGTGATCGAAGCGGCGCGCTGGGCCTGAAGAAATCGCGATGGGCGCTCACGCGGCGCCCTGTTCATACCAATTGCCTTATTGATTGGCCTATTCAGTGAAGCAGCGGGGCTCCGCCCCGCGCCCCGCCGGGGGCAGCGCCCCCAGACCCGCACACATTTGAAATTCTTTATGGAATGGGGTCTGGGGCCGACGGCCCCAGCGGGTCCAGGGCAGAGCCCTGGCCGTTCTCTCGATCGGTCAAGACCCGCGGCGGTTGGTATAACGCCGTTGGTATGATAGCGGCGGTCAGCCGAGATGGCAGCCGGGTGCATGCCGGCCGGCACGGTATTCCTCGATCAGTTGCAGAAGCCGGGTGCGGCCGAAACTCGGGAAATGCCCGCCATGCACCACCTCCACCGGCAGCGCGGCGAGGCGGGTGAGCGAGTCGAGATAGGCGGCGCGATCCGAGTGATAGGCGTCGTCGATCAGCGGCCCGTCATAGACGATGTCACCCGAGAGCAGCACGCCGGTCCGCCGTTCCCAGAGCGCGATGCCGCCCGGGGAGTGGCCGGGCGTGTGGATCACCTCGAAGGCGCGGTCGCCGAGATCGAGCACGTCGCCCGCCCGCAAATGCCACCGCGCGGGCGCCGCCCGCACCGTGTAGCGCGCCGCGTCCCAGTCCGGCGGCAGGGCGTCGAACATCGCGTCGGTGGCGTAGCGGTCGGCGAGGGTCGGCGCCCGGCCGGGCGCCGCCAGGATGGCGGCCTCGGCGGTGTGCACGGCCCGGTCGGGGAATTCATAATGCCCGCCGATATGGTCGAAATGCGTGTGGCTGGCGACGCAGATCAGCGGCCGCTCGGTGACCAGCGGGACGCTCCGGCGCAGCGGCACCGCGCCGAGGCCGGAATCGAACAGTAAATCGCGGTCGCGGCCGCGCACATGCCACATGTTGCAGCGGAAGAACGGCTTGATCCAGGGTTCGTGGATCAGGGTGATGTCGTGCGCCTGCGGGATGGTCTCGTACCAGCGCGCGGCGTCGATGATCGGCAGCTGGGACATGGTGCGGCTCCTTGCGCGTGGTACGGCGGGCGGGAGGATACCGCGCCGCCGCTCCCGCGGAGCATATTTTAGCGCCCGACCACCACCAGGTCGCGCGCAGCGCAGCCGAGCGTGACGGTCGCGTCCACATCCGGCGCCTCGCCCGGCGGCACGCGCAGCACGTAGCCCTGGCCGGACTCGCCGCGCGCCAGCACCCGGCAATGCGCGCCCTGGAACACCACCTCGCCGACCCGCGCCGTGCCGAGCGACACCTCCGCCGCCCGGCCGACGACGATGTTCTCCGGCCGCACGATCACCGCGACCTCGGTGCCCCGCGCGAACCGCCCCGGGGCGGGCAGGCGGCCGATCGGGGTGTCGATGATCGCCTCCGCCGCGCTGCGCCATTCCGCGACCACGCCCTCGATCTGCGTGCTCTCGCCCATGAACCCGGCGGTGAAGCGCGTCGCCGGCTGGGCATAGACCCGGCGGGGCGGCCCCATATCCTCGATCCGTCCGCCGCGCATGACCACGATCAGCGTGGCGAGGGCCATCGCCTCCTCCTGATCGTGCGTGACATGCACGAAGGTCCGCTTTGTGCGCTGTTGCAGCGCCAGCAGCTCGTCCTGCATCTGCCGGCGCAGATTGAGGTCGAGCGCGCCGAGCGGCTCGTCGAGCAGCAGGATCTCGGGCTCCACGGCCAGCGCCCGGGCGAGCGCCACGCGCTGGCGCTGGCCGCCGGAGAGTTCATGGATGCCGCGCCGCCCATGGCCGCCGAGCCCGACCAGCTCCAGCATGCGCTCCACCTTGGCGCCCAGCGCCGGCCCCCGCTCGCCGCGCAATTTCGGCCCGAAGCCGACATTGGCCGCGACCGACATATGCGGGAACAGCGCATAGTCCTGGAACACGGTGGTGGTCGGCCGGCGGGCGGGGCCCGTGGCGGTGACGTCCTGCCCGGCGATGCGGATGCGCCCGCTGCTCGGCGTGGTGAAGCCGCCGATCACCGAGAGCAGCGTCGTCTTGCCGCTGCCCGAGGGGCCGAGCAGCACGACATAGGCGCCGCGCTCCACCCCGAGCGTCACGTCGTCGAGGGCGGCGAGGCCGGGATAGTGCTTGCAAACACTCTCGACCGAGAGATGCGGGGTGGAGTCCATCCGTGTCTGGCTCTGTGTCTGGATCATGAGGTGCATGGTCAGCTTCGCTTCCGTCCGAGCAGCAGCGCTTCCACCGAGACGGCGAGCAGCACCGAGCAGCCGAAGACGAGCGAGCCGACGGCATTGGTCTGCGGATTGAGCCCGCCCCGGAGCAGGCTCCAGATGACGACCGGCAGCGTCACGTCGAAGCGGGTGACGAGGAAGGCGATCAGGAACTCGTCCCAGGAAAGGGTGAAGCACAGACAGAAGGCGGCGATCAGCGCCGGCGCGATCATCGGCACGGTGATGCGCGTCAGCACATGGAAGGTGCTGGCGCCGAGATCGCGCGCCGCCTGCTCCACGCGAAGCTGGTGCTCGCCGAGCTGGGCGAGGCAGATGGCGAAGGCGAGCGGCAGGTTGATGACGACGTGCCCGACCACCACCAGGAACAGCGACGGCTCCAGCCCGAGGGTCGAGGCGGAGGCGAGCAGCCCCATGCCGACGATGAGGTAGGAAACCGCCATCGGCAGCACGATCGCCGCCTGCACCAGCGAGCGGCCGCGGAAGCGGTAGCGCGTCATGCCATAGGCGGCGAGGAAGCCGAGCAGCAGCGACAGCGCCGAGGACACGGCGCCGACCAGCAGCGAATTGCCGAGCCCGTCGGTCAGCCGCTCATTGGCGAGGGCGCGGCCGTACCAGGCGAGGGTGGGGCCGCGGAAGGGCGGCACCGGGATGTCGCCGGCATGGAAGGAGAACAGCACCAGCACGACGACCGGCAGGAAGATGAAGACGTAGCACGCGGCGAGGTAGCCATAGGCCACGAACGCCCCGGCGATGGCGCGGAGGCGGTTCATAGCTTCGCCGTCCGCAGCCAGCGCTGCAAAGCGAGATAGACGAGCGCCACCACCAGCGTGAGCAGCAGCGACATGGCGGAGGCCATCGGCAGGTCCAGCCGGCGCTGGATCTGCATCATGATCACCTGCGGCAGCAGCAGGCCACGGAAGCCGCCGAGGATCTGCGGCGTCACGTAGTCGCCGATGCAGAGCACCACGGTGAGGAAGGCGCCGACGGCGATTCCGGGCACGCTGAGCGGCAGCGTCACGCTGAGGAAGGCGCGGAAGGCGGAGGCGCCGAGATCGCGCGCCGCCAGGGCGTAGCGCGGATTGATCTGCACCAGGCTCGCGTAGATCGTCAGCGTGTTCAGCATGATGAAGAAGTGGACGAAGCCGAGATCGGTCGCGCCCGCGTTGTAGGCGAGGCGCAGCGGCGTCTGGATCAGGCCGAGGGCGAGCAGTGTCCGGTTCACCACGCCGGTCGGCGCCAGTGCCAGAAGCCAGGCGTAGGAGCGCACGACGTAGGAGGTCCAGAACGGCAGGATGGCGAGCGTCAGCGCGATGCGTTGCAGCCGCTTCGGCAGCCGCGTCGCGATCGTCAGCGCGAGCGGGTAGGCGAGCAGCAGACTGACCGCCGTCACCGTGGCCGTGGTGACGACCGAGTTCCACAACGCCTGGACATAGGCGTTCTCGGCGAAGAAGGCGCGATAATTGCCGAGGCTGAGCACACCACCGGCCGCGCCGTCCTGGTCCGAGGGCGAGAGGCTGATCGTCACCATCACCACCAGCGGCGCGGCGAAGAAGAGCAGAAGCCAGAGCACCGCCGGCGCCACGAAGGCAACGCCGGCGAGCGCATCCCGGCGCGCGCGGCGGGCTTCCAGGGCGGGCGCGGTCGTTACTGACGCGGAGGAAAGCGGAGGCATGAGGGCGTGGTCCCGGTAGGGGCGTCGCGGATCGGGGAGGGAAGGCGAGGGGCGCCGCCCCTCGGCCACGTCACGCGAAGGCGCGCCTGCGCACGACATGGCCGTAAGGCCCCGGACCCCGATCAGTTTGCTGTACGACTATTGGTGTTGGCGAAGTAATGATGGGGGGAGTCGCGGCCCCGCCGCGCATTTGATTACTTCGCCTGCATCACCTGCGCCCAGAGCGCCTGGAGCTTGCGGTCGAAATCCGGCGTCATCTGCGGATAGGTGCTGGTCGCGGCGACGAAGCCCTTCTGCTCCGGCCATAGCAGCGTTGCCTTCTGCGCGTCGGTGAGCGCGGCGCGGCTATTGGCCGGCACGCCCCAGTAGCAGGAGGAGGTGGCGAGCTTCGCCTGTGCCTCGGGGCTGAGGATGTACTGGGCGAAGCGGCGGGCGAGATCCTGCTGCTTCGAGGTTGCGAACACCGCGATGCCCTGCTGCCAGCGCACGCCGCCCTGGCGCGGCACGATGAAGGCGAGGTTCGGCTTGTCCTTGGCGAGCCCGGCCGTGACCCATTCGCCGCCGCCGACCAGCACGTCCACCTGCCCGGTGGCCAGCGCCTGCTGCACCGTGGTCACGTCGCCGACCAGCGCCGCGTTGGCCTTCAGCGCGATCAGCTTGTCCTTGATCGCCGGCAAATCGGCATCGGTCAGATGCTCCGGGTCCTTGCCGAGGGCGATCGCGGTATAGGCGATGACGGGGACGTAATAATCATAGATCGCGATGCGGCCCTTATAGTCGGGGCTCCAGATCGCGTTGATGTCGGCCATCGCCTTCGGGTCCACCTTCGTCTTGTCGAAGGCGATGGTGTTGTAGCCGAATTTTTCCGGGATGGCGTAGAGCGTGCCGCCGCGCGAGCTGAGCTTCGGATCGGCGACGCCCTGGAAGACATCGGGGAGCGGGAAGTCCTTGGGGTCGAGCGGAGCGAGCAGGCCCATGCCGGCGAGGCGGGGCGCGTCCGTCTCGTCGATCACCAGCACGTCCCAGTCGCCCGGCTTGGACTGACCGATGACGGCGAGCGCGGCGCCGGTGCTGTCGATGTCCTTGAAGCGGATCTTGACGCTGTTCGCCTGCTCGAAGGGCTCCAGCAGCGTCGGGTCCTCGTGGTCGCACCAGGTCAGCACGTTGAGCGTGTCGGCCGCGCGGGCGGGCGCCGCCGCGAGCAGGGCGAGGGTTGCGGTACAGACGATGTTCCCGATGGACAATCCTCGCATGCGGAGCGCTCCTCTTGACGCGAAACGATAGCGTGAACGGTAGCGCCGGAGCGCCCCCGGTCAAAGCGGCGGCGCCACGATACTTATATCGATCGATGGTGATGTATCGGCGGGTGCGCGGGGCGCCCGCCGGTGGCCTATGCCGTCGGCGATCGCGCGGCGCGGACCGGGACGGACGGCTTCGGCTCTGGCCGCGCGGCGGGCTGGCCGGCGCGCTTCTCCCGGTGCGCCGCGATCAGGTCGGAGGCGAAGGCATCCAGCACCAGGCTCTGATTGCCGCGCCGGGTCGCCAGGTCGAAACGGCAGGAGACGCGGAGCCGCTCCGGCATCAGCCGCCGCATCTCGCCGCGCGCCACCCAGGCGGCGGCGTAGTGCTCCGGCAGGAAGCCGATATAGCCGCCGGACAGCACCAGCATCGCCGCCGCTTCCATCTGGAACACGACGGCGCTCGCCTGCCGCAGCCCGAGCGGGTACACGTCCTCCAGATGCCAGTAGCCGCGCGCCACGACGCGGTGCTCCCGGATGTCTTCCAGGCCCAGGCGGGAATCCGGCCGGTCGAAGAGCGGGTGGCCGCGCCCGCAATACATGCCGTGCACTTCTTCATAGAGCGGCGTGTAGGCGAGGCCGCCGGTCTGGCGGGGAAAGCTGGCGATGGCGGCGTCCAGCCGGCCGTCGAGCAGGGCCGGGGCGAGGGCGGTCGGCATGTCCATGGTGATGTGGAAATGCACGGCGTGGTCGCGGGCGCTGAAACGGCGAAGACCGGCGGTGAGCGGCGCGTTAGGGTCGGTGAGCGTGCCGTCCACCACGCCGAGGCGGATATTGCCGGCGAGGTGGTTGCGCAGCGCCCCGGTCTCCGTCCGGTACTGTTCGGCGGCGGCGAGCAGGCGGCGCGCCGCGTCATAGGCGAGCTGCCCTTTCTCCGTCAGCCGGAAGCCGCCGCGCCCGCGCTGGCACAGCCGGCAGCCGAGCCGTTGCTCCAGCGCCGCCATGTGGTTGGAGATGGTCGATTGCCCGACATTCAGCACCGCCTGCGCCGCCGAGAAGCCGCGCGCCTCCACGACCGTCACGAACACCCGCAGCAGCCGCAGGTCGAGGTCGCTGACCCCTGCCATCATGCCTCCTCGCATTGAGGGTTGGCATAGTATGGATCGTCGCCCGACT
>DATJWY010000024.1:0-10852 GCA_035500775.1 Acetobacteraceae bacterium
CGGGGCTTTATCTTTGGAACGGGCACGCGCCCGAGGCTCGCACAAGCTCACCGCTGCCGTCTCTGGCATTGGCCAATGCCAGAGACGGCAAACGACTTACAAGGCTCCGCCTTTGGCGGGGTCCAGGGGCAGAGCCCCTGGTCTTTATCCGCCGCACCGGCGCACGATCCACCGCTCCACCACTCCGGCCGCGCCGTTGATCCCAAACCCGATAAGCCCGATCAGCAAAGTATCGAACACGACCTCGTCCATACGAAACTGGTCCCGCCCGTCGATGAGCGCGTTGCCGATGCCGGCTCCGCTCTGCAACAGGTACTCGGCGCCGATCGTCCCGAGCCAGGCATAGATCAGGCCCAGGCGGAGCCCGGTGACGATTCCCGGCAGGGCCCCGGGCAGGATCAGGCGACGCAGCCTCTGCCACGGACCAAGGCGGTAGAGTTGCGCCACTTCCTGATAGCCCGGTTCGATTCCCGCCGCGCCCCGTTCGGCATTGAGCAGCACCGGAAAGGCGGTAACCATCGCGACGAAGATCACCTTGCCCCACTCGCCGCTGCCGAACCACACCGAGATCAGGGGCACCCAGGCGAAGATGGCGACCTGCCGGAGGGTGGCGAGCGAGGGGCTGAACAGACGCGCGACCACGCGCAGCCGTCCCATCGCCAGCCCCAGCGCCAGGGCGGGGATCGCGCCCAGGGCGAAGCCGGCGAAATCGCGGCTCAGGCTGGCCTCCAGATCCGTCCACAGCGTCCCGTCCCGCAGCGCCGCGCCGCAAGCGACCAGAACCGCTTCCGGCGATGCCCAGAACACCGGGTTCAGCAGATGGGCGCGCACGGCGAGATCCCAGGCAACCAGCAGCCAGAGCGGCAGCACCCAGCCCTTTCCGGGCTTCGCCCAGGCGCGCCGGGCCGGCATGACCGCGCCGCTCATGCGCCATAAAGGCGCCGGAGACGCGCCTCCACAAGGCTCAGCGTTTTGTCCATCGCATAGCCGGCCAGGCCGATGACCGCGACAACGGCCAGCATCGTATCGAGCTGGAACAATTGGCGGCTCCAGACCACCAGATAGCCGAGCCCCTCGGTGGAGGCGAGCAACTCCACCAGGACGAGCGAGTTCCAGGCTTGGGTCAGGCCGTAGCGGAGGCCGGTGAAGACCGGCGGCAGGGTCGCCGGCACGATCAGCCTGCGCAGGGTCTGCCAGCGCGTGAACCGGTAGACCCGGGTCAGCTCCACCCATTTCGGCGGCACCGCGCGCACGCCATCCAGCGTGTTCAGGGCCACCGGCGTCAGCGTGGCCTTGGCGATCAGCACGATCTTCATCGTCTCGCCCATGCCGAGCAGCAGCAGCAGCAGCGGCGCGAAGCCAAGCGTGGGGAATTGCGCGAAGGCCATGAAACCCGGGCGGACCAGCGCGCAGAACCCCGGCGAGAGTCCCATGGCGGCGCCGAGACCGATCCCGATCGTCGCCCCCAGGGCGAAACCCAGCCCGACCCGCCGCATGCTGATTACAAGATTGCTGGCGAGATCTCCGCTGACCACCAGATCGCGCAGGCTCGCGAGCACATCCATGGGAGCCGGCAGGATCTGCGGAGGAATCAACTGCCGGCTCGTCGCGACATGCCAGGCCAGCAGCAGGAACGCGGGAACCACGATCTCCAGAGGCAGGCGACGGGGAGCGATGCGTCTTGGCCAGCGGGCGCGCGCGGCGACCAGGAAGGAAGGCGCGCTGACCGAATGCCCGCTCATGTGCGCTGGGTATTTCCGTCGGCGCCGTAGCGCGGCCAGTAGGTCTGCAGATTCAGCCTGGCCAGCGCCCGCTCCACCGGCTGTGGATCGATCCAGGCATCGACATCGACCGGGCGGCGTATCAGCCTGAACCGGAGCGAGTCCGCGACCGCGGCCCGGTAGCGGCCAATGGCATAGGCGTCCCAGACGGGGCTCAGGACCGGCGCCAGCGGCGCGCCGTCCAATTCGGCGTGGTAGGCTGAGAGCGGGTACCCGGATCTGGCCCAAAGCTCGTACGCTGCCGCGCGGTTCGCCGGTTCGGAGCCCCAATGGGCCCCGTCCACCACCGCTTCCACCACGCGGTCCACCACCTCGGGATGGGCCGCGGCGAAATCCTCGGTCACCAGGAGGCCGCTGATGGAAGCGAGGGCGGCGGATGCCGGGTCCGTGCTGTAGGCGTAGCGTATGAGTCCCCGCTGGCGCAGTTCCTCGCTGACGAAGGTGGTGAAGGCGGCATCGATCTGACCGGAAATCAGGGCGGCCTGGGACGTGGCCAGATCCATGTTGACTGTCCGGACATCGTTCTCGGACAGGCCCACACTACCGAGCACCCGGGCCACGGCCAGTTGCAGCGCGGTCCCCTTGAAATCGGCGACCGTCTTGCCGCGCAGATCGCTCAGCGAGAGGATCGGGCTATCCTTCGGAACGGCGAGATGGAGCTGACCGCGAAGCTGGATCGGCGCCAGCAGGCGGGTGCGCAAGCCGGCCGAGCGCGCGACCACCGAGGGCAGGTCCCCATGATAGAGAAAATCGAGACGGCCGGCGGCGAGGGTCTCGGTGAGCAGCGGTCCGCCGTTGAAGAAGGACCATTCGATCTGGGTTCCGGGCAGGCGCTGCGCCACCAGGCCCCGCACATGGGCGATCGCCAGGGTCGTTAGCGGGCAATAGGGCCGGCCGCCGAGGCCCGTGGCCGCGAAGCCAATCCGGATCGTGTCCGGTGGCGCGGCACGGGCGCGGCGCAATGGCAGGCTCAGAAGCGCTGGCAGCGCGAGCGTGGACAGAACGGTCCGCCGGCCGGGCAACGTCCGGAAGGGTGGGGAAGGGAGGTTCACCGCTGTCTCCTGTCTATTCCATGAAAATACATTATTTTATAGTGACAACGTCAAAAAACAACGTTCGTCGCACGCAAACCACAAACTGCCATCTGTGCGGTGTTGGTATGCCGCCATCCCCCCTCCGTGAGCCGCCAAGGGATGGGCTAACGATGTTAATTACGATTTTCGTATGCACAAGCTAAAAATTGCACTCATAATTCGTATTAACGGGGTTCCACTCTTTATATCCGTAGTCTAGCCTCCCCTGAGGTGGCGGCGGAAGGCACCCGGTACGACAACCGGGACGGCATGCCGGCCGAGTTGAGCCTGAGGAGGCAAACGTGGAGCTTATCGGTGACAGGGGCGGCGGCAAGCGCATCGCCTTGCCGGCAAACAGGCGACGTCGCAGCGGGAAATCGCCGGGGGCATCCGGCGCTGAGAAGCGACCGGGCCACCCTATGAGCCACGGGCGCCGCGGAGACGCGCGATGACGACCTATATCGATCAGGACCGCCCCGCCCTGGGCAGGCTTCTTGGTCTTGGCACGGTCGTGCTGCTGCACGGGGTGCTGATCTATGCCCTGGTCAATGGCCTCGGCCAGCGCCTCGTGCAGAAGATCAGCGCGCCGATCGAAACCCGGATCATTCAGGAGGTGAAACCACCGCCGCCCGAGGCCGCGCCGCCGCCGCCTCCCCTGGCCGCGGCGCCGCCGCCCTATATCCCGCCGCCGGAAATCCAGGTGCAGCAGCCCCCGCCGCAGCATGCCGTGACCGCCTTCACCCATGCCGCACCGCCGGCCCCGGTGGCCTTCCGGCCGGCGCAGCCGGCCCCCGTCGCCGCGGCGATTCCGGACCATGCCTTCTCCGCCCGCGCCATCAGCGGCGGCACCCCGGCATACCCGGAAGACTACGCCGACACGCCGCGCCCAGGCAGCGTGACGGTGAGTTGCGTGATCGAAACCGATGGCCGGCCCGATCAGTGCCGGGTGCTGAGCACCGAGGGCGGCGCCGCTTTCGCCAGGGCAACGATGCGTTGGCTGAACAGCGGCGAGGTTCGCTACAGCCCGGCTGTCCATAACGGACAGGCCGTGCGCGAGGAGCACACATGGGTTGTGCAGTTCGAGGCTGAGTGATCACGGCGTGGGTCCACGGGCCCGCGCGCAGAGATGGCAGGCGCCATGCCCCCCCCGGGGCGCGGGCGTCGACAGGAGGATTTATGAGCCAGACCCATCGCTTACCGGCCTACACGGCCTCCATCACCCTCGGCCTCGGCCTGCTCGTCGCGCCGACGGTCCATGCCCAGAGCGGAGCGTCCGCACCGCAGTCTCCGGCTTCCGTGCTCGCCGCCCCGGCGCCGGTCGCCCCAGCGCCGGACGCGCCCGCTCCGATCGCTCCGATCGCTCCGATCGCGCCGGTGGCCGCCGCGCCGGCTCCCGGCCCCTCCGCCGCACCCGCGGCCTCCGCGGCACCGGACAGCACCGCGCCGGATGCCGGCACCGAAACAGTGCAAAACCCCTACAGCCTCGGCGCGCTCTGGAAGAACGGCGACTTCGTCGCCCGCGGAACACTGCTCATCCTGGCTGCCATGTCGTTCGGCACCTGGTACATCTTCTTCACCAAGCTGTGGGAGCAATCCCGGCTCTTCGCCGCCGCGAATGCCGTGCGGCGCGATTTCTGGAAAACGGCCTCGATCAAGGATGGCTCGGAGCGCCTGAAATCTTCGAGCCCGTTCCGCTATATCGCCGAAACCGGCCTTTCGGCGAGCGAGCATCACGAAGGCACCCTGACGGAATCGATCGACCGGCATACCTGGATCACGCTCTCGGTGCAGCGCGCCGTCGATGCCATCAGCAGCAAGCTGCAAGGTGGCCTGGCCTTCCTCGGCACGGTCGGCTCGACGGCGCCCTTCGTCGGCCTGTTCGGCACCGTCTGGGGCATTTATCACGCCCTGACCGCGATCGGCATCGCCGGGCAGGCGAGCATCGACAAGGTGGCCGGCCCGGTCGGCGAGGCGCTCATCATGACCGCCATCGGCCTCGCCACCGCGGTGCCGGCAGTGCTGGGTTATAACTGGCTTGTCCGCCGCAATAAGGTCGCCATGGAGCGGGTGCGCAATTTCTCCGCCGACCTGCATTCCGTGCTGCTTTCCGGTGGCCGCGTCCCGACCCTCAAGAGCGTGACGTCCGGGAAGCAGCCCGCCTCCGTCGTCCAGGTCGCGTGACGCCATGGCGATGAATGTCGGCCCCGCCAGCGGCGGGGATGAGGACGAGGTGTTATCGGCGATTAACACCACGCCGCTGGTCGATGTCATGCTGGTGCTGCTGATCATCTTCCTGATCACCGTACCGGTGGTGACGCATACGGTGCCGGTTTCCCTGCCCAAGGAGGTCAACCAGCCGACGCAGACCACGCCACAGAACATCACCGTCGCGGTTGACCGCGACGGTGACATCTACTGGAACGCGGAAGCGCTGCCCGACATCGCCGCGCTCATGACGCGCCTCAGGAAGATCGCGGTCCTGACGCCACAACCGGAAGTGCATATCCGGGGCGATCAGAACGGGCGCTACGAGCCCATCGGACGGGTGGTGCTCGCGTTGCAGCGCGCCGGCATCGCCAAGGTCGCTTTCATCACGGAACCGCCGCCGCACGGTGGCTGAAGGATCAACGCCATGGCGATCACCGTACCCTCCGCGCAAAGCGACGACGACGTACTGGTGGACATTAACACGACGCCGCTGATCGACGTGATGCTCGTGCTGCTGATCATGCTCATCATCACCATCCCGATCCAGACCCATGCGGTGAAGTTGGACATGCCGGCGGGCAACGTGCCACCGGCGGCGCCGCCACCTGTTGTCACGCTCGATGTCGATTTTGACGGAAGCCTGTCCTGGAACGGTCAGGCGATCGGCAGCGAGGCCGAATTGCAGCAGCGCCTGCGTGGTGCGGTCACGCAGGCGGACCAGCCGGAGGTGCATATCCGCCCGAACAAACTCGCCACCTATCGCTATGTCGCGCACGTTCTGGCCGACGCGCAGCGCCTGGGCGTGAAGAAGCTGGGGCTGGTGGGCAACGAGCAATTCACAGACGGGAACTGAACGATGCGGCTGTTTGCATTTCCCATCGCCCTGATGGTGGGCGCTCTGTCTGTCGCGCCGGCCTTGGCCGCTGCTTCTGACGCCTCCCTCCGGCCGGAGGTCGGACGGCCCCTGGAAAAGGCGAAACGCTTCTTCGACCACCATAATTACGCGGCGTCGCTGGCCCAGATCCGTATCGCCGAGAGCGTCAGGAATCTGACCCCGCGGGAGCGTCTGGTGGTCGCGGAGATGCGGGGAGCGACCGAGCAGGCCTCCAGCGACACCGCCAGCGCCGCCCGGACCTATGAAGGAATCATCGCGTCCGGGCAGGTCACCGGCGCCGACCTGCAAAAACTGGCCGCCGCCGATGCAAGCCTGACCTATGGCTTGCGGGACTATGCCCGGACGATCGCGGCCATTGACCATTATCACAAGGCTGGCGGCCACGACCCGGCGTTTCAGGCGCTGCTGATCCAGGCTTTGTATCAGCGGCAGGATTTCGCCGGCGCGGCCCGCCTGGAAGCGGCGCAAATCCAGCTCCAGAGCACGGCCGGACAGCAACCGACGGAAGCCCAGCTTCAGCTTCTGGCGGCGAGCCAGCAACAGGCCGGCGACACGGCTGGACTGCGCAACACCTTGCAGCTTCTTGTCCTGCACTATCCCAATGCCGGTTACTGGACGAATCTGATTCAGCGGGTGCAGGCCAGTCCAGGATTTTCAGACCGCCTGGCGCTTGATGTGTACCGCCTGCGTCGCGCCGTGGGCACCCTGACCACGACCGCCGACTATGTGGACTATGCCGAACAGGCGGTGGTCGCCGGACTCCCCGGCGAGGCGAGCGCGGTGCTGGAGGAAGGCTACGCCAGGAAGCTGCTCGGAAACGGCGCGGAGGCACCCCGCCAGGCGCGCCTGAAGACCCTGGCTGACAGCAGCGCCGCCGATAGCCGCCACAGCCTCGGCCAACTGGCTGCGCAGGCAGGCAGTGACCCCAATCAGGCGGAGATCCAAGGCGAGCGGCTCATCGCGCTGGGAGACGTGGGGCAGGGCACCGCGCTCATCGAGCGAAGCCTGCACGGCACGGGGCTCCGGCATCCGGATGAGGCGCGGCTGCATCTCGGCATCGCCTATGTGCGGGCGGGACAGACGACCAAGGGCGTGCAGGTGCTCAGGACGGTCGGCGGCATCGGGGGCACGGCGGATCTTGCCCAACTCTGGATTCTGTATGCGAGCCGCCATTCACTCTGAAACGGTCCAAACCCCTGGGCTCCGGTTTCGCTTCGACGGTGCGTCCTGGATGACCGTCCTCTGACCCGGGCCCGGGGGCAAGCGTTCCATCGGCGTGCGCCGTCGATCGGCCACGCCGAAATTACTGCAAGGGCGGGGCGCGCACATCAGCGAACCGCATCCACGCGCCCGCGATAATGGTAGCGATACGCATCGCTGCCCCCCAAGCTGGCGTACAGGCCGCGCGCCATGACGTTCTACTCAGCGAGCTGCAAATATGTGCGCTCAGCGCCAACCCGGCATCCCCATGCGAGCAATGCCCTCTTCATCGAGCGGCCGTAGCCACGGCCGCGTCGGAGTATGCGCCAGAGCGTTCCGGTCTTTCCTGGTTCAGGCATGAACCAGGAACAAGCGCCTGGATGGGCTGGACCCAGGGAGCCAACACCCCCTGGATCCATGCCGTTCAGGCCGCTTCAGCGCGGGGAATGCCGTCCACCACCCGCACGCTGCGCCGCCCCTCGATGCTCACAGGCGCTTCACCCCAGATGGTCGAGCGGCGGACGATGCGCGGCTGGTCGCCGTAATCATCCACGGCGCGATGCAGCGTCGCCCGGTTATCCCACACCACGAGGTCGCCCACCGACCACCTCCAGCGAATCGTATTCTCGGGGCTCGTCGCATGATCATGCAGCGCATCAAGGATGCGGCGCGAATCGGTGGTGCCGAAATCGACGAGCTTCTGAATGAAGTGGCCGAGGATCAAGGCGCGCGCGCCCGTCACCGGATGGACATGGACCAGCGGGTGCTCGGTCTGGAACACCTTATGGGTGAAGACGGCGCGGTGCGCGCGGCCTTCCGGCGTCTGCTGCCAGGCGCGGTGCGCGGGTGTCCGGGTGGCATAGTCGTAGAGATTCGTGTGCAGCGCCCATGCCTTATCGGCGAGATCACGCAGCGGCTCGGGCAGTTCCTCGTAGGCCGCGACCGTGTCGCTGAACAACGTGTCGCCGCCCCGCTCCGGCAGCACATGGCCGCGCAGAAAGGTGAACTTCGCGTAGGCATCAACGAAGGTGAAATCCGCATGCCATGAGGACGCGCGACTGCCCTTGCTGCCATCGACATCCAGGATCGCCTCCGTGCCCTCCAGCGAGGGAACGGTCGGATGCGGAATGACCTTGCCGAAACGGGCGACGAGCTTCTCCTGCGCGGCGTCGTCAAGCCCGGTCTTCGGAAAGACCACCACCTTGTGCTGGTAAACGAGCTGCGTGATCGCCTCGATCTGCGCGTCGCTCAAGGAAGCGGTGAAGTCGAGTCCCTCGATCTGCACCCCGAACTTGCCGCCAAGATAGGACAGCTTCGCCCCTGCCAGAAGCCGCGGGTCAAAGGAAGGCGTCCATTGTGCGTTGACTGTCACGTTCCAGAACCTTCTGCAAAGTTGCAGCGATGCATTTCGTTAACATCGCCAAACAATCTTAAGTGGAGAATCGCGCTCCTCATTTGATGTGGATCAAAAAGCTCCGGACATTAGTTTAGATTTTCTATGATTTTTCTTTTTTTGTTTTTAATCAGAAATGTGTCCGGAGCATTATGAACTCAGGCCGAAAGCTCTTCCCGCTCACGCAAGGCATAACGATTCGGCGGGATGGGAAGGCCGAGATTGCCGCGCAGCGTCGAAGCCTCGTATTCGGTGCGGAAGAGGCCGCGCTTCTGCAGGATAGGCACGACCAGATCAGCGAAATCGACGAGCCCGCCAGGATAGGTTGGCGCGAGCAGGTTAAACCCATCCGCCGCCTCGTTCACGAACCACTCCTCAAGCTGGTCGGCGATGCTCTCCGGCGTGCCGTGGATCACCCGGTGGCCGCGCGCGCCGGCAACCCACTCATAGAGTTGGCGGATGGTCAGCTTCTCCCGCGCGGCCAGTTCGAGCAGCAGGCTATGGCGACTCTTATGATTGTTGGTATCGGGGAGATCGGTCGGCACCGGGCCGTCCGGATCATAGGCGGAAAGAGTCTCGAACGAGCCGAGGCTGGTGAGCAGGGAAAGGCCGATGCGCGGATCGATCAGGGTGCGGAGCTGCTCGATCTTGTCGCGGGCCTCCTGCTCGGTGCGGCCGATGACGGGATAGACGCCGGGCAGGATCTTGATGTGGTCCGGGTCACGCCCGAAACGGACGGCGCGCTGCTTGAGATCCCGATAGAAAGCCTGCGCATCCTCCAGAGTCTGCCAGGCGGCGAAGATCGCCTCGCCGATGCGGGCACCAAGATCGCGTCCCGCCTCCGAGGCCCCCGCCTGCACCAGCACCGGATGGCCCTGGGGCGAACGCGGCACGTCGATCGGGCCACGCACCTTATAGAACTGGCCCTTGTGGTTGAGGGTATGCACCTTCCTGGGATCGAGATAGATCCCCGCCTGCTTGTCATAGAGGAAGGTATCGTCCTCGTAGCTGTCCCACAGCCCGGTCACAACATCGACGAACTCGCCGGCGCGGCGATAGCGGTCCGCATGATCGGGATGCTGGTCGAGGCCGAAATTGAGCGCGGCCGCCGGGTTGCCCGAAGTCACCACATTCCATCCCGCGCGCCCGCCGCTGAGAAGGTCGAGCGAGGCGTATTTGCGGGCGATGTGATAGGGCTCGTTATAGGCGGTCGAGGCCGTGGCGATAAAGCCGATGTTTTTCGTCACCGCGGCAAGCGCGGAATAGAGCGTGATCGGCTCGAAAGAGCCGGCATGGGCCGTGCGGCTGAACACCTCCGGGTCCGCGTTTTGTCCCCAGAGACCGTCACTGTCGGCGGTGAAGATGGCATCGAACTTGGCCGCTTCGGCGATGGCGGCGAGCTTGCGGAAATGCTCGAAGCTGGCGGCGCCGGCGGGGAAGGTGTCCGGATGGCGCCAGGCGGCCGCATGGTGGCCGGTGGCGTGGAGAAACACCCCTAAGCGGAGCTGACGTTTTTTCTTGGCCATCACTGATCTCCTGTTCTCTGTCCGCGGTTACGGGCTGCTCGGCCCATCGGGCGCATCGCACGCCTCACCGTATTTACAAAATAATATGGTACTTAAGCGTATTCAACGCCATTTCGGTCATATATCATATACAACACAAATCATATACGTATTTTTAGGGGAAACTCACTCTTGAGTCCGGGCTTCCCTCAGGGGGAAGACTGCTCATGCCCCTAAGGTTGACGGATAAGCCGCATTTGGCGCCAGTCAGCAGTGGAATTAACCGCCGGACGGTCAGACGAGACTGAAGACACCGCCAGAAGCGGCCAGAGGCGGCCACCAAGCCGGACTCAGGCGCTGGCCCGCCGAGCCCCCGGCGCATGAAAGCACCTGAAGACGGGCCCGGCGTGTCAATCGGCTCGCAAAAGCCCCCTATCGGCGTCCAAAAGGGGCTCTTCCGCACTTCCGGTGCAGACTTTGCACTGCGCCATCATGCGGCGATGAGCCGGGCACGGAGAAGATCGAGGCCCGCACGACCATACATCTGTTGCTTCAGCAGCTTCAGTTTGGTGATCTGCCCCTCGGTCTGCCCGTTCGACCATGGTTCGGTGATCGCGGCTGCGACCGCGTCGCGGTCGGCGGCGATACCGGCGGCAAAAGCCGCGAGCACACTTTCGGCCGCATCCGTGAGCCAGGTATCGAGTGCCGCCGTCTTCGTGCGCAGCATGTTCTGGAAGCCCTCGACCAGTGCCGCCGCTACCCGCAGCGCCGGAACCGCTTCCTCCACCACGGCGACC
>DATJWY010000025.1:0-5215 GCA_035500775.1 Acetobacteraceae bacterium
CGAACAGAGCCATTACCTAGGTATTGGGGGTCTGGGGCCTCAAGGCCCCAGCGGGGTCCAGGGGCAGCGCCCCTGGCCTTCCCTTGATTACAGCTCCGCGCCCCGCTTCAACGCCCGCAGCCCGATATCCCGCCGCCAGATCCCCTCTGGCCAATCAATCGCCGCGACCCCGGCATAGGCCGCGTCCCGCGCCGCCGAGAGATCCGGCCCCGTGGCGCAGACCGTCAGCACCCGTCCGCCCACCGCCAGTAGCGTGCCGTCCCGCTGTTCCGTCCCGGCATGGAACACGCGCACATCCGGCAGCGCCTCGGCCCGCTCGATGCCGCGGATCTCGCTGCCCTTGACGTAAGTCCCCGGATAGCCGCGCGCCGCCATCACCACCGCCACCGAGGCGACGTCGCGCAGGCGCAGGTCGAACGCGCCGAGTTCCCCCTGGCAGGCGGCGAGCAACGCGGGCAGCAGGTCGGAGCGCAGGCGCGGCAGCAGGGCCTGAGTCTCCGGGTCGCCGAAGCGGACATTGTACTCGATCAGCTTGGGGCCGCTCGCGGTCAGCATAAGGCCGGCGAACAGCACGCCCCGGAACGGGGTGCCGCGCCGCGCCATCTCGCGCAGCGCCGGGCAGATGAGCAGATCGAGCGCCGCGTGCTGCGCCTCCAGGCCGAAGCCGGCCGGCGGCGAGACGGCGCCCATGCCGCCGGTATTCGGGCCGGTATCGCCGTCGCCGATCCGCTTATGATCCTGCGCCGCGCCGATCAGCACCGCATCCGTGCCGTCGCAGAGGGCGAAGAGCGAGACCTCGTCGCCCTCCAGGAATTCCTCGATCACCACTGTCGCGCCGGCCTCGCCGAGCGCCTGACCCTCCATCATCATCGCGATGGCGGCCTCGGCCTCCTCGACCGTCATGGCGACGACGACGCCCTTGCCCGCGGCCAGCCCATCCGCCTTGACCACGATCGGCGCGCCACGGCGGCGGACGAAATCCCGCGCCGCCGCCGCGTCGTCGAACCGCTCCCAGAGCGCGGTCGGGATGCCGGCAGCGTCGCAAACCTCTTTGGTGAAGCTCTTGCTGCCTTCGAGCTGCGCCGCTGCGGCGGTCGGGCCGCAACAGGCGATGCCGGCGCGCTCCAGCGCATCCGCCAGCCCGGCGACCAGCGGCGCCTCCGGCCCGGGCATCACCAGATCGATCGCATGCTCCTTCGCGAACGTGACCAGGGCGACGATGTCGGTGACGCCGATCGGCACGTTTTGCGCCACCCGGGCGGTGCCCGGATTGCCCGGGGCGACATAAAGCCGGGTCAGCAGCGGGCTCGCGGCCAGCGTGACGGCCAGGGCATGCTCCCGCCCGCCCGATCCGACGATCAGAACCCGCATCTCTGTGTCTCCCCTGCTTCCGAAGGCGCCGCCTCTAGCATAGGCTTGGATGATGGACGACCCGGCCAATTCCGCCGCCACCGGCGGCGCCGCGAGCAACATCCCCGAATACACCGTCACGGAAATCTCCGGCGCGGTGAAACGCACGCTGGAAGGCGCCTTCGGCCGCATCCGCGTGCGCGGCGAGATCACCGAACTCAAGCGCTACGCCTCGGGCCACACCTATCTTTGCCTGAAGGATGAAGGCGGCAAGCTGCGCGCCATCATCTGGAAATCGAGCGCGTCGCGGCTCGGCCTCGCGCCGGAGAACGGCGTGGAGGTGGTAGCGACCGGGCGCGTCTCCGCCTATGGCGACCGCTCTGAATACCAGCTCATCATCGAGCGCCTGGAATACGCGGGCGCCGGCGCGCTGCTGGCGCGAATCGAGGCGCTGCGCCTGCGCCTCACCGCGGAGGGCCTGTTCGACCCGGCGCGCAAGCGGCCCTTGCCGCTGCTGCCCTCGGTGATCGGCGTCGTCACCTCGGCGCAAGGCGCGGTGCTGCACGATATCCGCACCACGGTGGCGCGCCGCTTCCCCCGGCCGATCCTGCTCTGGCCGGTGCCGGTGCAGGGAGAGGGAGCGGCCGAGCGCATCGCCGCCGCCATTACCGGCTTCGGCGCCCTGCCCGTCTCCGGCGGCCCGGTCACGCGTCCGGACGTGCTGATCGTGGCGCGCGGCGGCGGCAGCCTGGAAGACCTGATGGCGTTCAACGACGAGGCCGTGGTCCGCGCCGCCGCCGCCTCGCCGATTCCGCTGATCTCCGCCGTCGGGCACGAAACCGACACCACGCTGATCGACTTCGCCGCCGATCGCCGCGCCCCCACCCCCACCGCGGCGGCGGAAATGGCGGTGCCGTCGCGGGCGGAACTGATCGCCGATCTGGCGCAGAAATCAGCCCGGCTGACCGGCGCGTTGCTGCGCATGACGCAGGAACGGAAGATGCGCCTCGCCGCCGCCGTGGCGCGGCTGCCGGACCTGCCCGCCCTGGCCGGAGCGGCGCGGCAGCGGCTGGATGACCGCGCGCTCCGGCTCTCGCTCGCTTTGCCGAACCTGCTCGCCGCCCGGCGCGCGGCGCTGGCGCGGGCGGAACGCGGCCTGCCCGATCCACGCGCGCTGATCGCGGCGCGGCGGGCGACGCTCGACCTGCGCGCGGCGGCGCTGACCGCTTCGCTGCGCCATACGCTGGCGCGGCGGCAGGAGACGGCCTCCCGTGTGCTCCCCCGGCTCAGCGACGTGCCGCTCCGCGCCCTGTTGCGGGAGAAGCGGGCGCGACTCGAAGGGCTGGCGGCGCAGTTGGAAGCCGTGTCGCCGAAAGCGGTGCTGGCGCGCGGCTATGCCCTGGTGCGGGACGCCAAGGGGCATCCCGTGACGCTCGCCGCCTCGGTGAAGCCGGGGACGCGGCTTTCCGTCACTTTTGCCGATGGCGATGTGCAGGTGACGGCGGAGGCGCAGGGGCGGCTGGCGCTGTAAGGCCAGGGGCTCCGCCCCTGGACCCCGCCAAGTAATCGGGGCAAAACCCCGGGTAGACATGGACCGGATGCGGATCATTCCGGGATGGAGCGCCGAAAAATGGCAGAATTCTGCGGCCGTCGTTGCGCAGCCGTGGCTATGCTGCACCTGCGTGCCCGGGGTTTTGCCCCGATTACCCCCCAGACCCGCACAAATTTGGAATTATTCATGAAAAGGGGTCTGGGGCCGTCGGCCCCAGTGGGGCCAGGGGCAAAGCCCCTGGCCTTCCAGGCAGGTCAATCAATAGGGCCGTTGGTATCAGACCGGCAGCATCTCCGCGCGTTCGGCGAGCAGCGGTGCGAACGCGGCTGAAGCCGCCACCGGCGTCGGCGCCACAGCGGCCGTCTCGGCCGCGAATTGCCGCGCCGCGCCGAAATCGAGCGCGCAGGCCGTGCCGGGCGGCAGCACCGGCCGGTTCACCGGCGCGAGTACCTCGATCGTCCGCCGGGGCAGCGCCACCGCGTAGCGGATGAAGCCGCCGGCCCGCCGCGCGTCCGTGACCACGCCGCCCTCGCCGGGGACAAGGTGAATGTCATACGGCCGGATCAGCGCGCAGCCCCGCCCGTTCGGCAGCGCGGTCGGCAGCGCGACGCCCCGCAGGTCGTCGAGCGTCAGCCAGCCATCGGCGACGCCGCCCTCCAGGCGGATCGTCTCACCGAGAAACTGATAGACGAAGGCGCTGGCCGGACGCGCCTCCAGCGCCTCCGGCGTGCCGACCTGCTCCAGCCTGCCGTTGCGCAGCACGGCGATGCGGTCGGCAAGCTCCATCGCCTCGGCCTGGTCATGCGTCACGAACACGCTGGTGAGGCCAAGCCGGTCATGCAGGCCGCGCAGCCAGGTGCGGATATCCTTGCGCACCAGCGGGTCGAGCGCGCCGAACGGCTCGTCCAGCAGCAGCAACCCGGGCTCGGTGGCGAGCGCCCGCGCCAGGGCGACGCGCTGGCGCTGGCCGCCGGAAAGCTGCGCCGGGTAGCGGCCGGCGAGATCCGGCACCTGCACCAGGGCGAGCAGGTCGCGCACCCGTGCGTCGATCTCCCGCCGCGCCGGCCGCACGGCCCGCGTCTGCACGCGCAAGCCGAAGGCGACGTTCTCCGCCACCGTCATGTTGCGGAACAGGGCGTAGTTCTGGAACACGAAGCCGATATTGCGGTCGCGGGCCGGCAGGTCCGTCACGTCCCGGTCATGGATCGAGAGCCGGCCGGTATAGCCGCGCTCCAGCCCCGCGATGATGCGCAGCAGCGTGGTCTTGCCGGCACCGGACGGGCCGATCAGGGCCAGGAACTCGCCCTCCGCGACGGTGAGGTCGATGCCGCTGACAGCGGCCGATGCCCCGAACTGGCGGGAGATCTGGGACAGTTCGACAGTCATGGCTCAGTCCCTTCGCGACTTCATGCGGTCACCCCGACCGATCCGCTCCGGCGCCACTCCAGCAGGGTCTTCACCCCGACGAGGGACAGCGACAGAACCGCGAGCAGGGCCGCCATGGAGAACGCGGCGACGCTCTGATAGTCATCATACAGGGTTTCGATGTGGAGGGGGATGGTCTCGGTTTCCCCGCGGATATGACCGGAAACCACCGAGACGGCGCCGAATTCGCCGAGCGCGCGGGCGGTGCAAAGCAGCACGCCGGAGACGAGCGCCCAGCCGACATCCGGCAAGGTCACGCGCCAGAGCGTGGACCAGAACCCGGCGCCGAGCAGCGTCGCCGCCTCTTCCTGCTCCCGCCCCTGCGCTTCCATCAGCGGCATGACCGTGCGCGTCACGAACGGGAAAGTGACGAAAAGCGTCGCCAGCACGATGCCCGGCAGGGCGAAGATGATGCGGATGTCGTGCGCCTGGAGCACCGGCGCGAACCAGCCGCGCGCGCCGAACAGCAGCACCCAGACCAGCCCCGCGACCACCGGCGAGACGCTGAGCGGCAGCTCGATCAGCACGAGCAGCAGCGAGCGGCCCGGGAAATCGAACTTGGCGAGGCACCAGGCGGCGAGGACGCCGCACACCGTGTTCACCGGCACGCTGAGGCCCGCAACGATCAGGGTGAGCCGGATGGCGGCGAGCGCATCCGGATCGCGCAGCGCCTCAAGGCTGGCGGCGACGCCCTGGCGCAGCGCCTCGGTGAACAGGGCGATCAGCGGCAGGACCAGGATGAGGCCAACCAGCGCCACCGCCAGCAGCGACAGCAGGATGCCGGAAAGGCGAAGACGGGACTCGTTCATGCCAACCGCCCTATGATATCGAAAGGCCAGGGGCTTTGCCCCTGGACCCCACTGGGGCCGTCGGCTCCAGACCCCTTAA
>DATJWY010000026.1:0-3723 GCA_035500775.1 Acetobacteraceae bacterium
ACGCCACGCACGCCGATCTCTATACCGATAAAGGATGCCGCCCGATGCAAATAGCATCACAGCGGCGCCAATCACGAAATAGGAGGGCAATTTCGCGAGTCACTTCCTCAGGCGGAATTACAGCCATGAAAGCGGCGGCGATTATGATTTTCTCGCGGCCTGAACAGCGGGCAATCGTGATTGAGGCTCTCAAGGTTTTCCCGAATGTCTGGGTTGTTTACCAGCACTTGGGCAAGCTGATCGGCATCAGCTACGGCACGGTATGGAACATAGCTAAGGCGGAAGGCATCAAACTGATACGTAAGCATGCGCTGACGGCCGCCTTGCGCGGCGAGGAGGCCGTGTGAATGCTGTGCTCGTAAGGACGTGACTATGAGCGCGCGAAGCTGCACAGCATGAGCCAGATCACGGTACTGACGGGTCCGGAGCGTCATCGCCGGTGGCGAACGGATGAACGTCAGACGATTCTGGAGGCTGCATTTGCACCTGGAGCGTCGGTCGCCGAGGTGGCTCGGCGGTATGATGTGGCGACGAGCCTGATCTACAAGTGGCGTCAGCAGGCACTGTCGAGCAAGTGCGGTGAAACATCTTTCGCACCGGCGGTCGTAGTAGACGAGCCGAGGCCGAGCCCGATGAATGGGACATCAGAGGATAGGACAGCGATCAGGGTGGAGCTGTCTGACGGCACGCGCGTGAGCATCGGCGCGACGGCGCCCGCAAGTCTGGTAACGGTGACCTTGCGCGCGTTGCGATGATACCGATTGCCTCGGGGGTGAGGATCTGGATTGCCACCGGCCATACCGACATGCGGCGTGGCATGCGAAGCCTGGCGTTGCAGGTGCAGGAAGGTCTTGGGCGGGATCCATTTGCCGGCGACATTTTTTTCTTCCGTGGTCGTAGCGGCTCGCTGATTAAGGCGATCTGGCATGACGGGGTGGGTTTATCGCTGTATGCTAAGCGTCTTGACCGTGGCCGCTTTGTGTGGCCGCAGACGGTGGACGGTGTGGTATCTCTGACAGCGGGTCAGATGAGTTATCTGCTCGAGGGCATCGACTGGCGAAATCCGCAACAAACCTGGCGTCCACTGGCCGCGGGATAAGACGAAAAATATCCGCCACGGAGCACAAGAGATAGTTGTCGCACACGAGCGCTGTGTGATTCCCTGTGGTCGTGGACGGCGACATTGCAGACCTGCCGAACGACCTTGATGCGCTGAAGGCAGCGCTAACAGTTGCGCGCGCGAAGATGCGAGAGGCCGTCGCCGAACGCGATGCCGGCGCAGCGGAATTGGCGGTGGCACGGGCCAAGGCGTCTGAAGACCTGGCCATGATCGCGCATCAGAAATTGCGGATCGCCAAGTTGGAGCGTCAGCTCTACGGCCCTCGCTCGGAGCGATCGGAGCGGCTCATCGATCAGTTGGCGCTGCAGTTCGAGGAGCTCGAAGCCAGCGCCACCGAAGATGAGCTGGCCGCGGAAAGCGCCGTGGCCAAGACCACGACGGTGGCAGCGTTCACGCGCACGCGCCCCGAACGAAACACCTTCCCCGAGCACCTTCCCCGCGAGCGGCTGGTGATTGATCCGCCGACGGCGTGTGACTGTTGTGGGAGCGTACGGTTGCGCAAGCTGGGCGAGGACGTGACCCGCACCCTGGAATCGATCCCGCGTCGGTGGAAGGTGATCGAAACGGTGCGGGAGAAGTTCACCTGCCAGGACTGTGAGAAGATCAGCCAGGCGCCAGCACCGTTCCATGTGATCCCCAGAGGGTGGGCTGGGGCAAATCTGCTATCGATGATCCTGTTCGAGAAGTTCGGTCAGCATCAGCCGTTGAACCGGCAGGCCGAGCGCTATGCTCGGGAGGGTGTGCCGATCAGCTTGTCGACAATGGCGGACGCCGTAGGGGCGAGTTGCGTGGCGCTGGATCCGATACTGCGGCTTATCGAGGCTCATGTTCTGGCGGCTGAGCGCCTGCACGGTGATGACACCACGGTGCCGGTCCTGGCCAAAGGCAAGACCGATACCGGCCGATGCTGGGTCTATGTCCGAGATGACATGCCATTCGGCGGGACAGCGCCGGCGGCGGCGCTGTTCTATTACTCCCGCGACCGCAAAGGCGAGCATCCCCAGCGTCATCTGGCCAACTATACCGGACTGTTCCAGGCCGACGCGTTCGACGGGTATCGCCAACTTTATCTGCCTGACCGAAGTCCGGGACTGATCGTCGAAGCAGGGTGTTGGGTCCACGCCCGGCGGCCGTTCTTTGCCATGGCTGACCTCGAGGAGAACGCGCGACGACAGGCGGCAGGCAAGAAGGCTGTCGTGCTCTCTCCCATTGCGATCGAGGTGGTGCGACGCATCGATGAGCTGTTCGATATCGAGCGGACCATCAATGGCAAACCTGCCGAGGAGCGCAGAGCTGTTCGCCAGAAACTCAGCAAGCCGCTGGTCCAGGTGTTGCAGATCTATATGCGGGAGCAACGCACCAAACTCTCCCGAGGTCACGACCTCGCCAAGGCCATCGATTATATCCTCAAGCGATGGACGGCGTTCACCCTGTTCCTTGACGACGGGCGTGTGTGTCTCTCGAACAATGCCGCCGAGCGAGCGCTGCGCGGCATCGCTCTGGGCAGAAAATCATGGCTGTTCTGCGGATCCGATCGCGGTGGTGAACGTGCTGCTGCCATGTACAGCCTCATCGTCTCAGCCAAGATGAACGACGTTGATCCGCAGGCTTGGCTCGCCGACGTCCTGGCCCGGATCGCCACGTATCCGGCCCATCGGCTCAGCGAATTATTGCCATGGAATTGGAGGCCTCAGGCGTCTAACGTAGACGCCGCGGCGGCCTGAACATGGCCCCCGTCAACAAGGTTCATCACGTCCGCACCATCGCCCTCGTCGCGGAAATGCTCGGTGAGGACGAGGACTGGTTATCCGACGTCGCCAATGAGATGGATCAGGAGGACGGGCTGATCTGGGTTTATGGCCCCGGCGACGACGGCGTCATGGCGTTCACAGATGACGGCATCGAGAACCTCAAGGATCTTGTCCAGATCCACAAGGATGACCCGAGCATCCTCGCCGAACAGCAACGCGCTCTCAACGCCTTCCGGAAGCCAACCCACGACGAGTAAACCGCCTCTCGGCTATCCAAACCAAAGGCATTCACTCGCGGCCCACGCCGGATGGCTACGATGCTCGCGACCGAGCACAGATATGTCGATCTGGAAAAATGCCCATCACCGTGCGCGGGGCGGAGTGCCTGCATGCGCTCGCTCCCGAGTGCAGGCCGGTGATCCGAACCGTCAGCCCGCGATCTCCGGCATCGCCGGCGGCGCACGCACCGTCAGCAGCAGCGGCGCGCCGTCCTCGGCGACGACCACGTTCTCCTCATGCACCATTATCCGGCGGCCTCCATCCGCCGCGTAGGCCATCCCGGGCTCGATCGTGATGACCATGCCGGGCTCAAGCACAGTCGTGTCGTTCGGATGGATGGAGGGCGGCTCCGTCAGCGCCAGGCCCATCCCGTGCCCCATCCGGCCGACGCTGGCTCCGCGGACCGCCTCCTCGCCCAGCTCGGCCGCAATCGCCCGCCAGACGTCGCCGGCGCTCCGGCCTGGCCGCGCCGCCGCAATCCCGGCTTCCGTTGCCGAATGGACCAGGTCGTGCGCCCGCCGCGCCACATCGGCGACGGGGCCGAACGCGAAGTTCCGGTCGAAATCGCAGTAG
>DATJWY010000027.1:0-12070 GCA_035500775.1 Acetobacteraceae bacterium
GCTCCGCCCCTGGAGATCCCGTGGGAACGGCTCTTGCCGGGGCCGCGTCCCGACCGCATGGTGCGGCTGCCCAGGCAAGGACAGGGGATGGTCGCGCGCGGCTGGCAGTTCCAGATCGACCGAGGCGGTAGGCTCACCGCAACGCCTTGTGGCGCTGGCGCGGCGGATTCCTGAACCGATGCGCGGTTTCCGTCGTGCCGGCCTCGTGCTCGGCGGGCTCGCCGTGGCGGCGGCGCTCGCCGTCTGGCTGGTGCCGTCGGCCCTGGACTGGACCCGCTATCGTGACAGCATCGCCGCGCTGACCGCCGCCCGCCTCGGCCGCCCGGTGCGGATCGAGGGCGGCATCAGCCTGACCCTGCTGCCGCAGCCGGTGCTGGTCGCCTCCCGCGTCCTCGCGCCGGATCAGGGCGACGGCGTCGCCGCTTCCGTCGGCGCGCTGCGGCTGCGGGTCGCATTGGGGCCGTTGCTGTCCGGCCGGCTCGTGGTGCGGGAGCTGGTGCTGAGCGGGCCGGTGCTGCGTCTGCCCTGGCCGCTGCCGCAGGGCGCCCTGGCGCTCCGGCCGCGTGGCGGCCTCGCGCCTTTCCGGGCGACGGTGGAGGACGGGACGGTCTCGATCGGCGATGCCACGGCGACGGCGATTTCCGGCACGCTGCGCACCGATCCGGACAGCAACGCGCTGATCGCCTCCGGGGCGCTCATGCTGCGCGACCAGTCGCTGCGCTTCGCCAGCCGTCTCGGCCCGACGCGGCGCGACGGCTCGGCATCGCTCTCCCTGGCCCTCGACGGCCAGCTCGCGGCGCGGGACACAGGCGGCACCTTCGCCGGGCGGGTGACGGCGGATGGCGCCATCATCGGCCAGGCTTCGGCGCGCGGGCCGGATCTTGGTCTGTTGCTGCCGGCCCCCGCCGTGCCGTGGCAGGCGAAGGGGCCGCTCTCGGTATCGGGCGGGCTGATCACCGCGGATGATCTGGCGCTGCGGATCGCCGGCTCGCCGGCGCGCGGGGCCGTGGTCCTGCGCGTCGCCCCGCAGGCGCGGCTCGACATCGCCTTGCAGGCCGGGCGGCTGGACCTCGATGACTGGTTGCGCGTGCTGCTGCGCGGTCCGGCGTTTCCGCTGCCGACAGGGGTGGAGCTTTCGGCCGAGGCGGCGACCCTGAATGGCGGCTTGTTGCGTCGCGCCCGTGGCGGATTCGAGTTGGCCGGCGGTCATGTGATGGTGCGGGACGCGGCGGTGTTGCTGCCGGGCGACGCCCTGCTCGAATTGCGCGGGGCGCTGCGGCGGAATCCCGGGGACGGACCAGGTTTTGCCGGTGAGGCCCGGCTCTCCGCGCCCGATCTTCGCGCGACCCTGCGTTGGCTCGGGCCGCTCGCGCCGGGGCTGCCCGATCCGCCGCCCGGCGTGCTGCGCACCGCGGAGTTGACCGGGCAGCTCACGCTCGATCGCGGCCAGCTCTCGGTTTCGGGGCTTGGCGGCACGCTCGACGACAGCACGGTGAGCGGCGGATTCGGCATCGGCTTCGCCGCGCGCCCCGGCCTCGGTTTCGGCCTGACCTTTGACCACCTGGATCTCGACGCCTGGCTACCGGACCAGCCGGCCGCGTTGGCGGCCATCGCACGCCCGTTCACCGGCCTCGATGCCGACGTGCATCTCCAGGTCGGCCAGGCAAGGTGGCGCGGCGTTTCCCTCGTCGGGCTTGCCCTCGATGCGCGCTCGGGGGCGGCGGGGGTGACGATCGGGCGATTGGCCGCGGCCTCGGCGGGCGCCGCGTTCTCCGCCTCCGGCACGATCGGCGCGGACGGCACGATCGCGGATGGGCGTCTCTCCCTCGGCTTGCCGGATGTTGCCCGCCTGCTGCCGCTGCTGCCCGCCGCGCTGCGTGACGCGCCCGATTTCTGGCGCGGGCCGATGACGCTGCGCGCCGCCGCGTCGGGGCCGCCGGGCCAGCTCGCGGCGCAGATCCGGGTCGATCTCGGCGATCTGCGGCTGGAGGCGGAGCCGGTGCTCGATCTGCCGCATGGCGGCTGGTCGGGCACCATCACCCTGCGCCACCCCGGCGTGCCGCGCCTGCTCTCCGCCCTCGGGGTACCGAAGGCGGCGGTGTGGCTGGATGACGGCTCGCTGTCCCTGCTCGCGCATCTGTCGGGCACGGCGGGACGGATCGACGCGCCGTATTTCGAGATGACCGCCGGGGCGTTGCGCGCGAATGGCGGTCTGACGCTCGATCTGACCGGCGCGGAGCCCTCGGTCTCCGGGCAGGTCCGGGCGGATGTGCTGCCGTTGCCGGTGCCGTCCTTCCGGTCGGAGGCGCCGCTGCCGGCAGCCTGGCTGCGGGGCTGGCGCGGCGATGTGCGGCTCACGGCGGCCCAGGTGCAGGCCGACGGCGCGCCCGTGCTGGATGATCTCACGGCGGAGCTGTCGGTCGCCGCGGGCGTGGCGCGGATCGGGGGGCTGGGGGCCGGGCTCAATGGCGGCCGGTTGACCGCCGAGGCCATGCTGGACGAGAGCGCGGAGCCGCCGCGCGCCACGCTTTCGGCCACGGCCGCCGGCGTCCGGCTCGACGGGCCGCTCACCGGCTGGCCGGTGGATGTCGCCGGCGGGCAACTCGATGGTAAGCTGGCTCTGGCGGCGACCGGCCACAGCCCGGCGACCTTGCTGGCGACGCTCGGCGGCACCGGCGAGGCGACGGTGCAGGCCGCAACCGTGACCGGATTCGATCTCGGCAAGGCGGCCGCCCTGCTGGGTGCGGCGCCGCCGGGGCCGGTGGAGGCCGGGTTGCGCGCCGCCCTGGCCGACGGCGAGTCCAGGCTCGCCAGCGCCAGCCTGCGCGTCGATATCGCGCAGGGCGGCGCGACCCTTGCCTTGCTGGAGGGCGCCGGGTCGGACGGCCAGATCGGCGGCTCCGGCAGCGCCGATCTGCGCAGTGGCGCGCTCGATCTGTCGTTGATGCTGCACCCCGCCGTGCCGGACGCGCCGGCGATCGGCCTGCGTCTGACCGGAACGTCCGAGGCGCCGCGGCGCCAGCCGGAAATCGTGGCGGCGAGCACATGGGCGAACCGGCGCGGCACCCTCGTGCGGTGACGCGGTGCCGGTTAGGGTGTGATAGTTTTAGGTTGATCTATAGGAAGGCCAGGGGCTTTGCCCCTTGACCCCACTGGGGCCGACGGCCCCAGACCCCATTATTTCTTTCGTTTAAGTAACATATCGGGGGTCTGGGGTCTCAAGGCCCCGTCGTGCGCAGGTACGCCTTCGCGTGACGGGGTTTGGGGCAAAGCTCCAAGTCTCCGCACTTCAATCCAAGGCAATCATACTCTGGCTCAGCTCATCAAGCGCGCGCAGAACTTCAGGGGCGATCTCTTCGCCTTGGATTTGACCTCGGCGAGCGTCTGGCTCAACGCCTCGCCCGTGATCGCCTGCCAGCCGGGCTGCAGGGCCACCACGCCGCAGCTGACGGAGAGCAGCGGCACCCGGCATGGCGCGCCGGAACGGTCCGTCGCCTCGACGAAGCCCTCCTTGCGCGCCTCCGGGTCGTAGAAGGTTTCCACGTCGCTATGGAAACGTTCGAGCAGTGAGAGGATGCTCTGGCGCACCTCGTCCGTGAGTTCGCCGGGAAGGCCGAGCACGAAATCATCGCCGCCGATGTGGCCGAGCAAAGGCCCCGTTCCCGGGAACCAGCGCCGCAGCAGCTCCGCGAACAGGAGGATGACGCGGTCGCCTCGCCGGAAGCCGAACAGGTCGTTGAACGGCTTGAAATTGTTGAAGTCGAAATAGGCGAAGACATGCGGCTCGCCCGGCCGGTCGAGGGCCTTGGCGATATGGTCCTCGATGCAGGCATTGCCGGGCAGGTGGGTGAGGGGATTCTCGTTCCGCGCCTGCGCCAGGGTGCGCTCGTTCATCAGGCGGATGATCGCGCTTTTGTGAAGCACCCCGAGATACCGGCCGTTTTCCACCAAGATCGTCGGCGCGTCGTCTTCCCGCGCGGCAACCGCTGACAGGATGCGGGGGACGGGGGTCGTGATGTCGCAAACCAGGCAGGGTGTCAGCAGGGTCTGGATCCGGAAGGGGCCGGAGCGGTTGGCGAGCAGCGCCATGCCGTATTGCGAATAGACGAGTTCCTTCAGGGGCTCCTCGCGCAGGATGCCCACCGGCCAGCCGAGCGCGTCCACCACGGGGAAGAAGGAGCGGCTGCGATCCCGGCGGAATGTCTCCGCCACCTCCAGCATCGCGCTCGTATCGCGGAGCGGCGGCACCGCATCGAGTTCGGCCCGGATCTCGGCGCCCGGGTCTTGTCGCGCCCGGCGGTTGCGGCTGTTCGATTCGGCGACGACCGGATAGGTCCCGGTCAGCGTCGTCGTCTCCGTCGTCGCGGGGGCGATGAAATCACCCTGCACGAACTGACAGCCGACTTCGCGGCAGACACGGAACTCCCCCTCCGTTTCCACCCCCTTCGCGATGACGGCGGCGCCCTGGATCTGCGCCAGCTCCACGAGCTGCGCCAGGAAGGCTTTTCGGGCGCGATCCGTGTCGCTGCCGGTGATGAAGCAACGGTCGATCTTGATGAGATCCGGCCGGGCTTCCTGCAGCAGGCGCAGGCTGGAATAGCCGGTGCCGAAATCGTCGATCAGGAAGAGCGGGCGCTGGCCGGATGTGGCGAGCGCGCGGCGCAGCGCGGGAATGCCTGCGATCGCATGCACCTCGGAGAATTCGATGCAGAAGCGCGCCTCGGAGAGAGCGTGCCGCCGCAGCAGCGCCTCGTTATCCGCCTGGAACGAGGGGTGATAGAGTACCCGGTTATCCATGTTGAAGAACAGGCGCGCCGGCATGTCGCCGGCGAAGGCGGCGAAGCTCCTGACCGCCATTTCCCGCAGGGTGCGGTCGGTTTCCACCGTCAGGCCGAGTTCGTGGGCATGGTCGAGCAGCGAGCGGGCGTTCGCGAAGCCAAGCGCGTCGAAGCCGCACAGCAGCGCCTCGAAGCCGTAAACGTCACCGGACTGGGCGTTCACGATCGGTTGAAACGCGTAATGGATCGTTTCGCGCAGTCGTGCATCGAGGGGGGATATCGTCGGTGCCACGTGGTCCCGGCGCTGCCTGGCTGATGCGGAGGGAGCCGAATCAGGCATGGAAAGACCCCCTTACGGTCAAACCGAACGATCTGGGTCTCTGAGAGAGGCGGCTTAAATCGTTTTTCTCGTTCACTTTGACGCTAGCTCCCAATGGACGGGGCCGCAAGGAAGTTCCGTTACGGAGTCGTTTTCGTCCGTTTTGCGCGATCCGCGGGGCGGGTGGGCGGGCGTGCCGCACCTCAACCGTAACGTGCGGGCCTCTTGCGCCGTGGCTGATCCCCTTGCAAGCTGTGATCAATCAGGAGGGTCCGCTGCCCAAAGCTGCTGGAGCCGTAACTTACTATTGGGGGGAACGGATTGATGCGCCTCGCGGTGCTCAAAGAAACACGTCTAACCGAGACACGTGTCGCGGCGACACCTGACACGGTCCGCAAACTCGCGGGCCTCGGCTTGACCGTGGTGATTCAGGCCGGTGCTGGCGCCGGGGCTTCCATTTCGGATGCCGAATATCAGGCTGCCGGGGCGGAGATCGCGCCGGACGCGGCCGCGGCGCTGGCCGGCGCCGGGATCGTTTTCGCGGTGCAGATGCCGGAGCCGCCGGTGCGGGATTCGCTGCCGCGCGGCGCCCTGCTGCTCTGCATCGCTGGCGCCTTCGCCGATCCCACACTCGTCCCGTCCCTGGCCGAGGCCGGCGTGGATGTGGCGGCGCTGGAGCTGCTGCCGCGCATCACCCGCGCGCAATCCATGGACGTGCTCTCCAGCCAGGCCAACCTCGCCGGCTACCGCGCCGTGATCGAGGCGGCCGCCGCGTTCGACCGTGGCTTCGCGATGATGATGACCGCCGCCGGCACGGTGCCGCCCGCGCGGGTTTTCGTCATCGGCGCCGGCGTCGCCGGCCTGAATGCCATCGCGACGGCCCGGCGTCTTGGCGCCATCGTCTCCGCGACCGATGTGCGTCCGGCCTCCAAGGAGGAGATCAAGTCGCTCGGCGCGACCTTCATCGGCGTCGAGGACGAGGAGACCGCCGCCGCCCAGACCGCCGGCGGCTATGCCCGCGAGATGAGCGAGGCGTTCCGGCGCAAGCAGGCGGAGCTGATGGCGGCGACCGTCGCCAAGAACGACATCATCATCTGTACCGCCCTGGTGATGGGCCGGCGCGCGCCGGTCATTGTCACCCAGGCGATGGTGGAGAGCATGCGGCCGGGCAGCGTGATCGTTGATATCGCCGCCGAGGCCGGCGGCAATTGCGAGGCGACGGTGCCCGGCGAGCTGAACGTCACGGCGAACGGCGTCAAGGTGCTTGGCTATCGCAACTGGCCAGCGCGCATCCCGGTCTCGTCGAGCAATCTCTATGCGCGCAACCTGCTGACGTTCCTGAATACGTTCTGGGACAAGGACACGAAGGCGCCGAAGCTGCCGGAGACGGACGAGATCGTCCGCGGTGTGCTGCTCACCCGCGGCGGTGCCGTGGTGCATCCGCAATTCCAGGCCGCTCAGACCGCCGTCTGAACGAACGCGCCCCAGGGAGTTACGTCCAATGAACCCAAATACGCTTGCCGATCAGGCGCGGAGCATCGCTGACAGCGCTGCCTCGCTCGCCGCGCAACTGCAAGGTCTCGGGCATGCCGCCCTGGCCCCGGTGCTGGCGGCTGCGCCGGAAGCCGGCAGTCACTTCATCTTCCTGTTCGCGATCTTCGTGCTCGCCTGCTTCGTCGGCTACTACGTGATCTGGAACGTTACGCCGGCGCTGCACAGCCCGCTGATGGCGGTGACCAACGCCATTTCCTCCGTGATCGTCGTCGGCGCGATGCTGGCGAGCGGGCTCGGCGGCAGCGTCTGGGCGATGGTCTTCGGCTTCCTGGCCGTGATCCTCGCCAGCGTGAACATCTTCGGCGGCTTCGTCGTCACGCAGCGTATGCTGTCCATGTTCAAGTCGAAGAAATAGGCGGCGCGCGATGTCCTACGAACTGACCTCATTCCTCTATCTCGTTGCGGCGGTCCTGTTCATCCTGGCGCTGCGCGGACTTTCCAGTCCGGTCACCTCCCGGCGTGGCAACCAGTTCGGCATTGCGGGCATGACCATCGCCGTGCTGGCGACGCTGGTGCATCCCGGGATGCACAGCGTCGGCTATCTGCTGATCCTGCTCGGCATCGCCATTGGCGGGTCGATCGGCGTGGTGGTGGCGCGGCGCATCCAGATGACCGCCCTGCCGCAGCTCGTCGCCGCCTTCCACTCGCTGGTGGGTCTGGCCGCCGTCTTCGTCGCCGCCGCGGCGCTGAACGCGCCCGAGGCGTTCGGCATCGGCAGCTATGGCAATATCCATGTGCAGAGCCGGATCGAGATGTCGCTCGGCCTCGCCATCGGTGCCATCACCTTCACCGGCTCGCTCATCGCCTTCGCCAAGCTGCAGGCGTTGATGAAGGGCGCGCCGATCACCTTCCGCTATCAGCATCCGCTCAATCTGGGTCTGGCGATCCTGCTCGTGGCGCTGATCGTGCTCTTCGTCGCCACGGCCGCGCAGCCGGTGTTCTGGCTGATCGCGCTGCTCGCGCTGGCCCTCGGCTTCCTCATCATCATCCCGATCGGCGGCGCTGACATGCCGGTCGTGGTCTCGATGCTGAACAGCTACTCGGGCTGGGCGGCGTGCGGCATCGGCTTCACCATCCAGAACCTCGCGCTGATCATCACCGGCGCGCTCGTCGGCGCCTCCGGCGCGATCCTGTCCTACGTCATGTGCAAGGGCATGAACCGCAGCATCATCAACGTGCTGCTGGGCGGGTTCGGGACCGAGGCCGGAGGCGGGCCGGCCGGCGGCGCGGGTGGCGACCGCACGGTCAAGCACGGCAATGCCGAGGACGCGGCCTTCATCATGAAGAACGCCTCCAAGGTGATCGTCGTGCCCGGCTACGGCATGGCGGTGGCGCAGGCGCAGCACGCCCTGCGTGAAATGGCGGACGTGCTGAAGGAAGAGGGGGTGGACATCAAATACGCCATTCACCCCGTCGCCGGCCGCATGCCCGGTCATATGAACGTGCTGCTGGCCGAGGCGAGCGTGCCGTACGACGAAGTGTTCGAGCTTGAGCAGATCAACAACGAGTTCTCGACCGCGGATGTCGTCTATGTCATCGGCGCCAATGACGTGACCAACCCGGCGGCGAAGACCGATCCGAAATCGCCGATCTACGGCATGCCCATTCTGGAAGTGGACAAGGCCAAGACGGTTCTGTTCGTGAAGCGCTCGATGGCGTCCGGCTATGCCGGCGTGGAGAACGAACTGTTCTTCCGGCCGAATACGATGATGCTGTTCGGTGACGCGAAGAAGGTCACCGAGGAGATCGTCCAGGCGTTCGGCCGCTTCTGATGCCGATCCTGCCGCCGGTCTTCCGGAGATGAAGGAAGCCGGCGGCATCTTGAATCGTTGTCGGGATTGAAGAAGGCACGCCATGCAAGGTGTTGTTCCACCCAGCCCGCTCCGCCCAGACCGATTCTATCTCCTGTCCTACGCGTTTGCCCTGGCGATCGGCGTGGCGATGGTCGCCATGCGGATGCCCGTGGCCGCGATTCTCGGTACTGGCGCTATGTGGACCGCACCGAGCGGGGATCTCGCGCAGAGCCTGACCGGGCATCTCGCCTTGCAGATGGACGCCTGGCGCTTTCCGCCGCTCGTCGCCAGCTACCTGTTCTGGCCGCATGGCCTGTCGGTGGCGATGACCGACAGCAATTCCCTGATGTCGCTGCTCGCCAAACTCCTGAGCAGCCTCACCGGCCACAGCGGCATTAATCTGCTTGGTATCTGGTTCGCCTTGTGCTGGGGCTTGCAGCCCGTGGCCGCCGTCTACGCGCTGCGCGGGCTCGGGCGTTTCGGTCCCGGCTCGTGTGTCGCCGCGGCCTTGCTGGCGGCCTGGTTCCCGGCGCTGCTGTACCGGGTCGGCCATATCAATTTGTGCGGGCATTTCCTGATCCTGGCGGCGCTCGGCCTTGTCTTCCGCGCCTTGCTGGACCCGGCGCGGCCGGTCTGGGCGCGGGCCGGCGTGCTGCTGACCGTGACGATCCTGTGCCACCCCTATCTCTATTTCATGGGCGTCGCCCTGCTGCTGAGCCTGCCGGTGCAGCGCCTGCTGGAGCGCGATCCCGCACTGTGGCGGACCGGTTTCCACTGCCTGATCGCGGTGGTGGTCCCGGTCGGTGTGTTTTGTATCCTGAGCGGTGCGCTCGGGAGCGTGGGCGGCGGTTTCGGGTTCAACTCGATGAACCTGCTGGGGCCGGTCTGGCCGCAAATTTCCGGCCTGTTCGGCCCTGATCTTCCGATTCTCGATGCGAACGGGGGACAATACGAAGGGTTCAATTATCTCGGCGCCGGCATCCTGCTTCTGTTGGCGGCGGCAATGCTGCACCTGGTCCGGGGCGGAGACGCGGAGTCTGTGGTGTCGGCCCGGTTTCATGGGCTGGCCGTGATGCTTGTGCTCCTGACCGGGTTCGCGCTCAGCTCCCGGGTCTATGCCGGCCATCGTCTGTTGCTCGATCTTGACGGCCTCCTTCCCTGGGGACGGATCTTCGGAGCCGCGCGCTCCTCCGGCCGGTTTTTCTGGCCGGTCGGATATGCGCTGATGCTGTTTGGCGTTGCCTGGGCCGCCCGGCAGCGCCGCCTTGTCGCGGTGCCATTGCTGGGCGCCGCCGTGATGCTGCAATACGCCGATGAGCGTCCGCTCGTGCTCGGTCTGCAGGCGGCGATGATCGGGGGTGGTACCAGGGATCTTCCCGTGCTGCCGACCGGCGCGCGGCTCGTCACTGTCCTCCCGCAGCATGAGTGCACCAAGGCGAAACTCGCCGACTTGCAGGACACGCCCGTGCTGCTGGCGGCGCTCCGTGCCGGGGCCCGGCTTGGGGATGCCGCCGTGGCCCGGCTGCCGCGCTGGATGACTTGCGATCGTCAGCTGGCGGATGGGCTGGCGTTGCCGCTGAGTCCGGGCGAGGTGCGGGTCTTCAACGATCCCGCCGTGCTTCCTCTCGTGCGGCCGACGGCGCTTGGTCCTGGCGCGAGTTGCGCCAGGCAGGGCGGGACCGTGGTGTGCGCGCGGGAAGCCGGGGCGGTGGCGGGCGAGCCTTTCCCGGCGGAACCGGCCCTCTCGGCCTCGCCGGTTCCGGCCGTCAGCCTGACCGGGGCGCCGCTAACGCCATAGCTCTCCCCAGGGCTGGACCCTCGCGGCGGAGGATACGGCCTGGTCGGACGGATAGTGCGGCACCGTGCTATTCGTTCCGGGTGCCGCCCGGGCGCGGCGTGACGGTGCATTCGTCCTTGCTCGGCGTTCCGCTCCGGAACAGCGGCCGCAGATGGGCGGCGGCGCTGCGGTTGCTTTCCCTGGATATCACCGGGGCGGATGGCGCGGGGGACTGAAAGCGGCCGCCTGACACCGCATCTAGCCCCGCGCGTGCCATCCCTGTAGGGTCCGCCCCCTGTACCCGTCGCCAGGATTCCCGATGCGCCTGTCTCGCAGCTTCATCCCGACCCTCAAGGAAACGCCCGCCGAGGCCCAGATCGCCTCGCATCGCCTGATGCTTCGCGCCGGTCTGGTGCGGCAGACGGCCTCCGGCATCTATGCCTGGCTCCCCGCCGGCCTGCGGGTGCTGCGCAACATCGCGCAGATCGTGCGTGAGGAGCAGGACGCGGCCGGGGCGCAGGAATTGCTGATGCCGACGCTGCAGACGGCGGATCTGTGGCGGGAGAGCGGCCGCTACGACGCCTACGGCCCCGAGATGCTGCGCATCAAGGATCGTCACCAGCGCGACATGCTTTACGGCCCGACCAACGAAGAGATGATCACCGATCTCGCCCGTCAGTCGATCAAGTCGTACCGCGAGTTGCCGCAGATCCTCTACCATATCCAGTGGAAGTTCCGGGACGAGGTGCGCCCCCGCTTCGGCGTGATGCGCGGCCGCGAGTTCCTGATGAAGGACGCCTACAGCTTCGATCTCGACTATGCCGGCGCGGTGAACAGCTACCGCCGGATGATGCTGGCCTATATGCGCACTTTCCAGCGCCTGGGCGTGAAGGCGATCCCGATGGTGGCCGATACCGGCCCGATCGGCGGCGAGCTGAGCCATGAGTTCATCATCCTGGCGCCCACCGGCGAGAGCCAGGTGTTCTACGACGCCGCCTTCGAGGACATCGACTACACGGGCGAGGCGTTCAGCCACGCGAGCCCGGAGGACCTGGAGCGGTTCTTTACCCTGATGACCACGAACTACGCCGCCACCGAGGAGAAGCACGACGAGGCGGCATGGGCGAAGGTCGATCCGTCCCGCCGGCGCGAGGGGCGCGGCATCGAGGTCGGCCACATCTTCTATTTCGGCACGAAATACAGCGAGCCGATGGGCTTCACCGTGGCCGGGCCGGACGGGCGCAAGGTGTCGCCGGAAATGGGCAGCTACGGCATCGGCGTCTCCCGCATGGTTGGCGCGCTGATCGAGGCGCATCACGACGAGGCCGGCATCATCTGGCCGGACAGCGTGGCGCCGTTCCGCGCCTCCATCCTCAACCTCAAGGTCGGCGATGCCGCTTGCGACCGTGTGGCCGAGGAGATCTACGGACGCTGCGCCGGCAACGCGCTCTATGACGACCGCGACGACCGGGCCGGGGTGAAGTTCGCCGATGCCGATCTGATGGGCCATCCCTGGCAGATCGTGATCGGCCCGCGCGGTGCCGCCGCCGGCACGGTGGAGCTGAAGCGCCGCGCCACCGGCGAGCGGCAAGAGGTTTCGGTCGAGAGCGCGCTCGCCCGGGTTCTCTGATCCGTGTTTGGTCCCTTTGAGCGGGCGGTCGCCGGCCGCTACTTGCGGGCGCGCCGGGGCGAGCGTTTCGTCTCGGTAATCGCCGGGTTCTCGCTGGTCGGCATCGCCCTCGGGGTGGCGACGCTCATCATCGTGATGAGCGTCATGAACGGGTTCAAATCCGACCTGCTCGGCCGCATCCTCGGGCTGAACGGCCATCTCGGCGTCTATGCCGCCGGC
>DATJWY010000028.1:0-5085 GCA_035500775.1 Acetobacteraceae bacterium
GAGCTGGAAGGACCCGCTGGCCTTCTTCCTGCTGACGCGCGAGAAGTATCTGATCTATAAGTAGGGACGATCCGGAGCCGCGACCGTAAGGGAGCGGTGGCTAAGGCCGCGGTAGTGCGCGGGTCATTGGCAGGCGGAAGCGCCTGCCCCACCTGCCCTAAAGCGTCCCGATGCGCGCGGGGAACGCCGGCGGACGCACGGATTCGTGCTTCCAGCCGAGCAGGAACTCCGCGGCCGCACCACAGACACGGCCTTGGCACGCGCCCATGCCGCAGCGAGTTTGCAGCTTAGCCTCGCGCCAGTTGGAGTAGCCCCGGACGCGTCCAAGTGTCACATCTTCGCAGCGGCAAAGGAACGTATCTGGCGCGGGCAGAGACTTCAACTCCTCGCGCAGGGCGAAGGCTTTTTCGAGCGCTGCGGCGAAACGGCGCTGGCGCTCGCGGCGCGCGAACGCCAGGCGCGCGCGATCCGCCCGGCCGGCCGCGGCATAGCCGGCGATCTCGCCTTCCACCTGCGAAAGGTCCAATCCGCCGATGCCGGTCACTTCACCCGCCGCAAAGATACCCGTCGTGCGCGTCTGCTGCAGTTCGTCGACTTCGGCGCCGCAGCCGAGCAGCATCGGAAGCTCCAGGTTGGGCACGAGACCAAAGGCGCAGGCGAGGTAATCGCAGCGCTCGGTCCAGGTGCGCGTGCCGCGGTGGAGGGTGACGGCGCCGGGCTCGGCCGAGACCGGCCAGCACCCGGTGAGGTATCGGATGCCGAGACGCAGCCGCGCGGCTTGCAGAAGCTTTCCAGGATGTTGTGCCAGCATGAAGGCAAAGCGGTTCAGGGCCGACGCATCCGCCTGTTCCGCAACCAGGGCAATCGTCGCGCCGTGCTTCCGCAGGTAGTCCGCGACGGCCAGCAACAGCGGCCCGCTACCGGCTACGACGATCCGTTTGCCGGCCACCGGCATTCCGGATTTCGCCAGCGCTTGCAGGCCACCCGCGCCCATTACGTGCGGGAGCGTCCAGCCGGGGAATGGAAGGAAGCGCTCGCGCGCGCCGCAGGCGAGGACCAGCGTCCGATAACCGAGATCGAACGAAGAGTCGTAGGTTTCGAACGTCAGCCGGTTGGGCTCCGGAGCCGCGACGACGCGCGCGCCGCAGATGAGCTTGGCGTTGGGCAACGACACCGATTGGCCGCGCCAGATCTGACCGCCGGGCGCCGGGTTGTCGTCCACCATCGCCACCTGCGCGCCGGACTCAGCGGCTGCGCGCGCGGCGGCGAGCCCGGCGGGCCCGGCGCCGATGACCAGCACGTCGAAGCTATTCATCGGTGCGAACCTCCATGCCGGCGCGGCAGGGAACCTGGCAGGAGCGCACGTGCGGGCGGCCGTCCACCGTCACGCGGCATTCGAAGCAGATGCCCATGCCACACAGCGGCCCGCGCGGTTCGCCCGTCACGGAGCGGCGGAAAGCGGTCACGCCGGCGCGCGTCACCGCCGCCGAGACCATGGTGCCGTTGGGCACTTCAACCGGCTTGCCGTTGACCGTGATCTTCAATGGCCCTCCTGCTTGCGCCCGGGGAGATAAGGCGCGATGGGGATGGCGGACTCGCGGCCGGTGATGTGGTCCGCCACCAGGCGGCCGGTGGCGAGCGACGTCGTGATGCCAAGCCCTTCGTGACCGGTGGCGAGGTACAGGCGGGGGTCGGCGGGCGTGGGTCCGATGAGCGGCAGCTTGTCCGGCGTGGCGGCGCGGAAGCCGGTCCAGGTGCGGATGGCCGTGAGCGACGCCAGCTCCGGCATGTATTCTTCGCAGCGGCGCAGCATGCGGGAAAGCATCGGAGCTTCGATTTCGCGTCCCTCGGAACCGAACTGGCGCGACGACCCGAGCAGCACCTGGCCGCTGCGGCGCGGCTGGGCGTTGAAGGCCACGGAATCGGAAGTCAGCGAATGCGCGCTCTTCAGGTAGCCGAGTTCCACCAGCACGTGCCGCACGAAGCCAGGGTAGCGATCCGTGATGGCCAGGTGGCCCTTGCGCTTGCGGACTTCGATTCCCGGAGTGAGCTCCGGCGCCCAGGAGCCGGTAGCGTTGACCGTAATGCCCGCAGAGAGGACTTCCCCGCCCCGGAGGCGGATGGTACCGCCGGTGATTTCGACAGCGGCATCACGGACGAGCGTGATGCCCGGATGTTCGAGCAGCCAACGGGCGGCACAGGGCGGGTAGACGGTGGAATCATCGGGAACCAGAAAGCCGCCGGCCAGGCCGGGCCGCAGATGCGGTTCGGCTTCGGCGAGCTGTTGGGCGTCGATGACTTCCGCTTGCACACCGTGCGCTTGCGCCACTTCGAGCTTCCGGCGGCATTCGGCCATTTCTTCTTCATCGGCGGCGACCCAGATGGTGCCGCACGGCAGGTATTCGATGTCGGACGGAAGCTCGCGCAGGCGCTCGATCCACAGCGCGCGCGAATACTGCGTCAGCGCGATCTGCGCGGGCGAATCGTCCATGACGACCACGTGGCCCATGCCGGCCGCGGTGGCGCCGCCGCCGATGGGCCCGGGCTCAACGACCGCGACCGATAGCCCCGCCACCGCACACGCCTCGGCGCAGGCGGCGCCGACGATGCCGCCGCCGGCAATCGCTACGTCGAAGCTGCGCATGTTCCGCGGATCCCGTAACAGAACGGGTCGCGCTCGTCGAGAATCAAATCGGCTTCAGCATTTACGTACGCCGAGCCGGTGATCTCCGGGATGATCTGCCCGTTCTCGATCGCGACCGTGCCTTCGAAGACGCTGCCCACGATGCTTTCCTGACGCCAGATTTCACCGGCCGCGAGTTTGCCGTCGGCGTAGAGGCAGGCCAGCTTGGCACTGGTCCCGGTGCCGCAGGGGGAACGGTCGTACGCCTTGCCGGGGCAAAGCACGAAGCTCTTGCTGTGGGCGCCGGAGGCGGTGGGCGGGCCGAACAGCTCGATGTGGTCGATCTCGCGGCCGTCGGCCCCGGCGAGCCCCTGCGCCTCCAGGCCCTGTCGGACGCGCCAGGCGTAATCGGTGAGCGCTTCCAGGCGGTCGATCGTCAGCGCCTGGCCGTGGTCGGAGACCAGGAAGAACCAGTTGCCGCCCCAGGCGATATCGCCGTGCACCGTACCGATGCCGGGCGCATCCACGGGCACGGCCTTCGCGCTGCGGTAGCTCGGCACGTTGCGGATGGTCACGCGGTTGGCATCCACCAGTCGCGCCTCCACCACGCCGCAGACGGTTTCCAGGCGCACTGTGCCCTGGCGCGCGCGGCCCATGTGGGCCAGCGTCACCACAAGACCGATGGTGCCGTGGCCGCACATGTTCAGATAGCCGACGTTATTGAAGAAGATGACGCCGGCATCGCAAGTGGGATCGGAGGGCTCGCAGAGCAGCGCGCCCACGATGGCGTCGTTGCCGCGCGGCTCGTTCACCACGGCGGAGCGGATGCCGTCGAAGTCGCGGCGGAAGCGCTCCAGCCGCTCGGTCATCGGGCCGGTGCCGAGGTCCGGCCCGCCGGCGACAATCACCCGCGTGGGCTCGCCGCCGGTGTGGGAGTCGATGATGCGGATGCGGTTCATCGCGCGGCGGCCAGGGGCAGCGCCGGACGCGTCACAATCGCGTGCCGGATGATGTTCAGGATCTCGTCGCGCTCGGCGCCGGCGATCGGCAGCCGCGGCGGCCGCACCATTTCGGAGCCGAGCCCCGTCTCCGCCATCGCCAGCTTGATGTACTGCACCAGCTTGATCTTGGTATCGAGGTGCAGCAGCGGCGTGTACCAGCGGTAGATTTCGCGCGCTTCCTCCCAGTGCCCCGCGGTGGCGAGGTCCCACAATGCGCGGTTCTCGTTCGGGAATGCGTTCACCAGCCCGGAAACCCAACCTTGCACGCCGAGCAGCATGCTCTCGAGCACCAGGTCATCCACGCCCGCGAAGAGGATGAAGCGATCGCCCACCACATTGACTAGATCAGTTACGCGGCGGACGTTCTCAGACGATTCCTTGATGGCCACGATGTTCGCAACGTCGGTCAACTGCTGGAAGGCTTCGGGCTGCACGTCCACGCCGTACGACACCGGATTGTTGTAGATCATGATAGGCAGGCCGGTGGCGTGGGCGATCGTGCGGAAATGCGTGATAGTTTCGCGCTCATCCGACTTGTAGACCATTCCCGGCAGCACCATGAGGCCGTCGATTCCGAGCTTTTCCACGTCGCGGGCATAGCGGCAGCCCAGCGCGGTGGTGTACTCCGCCACGCCCGTCAGCACCGGGATGCGGCCTTTGGCGACGGCGATCATCTCCTTCACCACCGTCAGCTTTTCCTGGTATTCGAGCGCCGTATTCTCCCCGACGGTGCCGAGCAAAACGACGCCGTGGATTCCGGCCTGAATCATGGTCTCGAGATGACGAGCCGTGGCTTCGATGTTCAGCGAGCAATCGCCATGGAACTGCGTGGTGATGGCGGGAAAGACCCCGCGCCAGGTGGGTTTCATTGCGCCTACCAGTTTATCGCGGGCACGTTAAACTGAGTGGCGATGCCTCCAATCACCCGGCGCCGGTTCTGCTGGTCGGCCTCCGCCCTCCTGGCGCTGCCCGCGAGGGCTGCGGCAGACAATCGTCTGATCCTGGTCACAGTGGAACAGTCACGGCGGATGCGGGAGATGCTTGGCCCGACCGCCGACGTGGTCCGCGCCAACGCCGACGCCGCGCTAGCCGCCGGCCCCTGGAGCGTGACGACCCGCCGCCCCAAGGACGTCACAGCGGGCCCGAACGACTACTACAGCGAGGGTCCCTACTGGTGGCCCGATCCCAGGAATCCGGGCGGCCCCTACATCCGCAAGGATGGACAGCGCAATCCGGACCGCTTCGTAGCCAACCGCAACGACCTCGGCAACATGTGCACGGCGGTGCTCGCGCTCGGGATGGGCGGCTTCCTGCTCGGCGACAAACACTGCGGCGAGCGCGCAGGCGTCGTGCTTTCCACGTGGTTCCTCGACCCGAAGACGCGCATGAACCCGAACCTGGAATACGGGCAAGCCGTCCGCGGCCACAATACCGGGCGCGGCACGGGCATTATCGACACGG
>DATJWY010000029.1:0-10247 GCA_035500775.1 Acetobacteraceae bacterium
GGGCGCACCGGCGGCACGCGGTGACGCGTACCGCCTTGTGTCCCGTCAGGGAGGTTCGCGTTCGCATGCGTAAGACGTTGCTGATGGCTGCGCTCGCCGCCATGGCCGCCGCGCCGCCGGCGCTCGCGCAGAGCGAGGGCATGCCCATCCCGCCCGACCAGGGCGGCATGGCCAGGCCCGAGAGCACCACGCCCCCGAGCACGGGGAGCATGCCCGCGGGCACGCAACCGGGTGCGCCCGGCGGCATGAGCCAACCCAGGCACCATTATCATAAGCGCGGCACCGGGGGCACGGAGACAGGCGGCCCCGCCATGCTCGCGCCGCGCCTGCCGGCGCCGCACGTCGGCACGCACGCCACCCCCGAGGAATATCTGCGCGCCGCCCAGAGCGCCCTCGCCCGCCACCACACCGGCGAGGCGCAACAGGCGCTGGAAATGGCCGAGACCCGCCTGCTCAGCCGCAGCACCCCGGTGGACGCCGCCCGCCAGCCGGACCAGGACCAGGCCGTGCAACAGGTGGGGCAGGCGCGGCAGGCGCTCGGGCAAGGCGATTTGAAGAGCGCCCGCGCCGCCATCGAGAGCGCGCTCAACACCCTCGCCGGCCCTGGCGCCAGCCCAGGCACCGGCGGCCCGGGGGCCGCCGACCCCGATCACGGGGCCGGCGACACGGGGATGAGCGGCGGCAGAACATGAGCCATGGCGGCGTGAGCCGCGAGGGCACGGACAGCGGCGGCACGGACAGCGGTTACGGCGCCCCGAGCCAGTCATCCGCGCCCCGGCCGGACGCGGCCACCAAAGAGACGATACGGCCGCCCTCCCCCGTAAACCCGGGCGATCGTCCGCCGCGGGCGGTGCGGCGCCCGCGAAACAGGGAGGCCGGGCTGCCGGACTCACGTGATATTGGCCCGCGCGGCCACGGCGGAATCATTTTTGCCCTCGATTTACGCAACGCCCCCACTAATTAGGCAGATGGAGCCAACGGAAAGTGCCGGCGCAGCCGTCATTCCTCCGTACGCGCACGCCTCTCCCTGGCTCCGGCCCCATCATCGAACCGTACGCACAGCCGCACGGGGATGTTCGTCTGTGGGACAGAGGAGAAGTTTCATGCGCAAGACGCTGCTCATGTCGGCCGCGCTGGCCGCCATGGTCGTTGCCGCCCCGGCCTCCGCCCAGAGCGGCACCCCATCCGGCACCGCTCCGACAACCGAGGCCGGCGGCGTCGGCGGCGCTCCGGCCAAGCCGATGAAGAAGCGCAACACCGTCGCCGAGAACGACACCGTCGCCGGTGGCATCGGCGGCGCCCCCGCCAAGCCGGCGAAGAAGCGCGGCACCGTCGCCGAGAATGACACCGTCGCCGGCGGCATCGGCGGCGCTCCCGCCAAGCCGGCGAAGAAGCACGACACCGTCGCCTCGGCCTCCGACAACGCCGAGCACTAACCGCACGTCGCCCAGGGCGCGCTGCGCCAGCACCGCAACCATGCGGCGCAGCAGGCCCTGGAAATGGCGGAGACGCGGCTGCTCGAAGGATCGGCGGCAGCCGGACAATCGCCGCAGGGCACGGCGGCGCAGGATGTCGCCGATGCGCGGCAGGGACTTCAGCAATGGCTGGTCTCGCCACCGCCAGCACGGCGACCGACGGCGCCCTGAGCCGCACCGCAGCGGCCCGGCCCCCGCGCCCTGAACGCCTGAGCGGGGGCCCGGCCGGACCCTGGAAAGCCATGGGGAGGGAGAGGCCTTCCCACGGGCAAAGCGGACCACCTGCCTTTTTTTCTCGATTCACGCCGCTCTCTTGACTATGTGTGCGGCGCAACCAGCCGAGCGGCCACGGGGCGGCCCGGGGGATGGCGTATGTCCGCCCCCCTGCCCCGCCAGGGCTCCGGCCCAACCGCGCGCGCTCAGCCCGCCAGGGATCAAATGGATATCCGTAATATCGCCATCATCGCCCACGTCGACCACGGCAAGACCACGCTGGTCGATCAGCTTCTGAAGCAGTCGGGCGCCTTCCGTGAACACCAGCAGGTCGCGGAGCGCGCGCTCGACCGCAACGACCTCGAGCGCGAGCGCGGCATCACCATCCTGGCCAAGTGCACGAGCGTGGTCTGGAAAGACACGCGCATCAACATCATCGACACCCCGGGCCACGCCGATTTCGGCGGCGAGGTGGAGCGCATCCTGAACATGGTGGACGGCGCGATCGTCCTCGTGGACGCCGCCGAGGGCGCGCTGCCGCAGACCAAGTTCGTGGTCGGCAAGGCGCTGCAGCGCGGCCTGCGCCCGATCGTCGTGGTCAACAAGGTCGATCGCGGCGACGCGCGGCCGGACGAGGTGCATAACGAGGTCTTCGACCTGTTCGCCGCCCTCGGCGCCAATGACGAGCAGCTCGACTTCCCGATGCTCTACGCCTCCGGCCGCCAGGGCTGGGCGGATGAGAGCCTGGAGGGGCCGCGCAAGGACCTCTCGGCCATGTTCGACCTGGTGCTGCGCCATGTGCCGGCCCCCGCGCTCGACCATGACGCGCCCTTCGCCATGACCGCGTCCATCCTGGAATACGACAACTTCCTCGGCCGCGTGCTGACCGGCCGCGTCGAGCAGGGCCGCGCCAGGCTCAACATGCCGGTGAAGGTGCTGCGCGACGACGGCTCCGTCGTGGAGACCGGGCGGCTGACCAAGCTGCTCTCCTTCCGTGGCCTCGAGCGCGTGACGGTGGAAGAGGCCGAGGCGGGCGACATCGTCGCCGTCGCCGGCCTGACCGACGCCACCATCCCGGACACCATCGGTGCGCCGGAACTGGCCGGGCCGCTGAAGGCGATCCCGGTCGATCCGCCGACCCTGTCCATGACCTTCCGCGTCAATGACGGGCCGCTCGGCGGCAAGGAAGGCAAGAAGGTCACCTCCCGCCAGATCCGCGACCGGCTGCTGCGCGAGGCGGAGGGCAACGTCGCCATCAAGATCACCGAGAGCACCGAGAGCGAGGCGTTCGAGGTGGCCGGGCGCGGCGAACTCCAGCTCGGCGTGCTGATCGAGACGATGCGGCGCGAGGGCTTCGAGCTGACCATCGGCCGGCCGCGCGTGCTGACGCGGCAGAACGAGGAGACCGGGCAGCGCGAGGAGCCGTTCGAGGAAGTGCTCGTCGATGTGGATGAGCCCTATTCGGGCGTCGTCGTCGAGAAGATGAGCCGCCGCAAGGGGCAGATGCAGGACATGCGGCCCTCCGGCGGCGGCAAGGTGCGCCTGACCTTCCACATCCCGAGCCGCGGCCTGATCGGCTACCACAGCGAGTTCCTGACCGACACGCGCGGCACCGGCATCATGAACCGGCTCTTCGCCGGCTACGGCCCCTGGGCCGGGCCGATCGAGGGGCGGCGCAACGGCTCGCTGATCTCCAGCGAGAACGGCGAGGCGGTGCATTACGCGCTGTTCTACTTGCAGGAGCGCGGCGTCCTGTTCGTCGATCCGGGCGATAAGGTCTATGTCGGGCTGATCCTCGGCGAACATAGCCGCGGCTCCGACCTGGAAGTGAACCCGATCAAGGAAAAGAAGCTGAGCAACGTCCGCGCCGCCGGCAAGGATGACGCGATGCTCCTGGTCCCGCCGCGCCGCATGTCGCTCGAACAGGCGATCGCCTATATCGAGGATGACGAACTGGTCGAGGTGACGCCGGGCGCGGTGCGGCTGCGCAAGCGGTTCCTCGATCCGAACGAGCGCAAGCGTGCGGAGCGGCGCTCGGCTGACACCGAGGCGGCGTAAGGAAGACCAAGGGAAGGTCGGGGCTCTGCCCCGAACCCCGCCGGGGCCGTAAGGCCCCGGCCCCCATTACTTCATTCCTTGTAAAAACATATCGGGGGTCTGGGGCCTCAAGGCCCCAGTGGGGTTTGGGGCGAAGCCCCAAGTCTCTGCGCTTCAATCTCTAGCAATCACGCTCCCGACACTACGAGACTGTTGCCCATAGCCGTCTGAAACACCGGCTCCGGCTTGATCTCTCGCGCGGCTACGCCACCTCTCGTTACGTCCCTCGCGTCGGCCCGGAGCGCCAACGCCCGGCCGCTTCATCCGGACACGGAGGCGCCGCATGACAGCGGACGGTTTGCTCACGCACGCCTGCTCCCCCGACCCGTTCGCGGTCGCCACCACCATTTCCCTGCAGGAACGCCGCTTCCGCACCCTCAAGGCCGGCGACACGTTCGGCGTGTTCGACCGCAGCGGCGATATCCTGCCCGGCCCGGGCTCCACCGAGGGGCTGTATCACCGGGACACGCGCTATCTCTCCCGCTTCGGGCTGCTGCTGCAGGGCACGCGGCCGATCCTGCTCAGTTCCGCCCTCCGCGACGATAACGGCGCGCTGACCTGCGACCTGACCAACCCGGACATCCAGCGGGATGGACGGCTGGTCCTGGAGCACGACCTGATCCATATCCGCCGCTCCCGCTTCCTCTGGCACGGCATCTGCCACGAGCGCATCGCGGTCCATAATTTCTCCGTCGATCCGCAAACCCTGCGGCTGGAAATCAGCTTCGACGCCGATTTCGCCGATCTGTTCGAGGTGCGCGGCACACCGCGCGCCCGGCACGGAAGGCGGGAGGAACCGGAGATCGGCACGCATACGGTCATCCGCGCCTATACCGGACTCGATTCCCGCCGGCGCAGCACAAGGCTGCGCTTCGACCCGGCGCCCACGCATCTGGAATGCTGGCGGGCGGTCTTTGACATCGCGCTGGCACCGCACGCCCATGCGGTGATGTTCATCGAGGTGGGATGCGACACGCCCCTGCCCCTCCGGCCGCCACGGGAGACGTTCCTCGTCTCGATGGTCGAGGCAAGGCGCTGGATGCGCGCCCATTCCGCCCAGGCCGCCGCCATCGTCACCTCCAACACGGGGTTCAACGAGGCGATCCAGCGCTCGATCTGCGACATCTACACCCTCGTCACCGACAAGCCGACCGGGCTCTACCCCTATGCCGGCGTACCCTGGTACAGCACCGTCTTCGGCCGCGACGCGATCATCACGGGGTTGCAGACGCTCTGGCTCGATCCCGCGATCAGCCACGGCGTGCTGGCTTATCTCGCCCGCCATCAGGCGACCGAACTGGATGCCGCGGCGGATGCGGAGCCGGGCAAGATCCTGCACGAGGTGCGGCACGGGGAGATGGCCGAACTCGGCGAGGTGCCGTTCCGCCATTATTACGGCAGCGTCGATTCCACCCCGCTCTTCCTCATGCTGGCCGGCGCCTATCTCGAGCGCACGGCGAATGTGGCGACCGTGGCCAAGCTCTGGCCGCATCTGGAGGCGGCGCTCGACTGGATCGAGCTGTACGGCGACCGGGATGGCGACGGCTTCGTCGAATATCACCGCCAGACCGGCGAGGGCCTCGTCAACCAGGGCTGGAAGGATAGCTGGGACTCGGTGTTCCACGCCGATGGCAGCCTGGCCACCGGGCCGATCGCCCTCTGCGAGGTGCAAGGCTACGTCTATGCCGCGCGCCGGGCCATGGCGGCGATCGCCCGGCGGCTCGGCAAGAACGCGGTGGCGCATGCGCAGGAGGAGAAGGCCGCGGCGCTGCGCCGGGCGGTGGAAACCACGTTCTGGAGCGAGGAACTGGGCACCTACGCCCTCGCGCTGGACGGCGCGAAGCGGCCCTGCCTGGTCCGCGCCTCCAATGCCGGGCACCTGCTGCTCTGCGGCCTCGCCTCCCCCGCCCGCGCCGCGCGCGTCGCCGAGGGACTGCTCTCCTCCGCCTTCTTCACCGGCTGGGGCATTCGCACCGTCGCGACCACCGAGGCGCGCTTCAACCCGATGGCCTATCATAACGGCTCCGTCTGGCCGCATGACAACGCCCTGATCGCGCTCGGCCTGTCGCGCTACGGCCATAAAGAGAAGGCGACCCGCGTGCTGGACGGGCTGTTCGAGGCGGCGCTCTACTCCGACCAGCGCCGCCTGTCGGAACTGTTCTGCGGCTTCCCGCGCCGGCGCGGCCAGGGCGGGCCAACCGCCTACCCGGTGGCCTGCTCCCCCCAGGCCTGGGCAGCCGCCGCCCTGCCGGCGATGATGCAGGCCTGCCTCGGCATCAGCTTCGACATCGAGAACCGCACGGTGGAGTTCGACCGCCCGCGCCTGCCGGCCTCATTGCAGGAAGTCACCCTGCACAACCTCGCCATCGACGACGCGCGAGTCAGCGTGGTGCTCCGGCGGACAGAGGCGGAAGTGGCGCTGAACGTGCTGCGCCGGCAGGGGGATATTCAGGTCCTGTTGCGGAGCTGAAACAAAGGCCAGGGGCTCCGCCCCTGGCCCCCGCCAAAGGCGCAGCCTTTGGAATCCATTTTTTGGCTACGTTCACGATTTTTGGGCGGGCGGTTTGCCTATGCGGCTCGCGTCGCGATTGCCGCCGTGTCGAGATCGAAGCTGCCATCCGCCGCGATCGCGAAATGGTCCCGCACGATGGCGGGCGCCCCGGCCTGCAGGGAGCGGATCACGCCGGCATGCTCCGGGGATGTGCGGGTGCGGGCGATCCAGACGGGGAACTCCATCCGCAGCTTGCGGGCGGTGATGCCCGTGATGGCGAATTCCGCGCGCGACAGGGCGGCGACCCATTCCGCGATGCTGTAGTTCCGCACATGCGACGCATCCCGCAACACCTCGACCGCTTGCAGGTGGGTGTCCAAAACCCGGTTGGCGGGGGCGACCACGTCGATGAACACGGCCCGGCCGGCAGGCTTCAGCACACGCCGCGCCTCGCGCAGGCCCGCCTCCATGTTCTGCCAGTGATGGGTCGTGAAGCGGCACAGGACGACATCGAAGCCCGCATCCTCGAAGGGCAGCCGCTCGGCGGCGGCCTGCCGCACGGTGATGTTGGACAGACCACGCTCAGCCGCTGTTCTGGCCACGGCGTCCAGCATGCTGGGCGTCACGTCGCAGGCGACGACCTCCGCGACATGGGGCGCCGCGCGGTAGCTGACGTGGCCGCCGCCGCATCCCAGGTCCAGCACCCGGGCCGCCTTGGCATCCCGCAGTTCAGCCTCGATCTGGTCCAGGTCGTCGCCCGTGCTGTGATTGATGCTGGTGACGTAATCCTGCGCGCGCGGCGCGTACTGCCCGGCGACGAAAGCGTGCTGAGACGTACTCATGATTGGCTCTCCTCAGCGACCTGTCCCGGCCACAGGATCGTCATCCTGCTCCCTCCGCCGGACTTCCTCGCCGCGTTCCGTGCGCTCCCATGCGGAGCGAAAGGCGGCCAGGTCATCCTTGAGGCTGCCGCCTACGATCACCTTTACCTGTTCAACCATATCTTGCCTTCCTCGGCCCGCGGAGCCTCTACCCATTCCTTAAAATATTGGGGGTCTGGGGACTCCAGGCCCCAGCGGGGTCCAGGGGCAGCGCCCCTGGCCTTCCCTTTCCCCCGCACCAACATTGATCGTGCTATTAAGGACGCATAGCGCCCTCCCCGTTTGCACGCGGGGCGTTATCGGTTGAGATGCGACCCTCCGCACCACTGGCGCCCCGACCGGATGCCCGGCGCCCCCGCGATCAGAAAGGGCGAACACTCCGATGACCACCGAAGCCACCCAGCCTGACACGATTCATCCGACGCTGCTCGCCGAATATCGCCCGCCCGCCTTTCTGATCGACACGGTCGAGCTGACCTTCGACCTCGACCCCGCGCGCACCGAGGTCGCCTCCCGCCTCACCCTGCGCCGCAACCCGCGAGCCGACGGCGCCGAGACCACGCTCCGGCTGGATGGCGAGGCGCTGGAGCTGCTCTCCGTGGCGCTGGACGGCACGCCCCTGGGGCCGGACCGCTACCGGCTGACCGGGACCGAACTGGAACTGCCCGGCGTGCCGAATGCCTTTACCCTGGAGATCCGCACCGCGATCGCGCCGGAGCGGAACACCGAGCTGTCCGGCCTCTACACCTCGGGCGGCAATTTCTGCACCCAGTGCGAGGCCGAGGGCTTCCGCCGCATCACCTATTTCCCGGACCGGCCGGACGTGATGGCGCGCTACACCACCACGATCCGCGCCGACGCGACGCGCTACCCGGTGCTGCTCTCCAACGGCAATCCGGACGGCGCCGGCGCGTTGCCGGACGGGCGGCACTGGGCGCGCTGGGCCGATCCGCACCCCAAGCCCGCCTATCTGTTCGCCCTGGTCGCGGGCGATCTCGTCGCGGTGCGGGACAGTTTCACCACCCGCTCCGGCCGTGCGGTGGCGCTCGGCATCTGGGTGCGGCGCGGCGACGAGACGAGCTGCGACTACGCCATGCGCTCGCTCAAGACCTCGATGCGCTGGGACGAGGAGGTGTTCGGCCTCGAATATGATCTCGACGTGTTCAACCTCGTCGCCGTCAGCGACTTCAACATGGGGGCGATGGAGAACAAGGGCCTCAACATCTTCAACACGAAATACGTGCTCGCCCGGCCGGAGACGGCGACCGATACCGACTACCAGGGCATCGAGCGCGTGGTCGCGCACGAGTATTTCCACAACTGGACGGGCAACCGCGTCACCTGCCGGGACTGGTTCCAGCTCTCGCTCAAGGAAGGGCTGACCGTGTTCCGCGACCAGATTTTCGCCGCCGACCAGGGCAGCGAGCCGGTCATCCGCATCGGCGATGTCCGCGCCCTGCGCGCGGCGCAGTTCAAGGAAGATGACGGACCGCTCGCGCATCCGGTGCAGCCGGAGAGCTATCTGCGCATCGATAATTTCTACACCGCGACCGTCTATAACAAGGGCGCGGAACTCGTGCGCATGCTGCGCACCCTGCTCACCCCCGCCGGCTTCCGCCGCGGCATGGATCTCTACATCAGCCGGCACGACAACCAGGCGGTGACGATCGAGGATTTCGTCGCCGCGATGCGCGACGCCAATCCCGGCGCCGATCTCGGCGATTTCATGCGCTGGTACGGCCAGGCCGGCACTCCGGTCGTCACCGTCAGCGATGCCTACGACCCGGCGACGCGGACCTACGAACTCACCCTCGCGCAACGCACGCCGCCGACGCCGGGGCAGCCGGAGAAGCAGCCAGTGCCGATCCCGGTGGCGATGGGGCTCCTCGGGCCGAATGGCGACGCACTGCCGACCCGGCTCGAAGGCGAGGCGGAGACGGTGAGCGGCACCCGCGTGCTGCTGCTCACCGGGGCGGAGCAGCGTTTCCGCTTCCAGGATGTCGCGGCGCCACCGGTGCCGTCGCTGCTGCGCGGCTTCTCCGCGCCGGTGCGGCTGGAAGGCGTGTCGTTCGACCGGCTGAAATTCCTCGCCGTGCATGAGCCGGACCCGTTCGCCCGCTGGGATGCCGGATATCAGGTGGCCGCCGCCGTACTGCTCGATCTCGCCCGGGCGGCGGCACGCGGCGAGACGCCGGAGGTGGATCGCGGCCTGATCGCCGCCATGCGGGCGACGCTGGAGGGCGCGGATGCCGACCCGGCCTTTGCCGCCGAGGCGATGCTGCTGCCGGGCGAGGGCCAGCTCGCCGACCAGATGGAGGTGGCCGACCCGGACGCGCTGCATACGGCGCGGGAAGCGGCGCGGCACGCCATCGGCCGGACGCTGGAGCCGTTGCTCATCGAGACCTGGGAACGACTCGCCGATCACGGCCCCTACAGCCCGGATGGCACGGCGATCGGCAAACGGGCGCTGCGCAATGTCTGCCTGGCCTATCTCGCCGCCGCCAACGGGGCCGGGCGCGCACGGGCGCGGGCGCAGTTCGAGGCCGGGCGCAACATGACCGACGTGGTCGCCGCCCTCGCCGTGCTCTGCGACAGCGCGAGCCCCGAGCGGGACGCCGCGCTCGCCGCCTTCTACGCACGCTGGAAGGATGATGACCTGGTGCTCGACAAATGGTTCGCGGTGCAGGCGATGGCGTCGGCCCCGGACACGCTGGAGCGGGTGCGCGCGCTGGCCCATCACCCGGATTTCCGGCTGCGCAACCCGAACCGGGCGCGGGCGCTGCTCGGCGCGTTCTCCTTCGGCAATCCGGTGCGGTTCCACGATTCGAGCGGCGCCGGCTACGCCTTCCTGGCGGACCACGTGATTGCGCTCGATCCGCTCAACGCCACCACGGCGGCGCGGCTGGTGCAGGCGCTCGGCACGTGGCGGCGCTACGATCCACGCCGGCAGGCGCTGATGCGGCGGGCGTTGGAGCGCGTGCTGGCGACGCCGAAGCTGAGCCGCAACACCTACGAGATGGTGTCGAAGAGCCTCGCGTAGACGCAGGGGGCTTTGCCCCCTGCACCCCCACTGGGGCCTTGAGGCCCCAG
>DATJWY010000030.1:0-20118 GCA_035500775.1 Acetobacteraceae bacterium
CCCCGGAAATCAACGCCTATTTCCCGGGCAGCGGCACCAAGGACAACACCGGCAGCTTCACGGCCATCCAGCGTTACGACGCGACCAAGCGGCGCCGGGCTGGGCGTTCCATATCGCCGACGACGCGGCCCTGGCCTGGCTCGACCCGGCGACTCGGCCGCAGAACGTTGCCGCAACGTCGCCATGCTGGTCAGCAACCTGGCGCTGACCCATTCCTCGATCCGGCAGTGGTGCAGGCGGAAGGCGCCACGGTGCTGCCGGGCCTGTTCCCCGCGTAGCCGTAACAGAGATGGCGTGCTGGTCACGGCGCACCAATATCTGGCCGCGCTCCCGCGCGCTTCGGCATAAGGGAGGCGAGGCGAGTCCGCGGGACTCGGCTTTGTCGCGGCGCACATGAAGTGCTCATGCGCGCCGCGACTCCTTATATTATAAGCATCCAGGGGCTGGCGGCGGCTTGCGGGCCGTGTCTGGACCGGGAACCGGGCGCGTGTTCGTGGATGAAGCCTGATCTTCGCGCGAATCACTTGACTCGCCAGGTTCCCGCTCGTAGGTTCCGCCCCCTCGGCCAACCCCGACCCTATGTGGCGGCGGCCGTCTTTGCAGGTACCGGAGCGCGCGGCGCCGTCAACCTAATCAAGGTTGGCCCAGGCCGCGGGCAGGATAAGACCCGTGCGGGTGGCAAGAGCCGCGCCGCGCGGGCATCCCTGTGGGGCGACGCGACATATATGGGCCGGATCGGGCCGCACGGAATGCAGGATCGGAACGAGGGCGTATGCCGACCATCAACCAGTTGATCGCCAAGGGGCGCGAGCCTTCGGCCAAGCGCAACAAGGTGCCGGCGTTGCAGGGCTGCCCGCAGAAGCGCGGCGTCTGCACTCGAGTCTACACCACGACGCCGAAGAAGCCGAACTCGGCGCTTCGTAAGGTCGCCAAAGTGCGCCTGACCAACGGGTATGAGGTGGTGAGCTACATCCCGGGTGAAGGCCACAACCTGCAGGAGCACAGCGTGGTGCTGATCCGCGGCGGGCGCGTGAAGGACCTTCCGGGCGTGCGTTATCACATTCTGCGTGGCGTGCTCGATACGCAGGGCATTGCCAAGCGTCGCCAGCGCCGTTCGCTCTACGGCGCGAAGCGGCCGAAGTAAGAGGAGAGCGGAGATGAGCCGCCGCCGCCGCGCTGTTAAGCGCGAAATCCTGCCGGACGCCAAGTTCGGTGACGTCGTCCTGACGCGTTTCATGAACGCACTCATGTACGATGGGAAAAAATCCGCCGCCGAGGGTATCGTGTACGGTGCCCTGGATGTGCTGAAGAAGCGTGGTGGCGCTGCCGCCGATCCGGTGCGCATGTTCCATGAGGCGCTGGATAACGTGAAGCCGGCCGTGGAAGTGCGCTCGCGCCGTGTTGGCGGTGCCACGTACCAGGTGCCGGTGGAAGTGCGGACCGAGCGCCGTCAGGCGTTGGCGATCCGCTGGATCATCGATGCCGCCCGCAAGCGGGGCGAGCATACGATGGAGGACCGCCTCTCGAACGAACTGCTGGATGCGGTGAACAATCGCGGCACGGCGGTGAAGAAGCGCGAGGACACGCACCGGATGGCGGAGGCGAATAAGGCCTTTAGCCATTATCGTTGGTAGCAATCAGCTTTAGAACGCATTCCGGGTCCCTCCCGGGGGCCGAAACGGAGAGACGACGATGGCGAAGGCGAAATTCGAGCGTAACAAGCCGCACTGCAACATCGGCACGATCGGCCACGTTGACCATGGCAAGACGTCGCTGACGGCGGCGATCACCAAGGTCCTCGCCAAGGCGGGCGGCGCCACTTTCACGGCCTATGACCAGATCGACAAGGCCCCGGAAGAGCGCGCTCGCGGCATCACGATCTCCACGGCGCACGTGGAGTACGAGACCGCGAACCGTCACTACGCGCACGTGGACTGCCCGGGTCACGCCGACTACGTGAAGAACATGATCACCGGCGCGGCGCAGATGGACGGCGCGATTCTGGTGGTGTCCGCCGCCGACGGCCCGATGCCGCAGACCCGCGAGCACATCCTGCTCGCTCGTCAGGTCGGCGTGCCGGCGCTGGTCGTGTTCCTGAACAAGGTCGACATGGTGGACGATCCGGAGCTGCTGGAGCTCGTGGAGATGGAGGTGCGCGAGCTCCTCTCCTCCTACCAGTTCCCGGGCGACGAGATCCCCATCATCAAGGGGTCGGCGCTGTGCGCGCTCGAGGACCGCAACCCGGAACTCGGTGAGAACGCGATCCTCGCGCTGATGGCGGCGGTTGATGAGTACATCCCGCAGCCGGAGCGTCCGAAGGACCGTCCGTTCCTGATGCCGATCGAGGACGTGTTCTCGATCTCCGGCCGTGGCACGGTGGTGACCGGGCGCGTTGAGCGCGGCATCGTGAACGTGGGTGACGAAGTCGAGATCGTCGGCATCCGCCCGACGGTGAAGACGACGGTGACCGGCGTCGAGATGTTCCGCAAGCTGCTCGACCAGGGCGAGGCCGGCGACAACATCGGCGCGCTGCTGCGTGGCACGAAGCGCGAGGACGTTGAGCGCGGCCAGGTTCTGGCCAAGCCGGGCTCGATCACCCCGCACACCAAGTTCAAGGCCGAGGCCTACGTCCTGACGAAGGAAGAGGGCGGCCGTCACACGCCGTTCTTCACCAACTACCGGCCGCAGTTCTACTTCCGCACGACTGACGTGACGGGTGTGGTGCATCTGCCGGAAGGCGTCGAGATGGTGATGCCGGGCGATAACGTTTCCATGGATGTCGAGCTGATCGCTCCGATCGCCATGGATGAGGGTCTGCGTTTCGCGATCCGCGAAGGTGGCCGCACCGTCGGCGCCGGCGTGGTGGCGAAGATCACGGCCTGATCAGGGTTGGGTAAACGTGCCGCCGGGTTCGCCTGGCGGCACGCAGTGGCAGAACGCGCTGCCGCACGATTTGGCGTAGCGTGCAGCGGCGCGACAGACGCGGCCGCGGGGCCCCGCTTTTGGACAGAGAGACATGGACAACCAGAACATCCGCATTCGCCTGAAGGCTTACGATCACCGGGTGCTGGACAACAGCACGAAGGAGATCGTGAACACGGCGAAGCGCACGGGTGCGCGGGTTCGGGGGCCTATCCCGCTGCCGACGCATATCGAACGGTTCACGGTGAACCGTTCGCCGCATGTGGACAAGAAGAGCCGCGAGCAGTTCGAGATTCGGACTCATCGCCGCCTGCTCGATATCGTCGAGCCCACGCCACAGACGGTGGACGCGCTGATGAAGCTCGACCTCGCCGCCGGCGTGGACGTCGAGATCAAGCTGTAAGACAGGCCCCCCGAAGGACAAAGGGACCGAAAAGAGGCCAGGATGCGTACTGGGTTGATCGCAAAGAAGCTGGGCATGACCCGGCTGTTCAAGGACGATGGCACGCACGTGCCCGTCACCGTTCTGCACCTCGACGAGGTGCAGGTTGTGGACACGCGCACTGAGGAGCGTGACGGCTACACCGCCGTCCAGCTCGGCACCGGGCGTGCCAAGGTGAAGAACGTGTCGAAGCCGAATCGTGGGCATTTCGCCCGGACGAAGGTCGAGCCGAAGAAGAAGCTCATTGAGTTCCGCGTGGCGCCTGACGCCGTGCTGGAGCCGGGTGCGACGCTGTCGGCCGCGCATTTCGTCGTCGGGCAGAAGGTGGACGTCACCGGCACGACCAAGGGCAAGGGGTTCGCCGGCGCCATGAAGCGCTGGAACTTCCGCGGCCTGGAAGCGACGCACGGCGTGTCGGTCAGCCACCGTTCCCATGGTTCGACCGGTAACCGTCAGGATCCGGGCAAGACCTTCAAGAACAAGAAGATGGCTGGTCATCTCGGTGTCGAGCGCGTAACCACGCTCAATCTCGAGATCGCCAAGGTGGATGCCGAGCGCGGCCTGATCATGGTCAAGGGCGCGATCCCCGGTTCCAAAGGTGGTTTCGTCCTGGTGCGGGATGCGATCAAGCGCGCCCGTCCGGCCGAGGCGCCCTATCCGGCCGCGCTGGCCGGCTGAGGACGAGACGATGCAGATCGACATCAAGACGCTCGACAACGGCAGCGCCGGCAGCGCCGAACTGCCGGACGAGATCTTCGCGCAGGCGCCGCGCGCCGACATCATGGCGCGGGTCGTGCACTGGCAGCTCGCGAAGCGCCGTGCCGGCACGCACAAGGTGAAGGGCATGGGTGAGGTGTCCGGCACCACGAAGAAGCCCTACAAGCAGAAGGGCACCGGTAATGCCCGTCAGGGCAGCCTGCGCGCGCCGCAGTTTCGCACTGGTGGCGCCGTGCATGGCCCGGTCGTGCGTGACCACGGCTATGACCTGCCGAAGAAGGTGCGCCGTCTCGGCCTGATCAGCGCGCTGTCGCAGAAGGCGGCGGAAGGCAAGCTGATCGTGCTGGAGGCCGCCGCGGGCGTCGAGAAGACCAAGGAACTGGCTGCGAAGCTGAAGGTTCTCGGCCTGCGCTCGGCGCTGATCGTGGACCGCGCCGTGGACGAGTCGTTCCTGCGCGCCAGCCGCAACATTCATGGCGTGGACGTGCTGCCGACGCTCGGCGCGAATGTCTACGACATCCTCAACCATGACGTGCTGGCGATCACCACCGCCGGCGTCGAGGGCCTGAAGGAGCGCCTGGCATGAGCCGTATCGCGGATGCCCGTAAGCGCGCGGCGAATCTGTCGCGCGAGGCGCTCTATCAGATCGTGCTGAGCCCGGTGGTCACCGAGAAGGCGACGTCGCTGACCGAGCGGAACCAGGTTGTGTTCCGCGTGGCGGACACGGCGACGAAGCCGGAGATCAAGGCCGCGGTCGAGGGTCTGTTCGGCGTCAAGGTGCTGGGTGTGAACACGCTGGTGCAGAAGGGCAAGACTAAGCGCTTCCGCGGCCGGCCGGGTCAGCGCTCGGATGTGAAGAAGGCATACGTGCAGCTGGCGGAAGGTCAGACCATCGACCTGACGACCGGTCTGGCGTGAGGGTGCGGCAATGGCACTGAAGCAATTCAATCCCGTCACGCAGAGCCTTCGCGGCACTGTGCTGATCGACCGCAGCGAGCTCTGGAAGGGCAAGCCGGTCAAGGGGCTCACCGAGGGCAAGACGGGCACCGGCGGGCGTAACAACCTTGGCCGCATCACCACCCGCTTCCGCGGTGGTGGGCACAAGCAGACCTACCGTCATATCGACTTCAAGCGGCGCAAGTTCGAAGTGCCGGCGACGGTCGAGCGGCTGGAATACGATCCGAACCGCACGGCGTTCATCGCGCTGATCCGGTATCAGGACGGGGAACTCGCCTACATCCTGGCGCCGCAGCGTCTGCGCGCCGGCGACACGGTGATTTCCGGCCAGCGCGTCGACATCAAGCCGGGTAACGCGATGCCGCTGGCGGCCATTCCGGTCGGCACGATCGTGCACAACATCGAGCTGAAGCAGGGCGGCGGTGGCAAGGTCGCGCGTGCGGCGGGTACCTATGCCCAGCTCGTCGGCAAGGATGCCGGCTACGCGCAGATCAAGCTGCAGTCGGGCGAACTCCGCGTCGTGCGCGCCGAGTGCATGGCGACGGTCGGGGCGGTTTCCAACCCCGACAATATGAACCAGCACATCGGCAAGGCGGGTCGTTCCCGCTGGGCCGGTCGTCGCCCGCATGTCCGCGGCGTCGTGATGAACCCGGTCGATCACCCGCATGGTGGTGGTGAAGGCCGCACCTCGGGCGGCCGGCATCCGGTCACCCCGTGGGGCAAGCCGACGAAGGGTTACAAGACACGCGCGAACAAGCGGACGGACAAGCTGATTATCCGTCGCGCAAGCAAGTCGAAGTAAGAGCGGGAGCAACTTAGGATGGCACGTTCCGTCTGGAAGGGCCCGTTCGTGGACGGGTACCTCTTCAATAAGGCCGAAGCCGCACGGGCGTCGGGCCGCAACGAGATCATCAAGATCTGGTCGCGTCGCTCGACGATCCTGCCGCAGTTCGTCGGCCTGACGTTCGGCGTTTACAACGGGCACAAGTTCCTGCCCGTGCAGGTGACTGAGAACATGGTGGGGCACAAATTCGGCGAGTTCTCGCCGACGCGCACCTTCACCGGCCACTCGGCTGACAAGAAGGCGAAGCGGGGCTGAGATGAGCAAGCCGAAGCATCCGCGCGGTCTCGCCGAGACCGAGGCACAGGCGGTCCTGCGCAACCTGCGCGTGAGCCCCCGCAAGCTCAACCTGGTCGCCGGGCTGATCCGCAACCAGCCGGCGAGCCAGGCCGTGGCGACGCTGACCTTCAGCAAGCGCCGCATCGCCCACGCGGTGCGCAAGGCGCTGGAGAGCGCGATCGCCAACGCCGAGAACAACCACCACCTCGACGTGGACCAACTGGTCGTCACGCGCGCGGAGGTCGGCAAGTCCGTCGTCATGCGCCGGTTCCAGGCTCGCGGCCGCGGCCGCGCGGCCCGGGTGGAGAAGTGGTTCAGCCATTTGAAGATCGTGGTTGCCGAGCGCGAGTCGATCGCGCCCGAAACCGAGCAGAAGGCGGCCTGACGCGATGGGACACAAAGTCAATCCGATCGGGCTCCGGCTCGGCATCAACCGCACCTGGGATTCGCGCTGGTTCGCCGGTGACGACTACGCGAAGCTGCTGCACGAGGATCTGAAGCTGCGCTCCTATCTGCGCGGCAAGCTGACCAGTGCCGGCGTTTCCCGCGTCGTGATCGAGCGCCCGGCGAAGAAGCCGCGGGTGACGATCTATGCGGCGCGTCCGGGCGTCGTCATCGGCAAGAAGGGCCAGGACATCGAGGTTCTGCGCCGTGGTCTGGCCCGCATGGCGAAGGCCGATGTGGCGCTGAACATCGTCGAGATCCGCAAGCCCGAGATCGACGCCACCCTGGTGGCCGAGAATATCGCGCAGCAGCTCGAGCGCCGCGTGGCGTTCCGCCGGGCGATGAAGCGCGCGGTGCAGTCGGCGATGCGTCTTGGCGCGCAGGGCATCCGGATCAATTGCGGCGGCCGTCTCGGCGGCGCCGAGATTGCCCGCGTCGAGTGGTATCGTGAGGGGCGGGTGCCGCTGCACACGCTTCGCGCCGATATCGATTTCGGCACGGCGACGGCCAAGACCACTTACGGCACGTGCGGCGTGAAGGTTTGGGTCTTCAAGGGCGAGATCCTTGCGCATGACCCGCTGGCCCAGGATCGCCGCGCCGCCGAGCAGGCGCCGCAGCGGTAACGGAGACGGACGATGCTTTCCCCGAAGCGGACCAAGTACCGCAAGGCCCATAAGGGCCGCATCCACGGCGTCGCCAAAGGCGGCACCACGCTGAATTTCGGCGCCTTCGGCCTCAAGGCCCTGGAGCCGGAGCGCGTGACCGCGCGCCAGATCGAGGCCGCCCGCCGTGCCATCACCCGCGCGATGAAGCGCGCCGGGCGCGTGTGGATCCGCATCTTCCCGGATCTGCCGGTCAGCACCAAGCCCGCCGAAGTCCGCATGGGCTCCGGCAAGGGCGCGCCAGAATTCTGGGTGGCGCGCGTGAAGCCGGGCCGGATCATGTTCGAGATCGACGGCGTGACGCAGGAGTTGGCGCAAGAGGCGCTGACGCTCGGCGCGGCGAAGCTGCCGATCAAGACGAAGTTCGTGACCCGGATCGGGGAGGCCTGATATGACGAAGCCCGCCGATATCCGTGCGAAGACGCCGGACGAGCTGAACACCCTGCTTCTCGATCTGCGCAAGGAGCAGTTCAATCTGCGCTTCCAGCGCGCGACGGGGCAGATGGAAGGGGTGAGCCGCGTGCGCCAGGTGCGTCGCGACATCGCTCGCGTGAAGACCATTCTGGCGGAGAAGCAAGTCTCCGCCGCGAAGTCCTGAGAGGAGTGGGGCGATGCCAAGGCGCGTCCTGACGGGACGGGTGACGAGCGACAAGATGGACAAGACCATCACGGTTCTTGTCACGCGTCGCGTCATGCATCCGTTGTACAAGAAGTTCATCCGGCGCTCGAAGAAGTACGCGGCGCATGACGAGGCCAATCTGTGCGCCGTTGGCGACATGGTTCGGATCATCGAGTGCCCGCCGATCAGCAAGCGCAAGACCTGGACCGTGATCACCCGCAACGGCATGTCCGTTGCGGATGTCGAGGCTCCGGGCGACGCGACGGCCGCTGCGGCTGCCGTTGCTCAGCACCCCGAGCAGGTGTGAGGGCCTAGAGAATGATCCATCCCGAGACCAACCTGGATGTCGCCGATAATTCCGGCGCGCGTCGGGTGCAGTGCATCAAGGTGCTGGGCGGCTCCAAGCGGAAGACCGCCTCGGTCGGCGACGTGATCGTGGTCTCCGTCAAGGAGGCCATTCCGCGGGGCAAGGTGAAGAAGGGCGACGTGCACCAGGCGGTGATCGTGCGCACTGCTTTCGCCGTGCGTCGGCCGGATGGCAGCGCGATCCGCTTCGACCGCAATGCCGCGGTGCTGATCAACAAGCAGCAGGAGCCGATCGGCACCCGTATCTTCGGGCCGGTTGTGCGTGAGCTGCGGGCCCGCAAGTTCATGAAGATCATCTCGCTGGCGCCGGAGGTGCTGTAATGGCCGCGCGCATCCGCAAGGGCGACCGGGTCCTGGTTATCACCGGCCGTGACAAGGGCAAGCGCGGCGAAGTGCTGCGTGTTCTGCCGGCCGAGAATCGCGCCGTCGTGCAGGGCGTCAACGTGGTCAAGCGCCACGTGAAGCCGCGCGGCATGGGCCAGCCCGGGGGCATCGTGGAGCAGGAGGCGACGATCCACCTCTCCAATCTGAAGCTCGTGGATCCGAAGAGCGATCAGCCGACCCGCGTCGGCTTCCGCGTCATCGAGGGCCAGGGCAAGGTTCGCGTGGCCAAGGCCACGGGCAACGTGATCGAGGGCTGAGGCGATGAGCGAGACGAGCGAGATCCGCGAGGTGCCTCGGCTCCAGGCGGTCTATGCGGAGAAGATCCGGGCCGCGCTGCAGAAGGAGTTCAACTACCAGAACCCGATGCAGGTGCCGAAGCTGGAGAAGATCGTCATCAACATGGGCGTGGGTGAGGCCGCGGGCGACCAGAAGAAGCTGGACGCCGCCGTTGCCGAGCTGACCCTCATCGCCGGCCAGAAGCCGGTGAAGACGGTGGCGAAGAAGGCGATCGCCGGCTTCAAGATCCGCAAGGATCTGCCGATCGGCGCGAAGGTGACGCTGCGCCAGGCGCGGATGTACGAGTTCCTGGACCGGCTGGTGACCATCGCCCTGCCGCGCGTCCGCGACTTCCGCGGCATCCCCTCCGGCAAGGGCTTCGACGGCCGTGGCAACTTCGCCATGGGGCTGAAGGAACAGATTATCTTCCCGGAAATCGTGTATGACCGGGTGGACGCGATCCGCGGCATGGACATCGTGTTCGTGACGACGGCGAAGACGGACGCGGAAGCGAAGGCGCTGCTCAAGGCGTTCGACGTTCCGTTCGCCGCCTGAACCAGGCTCCGCGCAGGATTTACAGTTTTGGGAAAACCGCCGGCTCGATACCGGCAGGTTCCGGAGGACAAAGACGAGATGGCCAAGACATCTGCGGTCAACCGCAACCTCAAGCGTCAGAGGATGGCCGAGCGTGACCGCGCCAAGCGGGCCACGCTGAAGGACCAGTTGATGGACCGCACCCTCCCTGTTGAGGACCGGTTCGAGGCGTCGGTGAGGCTGGCGCAGCTGCCCCGCAATGGCAGCCGCACCCGCGTTCGCCTGCGTTGCGAGCTGACCGGCCGGTCGCGCGCCAACTATCGCAAGTTCAAGCTCTGCCGCATCGCGCTGCGTGAGCTGGCCAGCTCGGGTCAGATCCCCGGCATGGTCAAGGCGAGCTGGTAAGGGGACCGAGCGATGTCACTATCCGATCCCCTGGGGGATATGCTTACGCGCATCCGGAATGCGCAGCGCAGCCGTCAGACGTCCTGCGTCTCTCCGGCTTCCAAGCTGCGCACCAACGTGCTCGATGTTCTGAAGCGCGAGGGCTATATCCGCGGCTTCAGCGCCGAGGAGCTGCGGCCTGGTGTCGCCCAGCTGCGCATCGAGCTGAAGTACAATGAAGGCGAGCCGGTCATCAAGGAGATCCACCGCGTCTCCAAGCCCGGCCGGCGCGTCTATTCGAAGATCAAGGAACTGCCGCGCGTCTATGCCGGGCTGGGTGTGTCCATCCTGTCCACGCCGCGTGGTGTGCTGAGCGATGCCGAGGCCCGCGCTGCCAATGTTGGCGGCGAGGTCCTGTGCCGCGTCTTCTGACGGAGGATCGCAGATGTCGCGCGTAGGCAAATATCCGGTCGAGATCCCGGCGGGCGTGCAGGTGGCGATTGCCAACGGCGTGCTGACGGCGAAGGGCAAGCTCGGCGAGCTCAAGCTGCCTCTGACCCCGCATGTCGAGACCACGGTCGAGGACAACAAGGTCACCGTGAAGCCGGCCTCCGGCGAGCGGCAGGCGCGGATGATGTGGGGCACCACGCGGGCGCTGATCGCCTGCATGGTGAAGGGCGTCTCCAGCGGCTACAGCAAGACCATGGAGATCACCGGCACGGGTTATCGCGCCGCGGTGCAGGGGAGCAACCTGGTGCTGAACCTGGGCTTCTCGCATGACGTGGTCTACCCGGTGCCGCCGGGGATCAAGATCACCACGCCGCGTCCGACCGCCATCACGGTCGAGGGCGTGGACAAGCGACTGGTTGGGCAGGTCGCGGCGGAGATCCGCAGCTGGCGTCTGCCGGAACCCTATAAGGGCAAGGGCGTACGGTACGATACCGAGACGATCCGGCGCAAGGAAGGCAAGAAGAAATAATGAGCGCTCAACTGGATCTGCGGGAGCGTCGGCGCGAGCGTCTGCGCTTCCAGCTTCGCCGCAAGGCCGGCGGGCGTCCGCGTCTGTCGGTCTTCCGCTCTGGCAAGCACATCTACGCCCAGGTCATCGACGATGCGGCCGGCCGCACGGTCGCGGCGGCGTCTTCCATCGAGAAGACGCTCCGCGAGGGGCTGCGCACCGGCGCCGACAAGGCGGCGGCGGAGGCGGTCGGCAAGCTGGTCGCCGAGCGCGCGGTGGCGGCGGGTGTGACCGAGGTCGTCTTCGATCGCGGCTCGTATATTTACCATGGCCGCGTCAAGGCGCTGGCCGATGCCGCCCGTGAGGGCGGGCTGTCCTTCTGACGGGAGCAGGCAATGGCACGTGAACCGAGGGAAGGCGGCCGAGGCCGCGAGGGTCGGGACCGCGATCGCGAGCGCGACGGCGGCGATGAGCTGATTGACAAGCTGGTCACCATCAACCGCGTGGCCAAGGTGGTGAAGGGCGGCCGTCGTTTCGCCTTCGCCGCCCTGGTCGTGGTTGGCGACCAGAAGGGCCGCGTCGGCTATGGCGCGGGCAAGGCGCGTGAGGTGCCGGAGGCAATCCGCAAGGCCACGGACCGCGCCAAGCGCGCGATGATCCGGGTGCCGATGAAGGAAGGCCGCACCCTGCATCATGACGTGGCCGGCCATTACGGCGCGGGCAAGGTCGTGCTGCGCTCGGCCGTGGCGGGCACCGGCATCATCGCCGGCGGTCCGATGCGCGCGGTGTTCGAGAGCCTGGGCATTGGCGACGTCGTCGCCAAGTCGCTCGGGAGCCGCAACCCGCATAACATGGTGAAGGCGACTTTCGCCGCGCTGCAGCAATGCGCGAGCCCGCGTTCGGTGGCGAACCGGCGTGGCAAGAAGGTCGCGGACATTCTTGGCAAGCGCGAGCATGCGCCGGCGCAGGAGGCCGAGGCCAATGTCTGAGAGCACCGGCAAGGTCCGCGTCACGCAGATCGCCTCTCCGATCGGGCGCAAGCCCGGTCAGAAGGAGACGCTGATCGGTCTCGGGCTGAACAAGCTGCGTCGCACGCGGGAACTGGAGGACACGCCGTCCGTGAGGGGCATGATCCGCAAGGTCGCCCACCTCGTGCGCGTGGAGGGGTAAGATGAAGCTGAATGAACTCCGCGATAACCCGGGGGCGCGGCCGAAGTCCAAGCGCCTCGGGCGCGGCATCGGCTCCGGCAAGGGTAAGACCTCCGGTAAGGGTGTGAAGGGTCAGAAGGCGCGTGAGGGCGTGTCGCTGAACGGGTTCGAGGGCGGTCAGCTCCCGATCTACCGGCGTCTGCCGAAGCGTGGCTTCACCAACCTGTTCCGCAAGGAATACGCGCCGATCAATCTCGGCTCGCTCAACGCGGCGATCGAGGCGGGGCGTCTGGACGCCGCGCAGCCGATCACCGAGGAGAGCCTGCGGAATGCCGGCCTGGTGCGCGGCGGCAAGGTTGCCGGCGTGCGCCTGCTGGCCCGTGGTGAGATCACCCGTCCGGTGACGATCACCGTTTCCGGTGCGTCGGCGGCCGCGGTTGCCGCGGTGCAGTCGGCTGGCGGTACGGTGACGACGACTGTGGCGACCGCCTCGGCGGAAGCCAGCGCATAAGACTGGTTTGGGGCCGCCGGCCCCAAACCCCTCCGGGGTGTCACGCGTTCAGCGTGTTGCGGCGCGTGCCGCGCCCCGGCTCTGGCGCCCGTTTCAGCGTGAGCGCCCAGCTATTTCTTTTTAGAGCCAGAACGATTGGGTGCGGCGCCGGCCGGGCTGTCGGGGCGACGGGCCTGACCTGCGCTCTTGCGATTGCCTCGTCGCCAAGGCAAACATGCCCGAGTCATGAAGCGTCGCGGGCACAGCAAAGGCGGGCGGCGCTGCTTTAAAAGAGGAACACGCTGATGGCCTCTGCGGCCGAGCAGCTCGCGGCAAATCTCAACCTCGGCGTGCTCTCAAAGGCCACCGAGCTTCGTAAACGGCTTTGGTTCACGCTCGGTGCGCTGATCGTCTATCGCCTGGGCACGTACATCCCGGTACCGGGTGTGGACGCTGCGGTCATGGGCGAGTTGATGCAGCAGCATGGCGGCGGCATCCTTGGCATGTTCGACATGTTCAGCGGTGGCGCGCTCGGGCGGATGACGGTGTTCGCGCTGAACATCATGCCGTACATCTCCGCCAGCATCATCGTACAGTTGATGTCTGCCGCCATTCCTTCGCTCGAGGCGCTGAAGAAGGAAGGGGAGAGCGGGCGCAAGAAGCTCAATCAATACACCCGCTATCTCACGGTGATGATCGCACTGTTCCAGGCGTACGGCATTGCCGTCGGGCTGGAAGGCATGCATGGCGCGCTCGGGGCGGCGGTCATCGATCCGGGCCTGATGTTCCGCTTCTCCTGTGTCGTCACGCTGGTCGGCGGAACGATGTTCCTAATGTGGCTCGGCGAGCAGATCACCGCGCGCGGCATCGGCAACGGTACGAGCCTGATCATCTTCGCCGGCATCGTCGCCAACCTGCCCCACGCGCTCGCTAACCTGCTGGAACTGGGCCGTACCGGCGCGCTTTCGCCGGTGTTCATCGTCGCCTTCATGCTTATCGCGGCGGCGGTGATCGCCTTCATCGTGTTCATGGAGCGGGCGCAGCGGCGAATCGTGATCCAGTATCCGAAGCGCCAGGTGGGAACCCGCATGTTCGGCGGCGACTCGACCCACATGCCGCTGAAGATCAACACCTCGGGCGTGATTCCGCCGATCTTCGCGAGTTCGATCCTGCTGGTCCCGGCGACCATCGCCGGCTTCTCCCGCGGCACCGGCGCGCCCTCCTGGGTGACATGGATCAGCGGCCAGCTCGCGCATGGTCAGCCCTTGTATATGGCGATGTACGCGGGACTGATCGTCTTCTTCTCGTATTTCTATACGGCGGTGGTGTTTAACCCGCAGGAGACCGCCGACAATCTGAAGAAGTATGGCGGCTTCATTCCCGGTATCCGTCCGGGCAGCCACACCGCTGAATTCTTCGATCATATTCTGACGCGGCTGACCACGATCGGCGCCCTTTATCTCGTGGCCGTCTGTCTGCTGCCGGAAATCCTGATCAGCCGCTATGGCGTGCCATTTTACTTTGGCGGCACCAGCCTGATGATTATCGTTTCGGTGACTATGGACACGGTCACGCAGATCCAGTCTCATCTGCTGGCGCATCAATATGAGGGCCTCATCAGGAAGGCCCGGGTGAGGAGACGTAATCGTTGAATCTCATACTCCTCGGCCCTCCGGGGGCTGGAAAAGGCACGCAGGCTTCGCTGTTGGCTCAGCGCGATGGACTCGCTCAGGTTTCGACCGGTGACATGCTCCGCGCCGAGGTCGCCGCCGGCAGCGAGATCGGCCAGAAGGCCAAGAGCATCATGGAGTCGGGCGGCCTGGTGCCGGACGAGATCATCATCGAGATGCTTGGCGGCCGGGTGCGCCAGCCGGATTGCGCCCGTGGCTTCATCCTGGACGGGTTTCCCCGCACCGTGCCGCAGGCCGAGGCGCTGGATAAGCTGCTCGCCGGTCTCGGGCTGTCGCTGGATGCCGTGATCGAGCTGCGCGTGGACGATGAGGCGCTGGTCGAGCGAATCGCGGGCCGCTTCGCCTGCGCGAAGTGCGGCGCCGGCTATCACGACTCGTATAAGCCGACGAAGGAGTCGGGGGTCTGCGATCAGTGCGGCAGTCATGATTTCGTCCGCCGCGCCGATGACAAGCGGGAAACCGTGGTGGCCCGGCTGGAAGCGTACCACAAGAAGACCGCGCCGATTCTGCCCTTCTATGAGGCGCAGGGGCGGCTCTACACGGTGGACGGCATGGCGGAAATCGGCGCCGTGACGCGGGAAATCGAACGCATTCTGGCCAGTTTGCCGGCCGATGAGGTCCGGGCTCAGCTCACGGCAAGTTGATCTGTTTGCGTTGACATGGCGGGCGCGGACGCTATAGTCCGCGCCCTTGGCGGCATCGGGCGATGCGCGCCCTCAATGGTTTTGCTTGCTGGAAGCTCTGTTTCGGGGCGGACCTCAGGTCCGGCGCCGGAAGACTGGCTTCCTGGCGCTTAAGGAGTGACAGGCGTGGCGCGTATTGCCGGTGTGAACATCCCAACGAACAAGCGGGTGACCATCAGCCTGCGTTACATTTACGGCATCGGGCCGGCGAAGGCGCAGGAGATCTGCAACAAGCTCGGCATCGCCGACGACCGCCGTGTGAACCAGCTGAGCGACGAAGAAGTCCTGCGTATCCGCGAGCTGATCGACCACGAATTCCGCGTCGAGGGCGACCTGCGGCGTGAAGTTGCGATGAACATCAAGCGCCTGATGGATCTCGGCTGCTATCGCGGCCTGCGGCATCGCCGCGGCCTGCCGGTACGCGGTCAGCGGACCCACACGAATGCGCGTACCCGCAAGGGCAAGGCGGTGCCGATCGCCGGCAAGAAGAAGGTGACGAAGTAAGGCCGGTCTTCCGGCCTTATCTTCCGGTTTCTCTCTCCGCCATCGCCCTTTTCCGCGCCCTTCCGTGAGGGGCGCCAAACAAGCAGGATTTTTACCTCATGGCGAAACCCGCCGCTTCGTCCACCCGGCCGCGCAAGAAAGAGCGCAAGAACATCATCTCGGGTGTGGCGCATGTGAACGCCTCGTTCAACAACACCATGATCACCATCACCGACGCCCAGGGCAATGCCATCGCCTGGTCGTCGAGCGGCAGCCAGGGCTTCAAGGGCAGCCGTAAGTCCACCCCGTATGCCGCCCAGGTCGCGGCCGAGGATGCGGGCCGCAAGGCGCGCGAGCACGGGATGGAGACGCTGGAGATCGAGGTGAGCGGCCCCGGTTCCGGGCGCGAGAGCGCGCTGCGGGCCCTGCAGGCGGTCGGCTTCGCGATCACCGCGATCCGTGACATGACCCCGATCCCGCACAATGGCTGCCGCCCGCGCAAGCGCCGGCGCGTCTGAGATCGGAGGCGGCGACCCGCCCGCTCCTTGCCGGAGCCAGCGGGGTCGCTGCCAAACGCATTTGAAAGGCTGAGAGAGTGGTCATCCAGAGGAACTGGCAGTCCCTGATCAAGCCGGAGAAGCTGGAAGTCGAGCCGGGAGCCGACCCGTCGCGGGTCGCGACCATCGTCGCCGAGCCGCTCGAGCGCGGCTTCGGCATGACGCTGGGTAACGCCATCCGCCGCATCCTGCTCTCCTCGCTGCAGGGCGCCGCCGTGACCTCGCTGCAGATCGACGGTGTGCTGCACGAATTCAGCAGCGTGGCCGGCGTGCGCGAGGACGTCACGGACATCGTGCTGAACGTGAAGCAGCTCGCGCTGCGCATGCACGGGGAAGGGCCGAAGCGCATGTCGCTGACGGCGACCGGCCCTGGCGAGGTGCGCGCGGGCCAGATCCAGGCCGGGCACGATATCGACATCATGAACCCCGACCTGGTGATCTGCACCCTCGATGAGGGGGTGAAGTTCAACATGGAGTTCACGGTGCAGCTCGGCCGCGGCTATGAGCCGGCCGCCGCCAACCGTCCCGAGGATGCGCCGATCGGCCTGATTCCGGTCGATGCCATCTACTCGCCGGTGCGCCGCGTCGCCTACAAGGTCGAGCCGACCCGCGTCGGTCAGGTGACGGACTTCGACAAGCTGCTGCTCACGGTGGAGACCAACGGGGCGGTGACGCCTGAGGACGCGGTGGCGCTCGCCGCTCGCATCCTGCAGGATCAGCTCCAGCTCTTCATCAATTTCGAGGAGCCGCAGCTGGTCCGCGCCGAGGAGCCGCAGGAAGATCTGGGGTTCAACCGCAACCTGCTGCGCAAGGTGGACGAGCTGGAACTGTCGGTTCGCAGCGCCAACTGCCTGAAGAACGACAACATCGTCTATATCGGCGATCTCGTGCAGAAGACCGAGCAGGAAATGCTCCGCACGCCGAATTTCGGCCGCAAGTCCCTGAACGAGATCAAAGAGGTCCTGACCAATATGGGCCTCACCCTCGGTATGACGGTGCCCGGCTGGCCGCCGGAGAATATCGAGGAACTGGCGAAGCGGCTCGACGAGCCGTTCTGAGATCCCGCGCGGTTCGGTGCGGCGCCCCTGGGCGCGCGCCGGCCGTCGGAGTCAGGCGCTCGCCGGCCCTGGGCCGGCGCGGTTGCCTTTCTGGTCTGCTGAGGCGGTTCCGGCCCGGTCTTGGGGTGGCGCCGCTTTGTTCGGTTTTGTAGTGAGGCGCCGCTGCCTCTCAGGCCCTTCGCCTGGGAGGGACGGGCTCCGGGGAGTTAGGGTTCATGCGTCACGGTGTTGCCGGCCGGAAGCTCGGCGTCACGTCCACCCATCGCCTTGCCATGTTCCGCAACATGGCTGTGGCGCTGCTCAAGCACGAGCAGATCACCACCACCCTGCCGAAGGCCAAGGAGCTGCGGCCGGTGGCGGAGAAGCTGATCACGCTCGGCAAGCGTGGCGGGCTGCATGCGCGCCGTCAGGCCTATGCGCAGCTTCGGGACGATGTGATCGTCAACAAGCTGTTCGATGCCCTGGCCGAACGGTATCGGGGCCGGGCTGGCGGTTATACCCGCGTGCTGAAGGCCGGCGTCCGCTATGGCGACGCCGCTGACATGGCGGTGATCGAGCTGGTGGACCGCGACCCCTCGGCCAAGGGCCAGGATAGCGGGCCGAAGCCGGAAGTCGCCTCGGAAGCCGAGGCCGCCTGAGGTCATCGGGCGGAAACCATCCGGGTATTCCGCCGGTCATTCCGGTCGGCGGAGCCTGGGTGGGAAGGCGAGAGTTTTACGGCCGGTCATCCCGGCCCGGCAGGCGCCCTCGCGGCGCCTGATGTTTTTGCGGCGATTGGTTTTGAGTGTTCGGCTCCGGCTAACCCCGCCGCGGTTTCCGGCGGCGGGGGGCGATTACGGCGACGCGCTCACGCGACGGGAATCGCCATGCCGGGAATGCCAGTGCCGTAAGGCGATTACTGGGCCGACTTGGCTGGGGGAGTGAAGGCCTGGCCGCTCTTGGCCGCGTTCAGGCTCTGGCTGTTCAGATCCTCAACCGCCGGTTCCTTGGCCATCCCCGGAGCCTTTTGCCCCTTCGTGGCCTTGGTCTTGTGCATCCCGGTCTTGTGGTGGGAGACCGGCGGCTTCGCCGGGGTGGTGGTGGCCTCCGGCGCGGCGGCCGGAGCCGTCTGCGCGTTGGCGTTCGCGATGGCGCCGCTCGTCGCGAGAGCGAGGGCGGCCAGACCGAGCAGAGTGGTTTTGCGCATGGTCAAGTTTCCTTTTGTGTGACCATGACCGGACGACAGAACCCATCGTCCGCCCATGCGGCCGGGGAGAACGGTAGGTTTGGTAAAAAGCCCCTGCAAGATACACTCCGGTAATGTCCAGACTCGCGGCATTTTGGCCACAAAATTGTCACCTGCTTGCAACTGCGCATGACACGGCCTTCTTCCTTCCCACATCTGTCTGGTTCTCCGGCGATCGCGCGGGTGGCGCCGTGCCCGCCCGCGAGGGGGCGGTGGCCGCGCGCGCTTTCCCGCATGCGGGTAGGCTGGCGTGTCGCGATGGGGCGGGGGCGCCTCGATTGGAGCTGTTCCGATGGCCATGCATAGCTTGTTCGAGGAAGAGGCGCCGAGGCCACTGGCGGATCGCCTGCGCCCCACAAGCTTGACCGAGGTCGCCGGCCAGGACCATCTGCTCGGCCCGGACGGCCCTCTCAGCCGCATGGTTGCGGCCCGTGCGCTGTCCTCCCTGGTGCTGTGGGGCCCGCCGGGCGTCGGCAAGACCACCATCGCCCGGCTGCTGGCCCAGGCCACCGACCTGCATTTCGAGGCCGTGTCCGCCATCCAGGGCGGCGTCGCGGATCTGCGGAAAGTGTTCGAGGCCGCCCGGTCCCGCCGCGCGGCGGGGCAGGGGACGCTGCTGTTCTGCGACGAGATCCACCGCTTCAACCGGGCCCAGCAAGACGCCTTCCTGCCCTATCTCGAGGACGGGACCATCACGCTCGTCGGGGCCACCACCGAGAACCCGTCCTTTGAGCTGAACGGAGCGATCCTGTCGCGCGTGCGGGTCTTCGTGCTGCGCGCGCTCGACGAGGCGGCGCTGGCCGCGTTGCTGCGGCGCGCGGAGGTTCAGATGGACCGCGCCCTGCCGCTGCGGCCCGAGGCGCGATCCGCCCTTCTCGACCTGGCGGGGGGCGATGGCCGCTATCTGCTGAACATGGTGGAGCAGGTCTACACCCTGACCGGCCCCGAGCCGCTCGACACGGCGGCGATGGGGCGCGTGCTGCAACGGCGCCTGCCGTCGCATGACAAGGCCGGGGACGGTCACTACGATTTGCTGAGCGCCTTCCATAAGTCGCTGCGCGGCTCGGATGTGCAGGCGGCCCTTTACTATGCCGCCCGGATGATCGCGGCCGGAGAGGCGCCGGAGGCGGTGTTCCGGCGCCTCTCCTGCGCCGCCAGCGAGGATGTCGGCATGGCCGACCCGCAGGCGATGGTGCAGGTCATCACCGCGTGGCAGGCCTTCGAGCGGATCGGCTGGCCCGAAGGGCGCCTGTTCCTGGCGCAGGCGATCGCCTACGTCGCCACCGCGCCGAAATCGAACGCCGCCTATGCCGCGTTCAACGAGGCCCTCGCGGTCGCCGAGCGTACGGCGCATCTGCCGCCCCCCATGCACATCCTGAATGCGCCGACCCAACTGATGAAGGATCTCGGCCGCCACATGGGGTACCGCTACGATCACGACGAGCCGGACGCCTTCTCGGGGCAGGAATTCATGCCTTCCGCGCTGGCGGGACCGAAGCAGCCGCCGTTCTACCGCCCGAATGAGCGGGGTTTCGAGCGTGAGGTGAAGCGGCGAATGGAGTATTGGGCGGCCTTGAAAGAACGCCGGAAGGGCGGGGCTCCATAAGCACCAAGTAAAGGCGAGGCCAGGGGCTCTGCCCCTGGACCCCGCTGGGGCCTTGAGGCCCCAGACCCCCGATCACTTAGGGCATTTTCCGTTCGCCTTGGCTTGCGGATATTGCTCTAACCCGAGCTTCCTACTTTAAAATGCTTCAACCTATTGATTTATAACAAAAAATGGCGTGCGGAGAGGGCCGCTACTGGCTACACGCTGCGTTTGGAGGATGGATGCGTCGTTTTTGAACCTTCAGAGCAAAAAGCCTAGCAAATCGCGATTCCTTACCAACCCCACGATCGCGTGATTTACATGGACACGATTCAGCCCCTTATGGCTCAAATTTCACACGATTTCAAAGCGTTGAAGTAAATCGAAGCAGGAAGCTCGGTCTAACTAATGG